>CAMDHJ010000183.1 GCA_945897865.1 Tepidiphilus sp. J10
CAACCTGGAATCCTCAGTTGGGATTGAATATTGTGAAATTTCAAGCAGTTGCGTTACTGATGTAGGTGCGAATTCATTCGCACACAAGCGGTTGATTTTGCGAATAAATTCGCACCTACAGTCCGGTCAACTGCGTTTTTTAGGATCAAACCACCTCGCCATGCCAGCCCAAAGGAGACAGTCCGTGCGCCAGCGCGCCGGCTTGAAGAACAGCCAGGAATTCAGCTGGCCCGGCCGCGTAGATATCGGCTCGTTGCAGATTGGGGTGGTGTGCCAGGATGGCTTCTGCAACGACTTTCGGGCCAGAATTATTTGGCATCGGTTGGTAGATGAAATCATCCAGCGCATCGGTCCAGGCACGGCACAGGTTGTCCTGATAATGACCAACACCATCGGCAGCCCAGTACAGATACATGGCCTCGGCAATTTCGAGCGACATGGCGTGCTGTATCAGGCTCTTGATGGGGGCAAAACCGTCATCCCAGGCTATGAACAATACCGGACGGCGTGAATCCAGTTTCATCACAAACTCGCCATGCGGGCCTTCCAGGCGTACCGGGGTCTCCCGGTTCAGGTTACCGAAAACCTTGCGCGAGAAACCACGATTGTCACGCCGGACATGGACTTCAATATGACGGTCTTCGCACGGGCAACTGGCAACGTAGTACTCACCTTCGGCATCATCGATCGACAGCTTGACATGTTGGCCGGCAAGGAAACGCAGACGCTGGCTGCGCGGCGCAGTCAGGTGCAAAGCGGCAATCCCGTCACCTAGCATCTCCACCGCTTTCACCTTGGTGGTGATGCCTTGTTCTGGAATATCACTGGCGCCGAAAACGGCTGCTTCGATGACCACATCAGTGATTGCGGTAAAAGAACAAAGCAGGAAGGCGCCGTTGGATTTCTCGGCATCCTTGATCACGAAATCGTGTGGATGCACCTTTTTCACCTGGCCTGAAACCAGGCGCGCTTTGCATTCACCACAATTGCCGTTGCTGCAACCGTAATTCAACGGGATACCAGCGCGAAGCGCGGCTTCGAGCAAAGTGTCGTTGCCTTCGACGAAAAACTCATGCCCGGTGGGTTGGATGGTGACTTGAGCAGACATGATGCGCATCACACTTTCCTGAGCCAGCAACGCCTCAGCCCGTTCAGCTTCCTGGGGCGCCGCATTGAGCTCACGTTTAAGCCAATGTTTGAGTCCGGTCACGGCATCGTGGGTCGCCGCGCCGCCGGTTTCCGCCACGTCATTCAGCTTGTCACCCATGAAGCGGAGGACTTCGTGGTAGTGCAGCAACAAGGTTTTCGCGGCGGCGAATTCCTTGCCCAATTCAAACAGGCGTTCAGCCAGCACTTCCTTGTCAGGCAAGGCGCGTTCAAATACCCGCTTGCCGAAGGCTTTTTCCTTGATTTCCTGAACACGACGGAATTCACCATCGTCTTCCCAACTAACATCGGGAAAAACGCGCAGCAATTCGTTCATATCGACCATGCCGTCAAAGGTGACCAGCTCATCGTTATGAATCATGCGTTGAATTTCGGAACGCGGCTGACCAACCAGTCGAGCGACCCGGGAGAGAGGTAGATAGTGCGACATAGAGCGCATGTTAGCTGGCGAGGCGCCCAGTTCAAAACAGCGGCCTGTAATATTCGGACATGCTAAATCTCCAGACCCGCCCCATCCCAGATATCGCCTACCGCGTGCTGCAAGCGGCTGGCACTCCCGCCCTCCTCGCCCGCCTGTATGCCGCGCGCGGCGTAACCCAGCCGGACCAGTTGAAAAGCAAACTGACCGAATTGCTGCCCTACGCGCCTTCCGATGTCGCACCCCACACCGGCATGAAAAATATCGAAGCCGCGGCCAGCCGGCTGGCGGATGGCATCGCGCGCGGTGAACAGATGCTGATCGTCGGCGATTACGATGCCGATGGCGCCACTGCCAGCGCACTGGCAATGACCGGATTGGCCAGCATGGGCGCAAAGGTGAGTTATCTGGTGCCGAACCGGTTCGAGTACGGCTACGGACTGTCGCCGGAAATTGTTGCACTCGCGGCGGAACAGAAGCCGGATTTGCTGATTACCGTCGATAACGGCATTGCCGCGCATGCTGGCGTCGAAGCGGCACGCCAACGCGGCATCGATGTGCTGGTCACCGATCACCACTTGCCTGGCGATACGTTGCCGGATGCGCTGATCGTCAATCCCAACCAGCCCGGCTGCGCATTTCCAAGCAAACACCTGGCCGGTGTCGGCGTGATGTTCTATGTCCTGCTGGCGTTGCGCGCCGAACTGCTCAGGCGCGGCGTTTACACCGAACAGACCAAGCCCAACCTGGCGGATTTGCTTGACCTGGTCGCGCTCGGGACGGTGGCCGATGTGGTGAAGCTCGACGCCAACAACCGCCTGCTGGTGGCGCAAGGCCTGCAACGCATACGGACCGGCCGCGCCCGGCCCGGCATCCAGGCGCTGTTTGCCGCCGCTGGCCGGAAACCGGAAAAAGCCGGCTCGGAAGATCTCGGGTTTGTCATCGGGCCGCGCCTGAATGCCGCCGGCCGGCTCTCCGACATGACCATCGGCATCGAATGCCTGCTTGCCAAAGACATGGCGCATGCGCTGCCGCTGGCGCGCGAACTCGATCAACTCAACCGCGCCCGGCGCGACATCGAAGCCGACATGCAGGATCAGGCGCTGGCCTTGCTCGACGGCATCCCGGTCGCCGACGGCGCCAGCCTGACCTTGTTCGATCCCGCCTGGCATCAGGGCGTGGTCGGTTTGCTGGCATCGCGCCTGAAAGAACGCCACCACCGCCCGACGATCATCTTTGCCGATGGCGGCGATGGCCTGTTGAAAGGTTCCGGCCGCGCCATTCCCGGCCTGCATCTGCGCGACGCGCTCGATGCGGTGGACCGGCGCGCGCCCGGCCTGATCCTGAAATTCGGCGGCCACGCGGCAGCAGCGGGTTTGTCGATCCGGCGTGAACGTTTCAATGAGTTCAAATCGCTGTTCGAAACCGTCGCGCAGGAAAGCCTGACTGCGGCCGACCTGACCCGCGTCATCGAAACCGATGGTGAATTGAGCGCGGCGGATTTCACGCTGGAAAACGCCTTAAGCCTAGCTGGCACGGTCTGGGGCCAGGGCTTTCCGACCCCGCTGTTCCAGGCGGAATTCAACGTGCAAAGCCAACGCCTGGTCGGCGAGAAACACTTGAAACTCCGCTTGAGCCAGCCCTATACGCCGAATGGCGCGATACAGGCCGACGCCATCCTGTTTTTCCAGGACACCCCATTGCCGGAAAGAATCCAGGCGGTTTACCGCCTGGAAGTAAATGAATGGAATGGCAAACAGAGTCTGCAAATCAACCTGGCGCACTGGGCGGAAGTGTGAGCCGGGAAAAGACAAGCTTCAGAAGCTTGCGCTGCCTGGCCTGAGATGCTGAATTTGCGATATTCAGAAAGCCTCAGATGAAGCAAACACAATAATCTGCGATTTTCGCCGTTAGCGAACATGATCGGAAATTTCCGTAATGCCGGCTTTACTGATGGCATTTCAAAGAGCCGGAGTAGACCAGGAAGAGACGGCCAGGTCTTTTGCGTGGGCGTCTCTTGCTCGGCCTGAGCGGTCAGTGGGGTAATGCGCCACCAACGGCTGCAATAGGTAGGTCAGCAGCCGTAGGCCAGGAAATTGACCGGCATGTTCGAACCTTCAATAACCGAATGCGTTTTCGATCAATCCAGCCTGCTTGGCAAATACAAAAATCGACTCCATCAGCATGTCCGCATGTGCTTTATGGTTCTTGACCCCTTCGACGGCAAGATATTCGATCGTGAAGTCGTCTAGGCACATCACCTGTCCTGACAGGACATTCACGTCCATTCTGCTTTGCATAGGGGCGACCAGAATTTGATCGCCAGCAGTGAAAGCCGCTTCAAAGTCTGTTGTCGTCGCGAGCCAATGCTCGTTCTGTCCCATGAGCCTGACACCAATTACATCAATGCCGCCGCCGTGTTGCTCCTTCGGTATCACCCAGTTCAAATCATCATCTCCAGGCAGGGTGGGGAAGTTCATCAGCCGCTTCATGACAGCTCTTCTTGCTACCCGTGGACCTTCGATCAGCAGGAGTAGTTTTGGCTGGGTGGTGTCATCCGTCATTTGTCTCTTTCATTTGAGTTGTTGCAGTTTCTGGTTTATCAGATGGCATGGAACGCTTCGACGGCGTCTGATGCGAATTCAGCAAGCATGGCTACCAGCCGTCAATAACATGAGGGAAAGCCTTTGGCTTCCAGCATTGAACGAATCCGGTTGACCTCGGCTTGGTCCTTGGCTCGCAAGCGAGCGTCCTCTTCTGGATCGGAAGACCGCACGGGGCCAAAGGGCGATATGACGTCCAGTCCCTCATAACTACCGTCTTCCCGGATGCGACCATGCGTGTCTCCGGCAATTCGGTGGAGCATGTAGAAATCGAGGTACTCGCCCCGATCATCCTGGCCGAACAGGTAATAGACGCTATCGCCATAACCGTAGTCACCATCTTCAGGGTCGCCAATCCGGCCTCGGCGTCTTTGGGCAACATCGTCTTCCGGCAAGATGTGGCCGAAGTGATCCATCATCTTGGCGAAAGCCAACTGGATTTGGCCAAGTGGACGGGTTGGGAGAACCTTTTCAAAAATCATGTTCAGCGTGATGCCCAACCCTTTGTCATCAGCCGGGTATGGCGCATCGAAATAGGGCGCCTTGATCCACTGCGCCTCCTGGCCCGGGTGAACGTAGATTTCATAGTCGTCCACCAGCAAGGCCTCCTCGGCTTGGCATTCGGGGATAAGCGCCAGATTCTTGGTTTCGCCGTCGCGGGCGATGTATTCGATTTCGGCAAACCAATGCGGTGCGCGGCGCTCCTTAACCAATTGGGAAGCAATACGCCGGAAGCGCGGTTCATCAACCGTGGTGAACATGACCACCCGGCCAACCAGTGCTTTGCACGACTCAAGGAACCGGCGCAACCCTGGCCGAGGAATCTGGCTATGGGCGTTGGAAATCAGCGTGCCTTCAAGGTCGAGGGCGATGACGCGGATGTTCATGGCTACTCCCTACCGACTTACGCAGAACGGGTTTTCGCGGTACTCGATACATACGGCTTGCATATGCGCCACGCCGATTCGATGTGCTGTGCGGCAGCGGCCAAGTGTTTCGCCCCGGCTTCCAGTTCGTTGGCCAGTTTCGGTCGCCCACGTCCGTGGTCGGCGATGGCATCGCGGGCCAGCTTGTCCGAGAAAAGCCTCAGAAACTCCGCCAGGGCATCGTAGTAAAGGTTGCCGATGTCCTCGGCGAGTTGTTCAGGTGTACCTGTGTATCGATTGACTGTGCGGGCATGTTTCATAGGGCCACCTTCTGGGATGAGTTGCAGGTTCCATGGTTGAGTGGGGTAGTGTCATTTGCACAGTTCCAGATCTCCCCAAGGAATGCCAAGTGACAACTGATTACCCGATTCCCGGTCAAGCAACACCGGGCATTCCTGATCGAAATTGAAAAGGTTGGCGCTGACGGGGTAACTCCACCCAATCTGCCCTTGGGTGGAGGTGCCGAAGGTATCCTGCCAGTGTTCTGGCACGCGCAGCACATTCACTTTTTTGCCCCACAGGCGGGCTTCGTAGAAATCGCGTTCGCGTTTGAGTTCCAGCCCGGCCACCGCTTGCACTAGCGGCAGTGTTGCCAGGCGTTCCGCCAATCCGTGCAGGCGTAGTTCGCGGTAGCGTATTTGCAGAGTGGCTTGACGCTCGTCTTCCGAGGCTTCCTGCTCAAAGGCGATGGGGGACACCAGCAGCGTGCCGCGCTGGTGGATGAGCCCCCAGCGGTGTGCGCCATCGCTGACCAGGTAGGTACTACCCTGGCTGTGTTCGATTCCGTGCCAGGGGCCGGATAGCTGCTTGCCTTCGGTATCGATGAGCACCCAGCGTGCGCCCTCAACGGCCTCGCTTTCGGCGAGTGGAACAACGGCCACGCCGTTGTTGAAGAAACTCCCATTGGCAAAACGCGGCGGCACGGCAATGTCGCCATGCTGGTCGATAAAGCCCCACAACCCGGTGTCCGGGCACTGAACGGCGGCGAAGAAATGGTTGAACAGCAAGACATCTGCCCAGTCGGATCGCCCCAACCATTCGGAATTGGCGCTCATGAAGCCTATGCGCGGCTGGGTGATATCCACGTCTTCCAGGCAGGCGACAAAGCTGTCTCCCATCACGCTGAGTGAATCCTGCAAGGCGGAGATGCCAGGCGGGTTGACCTGTTGGCCAGACCGGTAATCCATGACGTCACAGGTGAACTGTAAGAAATCGAAGTGAGTTACCTGTGGCTGTACAGGTGGCAGGGGTGCCTTGCGGACTTCAATCAGGCTACTGTTCGGACTCGAAAGATAGGCGTACTGACAAGGAAGTAAAAAACCTCCCTCGCCATCAATCAACCCGCCCAGCCCCTCCGAGCTCCAAACTGTGCTGGGGTTGCCAAAGCGCATGCCGATAGGAATGCGATTTTCCGGGTTCAGCGGCGGCATCAAACGGTTGTCTTGGTACAGCCACTGCCCAATTGTTCCGTCTCGCATGCAGAAACACAGGGAATGGGCGTTCTGGAAGTCATCCTTCGCGTAGATCAGCAGGGTTTGCAGCCGCTTGTGCAGATGTTTCCTGCCTTCTGGTGTGGTCAGTACCGTCAGCAACGGTACCGTCTCAACACGGACATGCGTCCACCAAGTGAAATACAACCGGCTTACCTTGCGCGAGGGCTGCTGCACCTCGTTGATCACCATCCTGGCTTCCGCTTCGCACAGGTGTCAATGCCGATTCAAAATTGACACACTTTCCCACCATATTGCCGATTTAAAACTGATACACCCCCATTGCCTGAAGTGATGCGTGGAGTGTTCGTCCCGAAGTGGAGGCCGAAGGCCGGAACGTAG
>CAMDHJ010000184.1 GCA_945897865.1 Tepidiphilus sp. J10
CGCCGCTCATCCAGCGGCAGCGGTCCATCGACGGTGAACATGAACATTTCCGACAGCGGCGTGGTGATCGGGGCCAGGCCGCCGGAAACCCCGGCCGGCAGATCGCCCAACACCGCGTTCAACCGCTCCGCCACCTGCTGCCGCGCCCAGTAGATATCGGTGCCGTCTTCGAAGTCGATGGTGATGTCGGTCAATGCGTATTTCGCCACCGAACGCAACAGACGCTGCTTCGGAATGCCCAGCATCTCGGTTTCGATCGGCGCGACGATGCGCGCTTCCACCTCTTCCGGCGTCATGCCGGGCGCTTTCAGGATCAGCTTGACCTGAGTGGTGGAGACATCGGGAAACGCATCGATCGGGATATCGCGCCAGGCCTGCACGCCCGCCGCCATCAGGATCAGGGTGAAGAGCAGGGTGAGCAGGCGCTGGGTGAGGGCGAACTCGGCGAGCTTATTGAGCATCGCCGGCTCCCAGCCAGGCAGACTTCAGCGCGGCGATGCCGGCTACCGCGACCATCTCGCCATCCTTGAAATTTCCGGCCAGCGAGACCGCATTGGCGGATTGAGAGAGCACCCGCACCTGGCGCACCTCGAAGCCATCCGGACGACGCACGAACAGGTAAGTCTTGCCGCCTTCATGCACCACAGCGCCGACGCGCACGCGCACTTCCTGGCCGCCGCCCAGGCCGGTAATGCGCGCTTGCACACTCTGGCCGGCACGCAAACTCCCATCAGGCTGATCGAGACGGGCGCGGATGCGCACGGTCTGCGCCGCGCCGGCGCCAGACATGACGCGCAAAACCGATCCAGTCATATTTCGTCCAGGTAACTCCACCTTCATACCAGGCCTGACCCGCGCCGCCACGTCGGCGGGTGCATCAATCTCGATCCAGAGCGGATTCAGATTGGCGATGGTGTACAGCGCAGTCGCTGCTTCGACGCGACTGCCCACAGTCATCTGGTGCGCCAGCACAACTCCACTAATTGGCGCGGTGAGCGCAATTTCGCTGGTAAAACCCTCGCCGCGTTCGGCGCGGGCGATGGCTGCGTCATTTAGCCCCTGCGCCCGCAACATGGCACGCTGCGCATTCAGGGCCACCTTCGCCTGCGCCAATGCCGCCGCACTGGCACGCGCGCGCGACTCGGCAATGATGCCTTCACGCAGCAAACCTTCGTCGCGCCGCGCGTTGTCCAGCGCCAGTCCCATTGCGCTCGCGGCCTGAGCCAGACCGCCCTGCAGACCGATCAAGTCCGGACTCGACAGACGCGCCAGCACCTGACCGCGTTTGACCGGTTCGCCCTCCGCCGCCAGGGAAGCGATCACCAGACCGGCAATGGGCGCTGCCACCACGCGGGTCTGGCCATCTGGAATCATCACGGTCGCCGACATGCCAGGCGACAGGCTGCCACCGTGGCGGGTCAGCGGTGCTGTTTCGACTCCAAGCGACTTGATCTGGGATGGGGTGAGCTTGATCGGGTCGGCATTCACGCCGAGAGAGAGCAGCAGGAACAGGAGTAGGCTGAATCGCATAGATCACTTTGAAAAAATGGGGCGGAATCGCGCTTGCCGATCCCGCCAAAAACTAGAAGAAACCCTCAGCGGTTACGTCCGCCGCCGGGGCTCATGCCCATACCACCGCCAGGTCCAGGCCCCATGCCGCCGCCAATCGCGGGCGGGCTATCCGGCAACGTCACGCCCTGCTGTTTGGCACGTTCCTGCATGCGCTCATGATGTTCGGCGCGGACTTGCGCCTTTTCTTCGGCGGTCTTCGCCGCGCGCAACTGGGCGCGATGCGCAGCACGTTCCTTCTGAGTCATCAATTGGCTGCCATAGACCTGCTCCTGAGCGGGGTTGGCGACCAGCTCAGCGGACAAAGCCGGGCCCATGGCGAGCGCGAGCGCCAGCGCTGCCGTAGTAAGTTTCAGCGTACTTTTCAACATGATTGCCTCCAGAGTTGTAAGCCTCTCAACGTCCGCAACGTTCCCGTGGCGCAGCGAGGATGGCATCGACATCTTGCTGAGTCATAACCTGGGCCAGATAGTCTTGCCCGGTGATTGCTTTCAGCACGCCGGCAAAGGCACGCAAGTGATTGCGCGAGCCGCATTGCAACCGGCCATACACCGTGTCGATATCGGTGTTGTCGTTACGCGCCAAGGCATCCTGTAAATCCAGGATGTCGGTTTCTTCGATGATGCCGCCCACTTGCAGGGCATCCACATCGCTGCGCGCGCCCTGTTCAATCAGGGTGTTGTAAAGCGCCTGCAGTTCTTTGTTGGCGAATTCGCCCAGCACCAGACCGGTTGCGGGCAGGCGGTACTTTTTCAGGAGTTGCAACAGGGCATCCATGTGCTGCTGTTCGCTGCTGGAAATATTGCTGAACGGCGTCAAACCCCATTGCTCGTAAAGCGCCAGATAGACGTCACGGGCCAGCTTTTCTTCTTCGCGCATGAAGGTCAGATCCTGTTTTTCCAGGCTGCTTAACGTGGCAAGCTGTTGTGGACGTCCAGCCGCTTCGGCGTGGACACTGAGAACCAGCATCAGGGCGGCGAGAACGGGGGAAAGTTTTTTCAAGAACATGGCAATTTCCTTTTCAAACTGGCTTTTTTCTTGACGCCCCGTTTCAAACCGGGACATCAATGCCGGATTTACGGCAGCACGATGCTGTCGGTTGTTTTGATCTGGCTACGATCACGCGTGCGGGTCTGATCCTGGGTCTGAGCTTGATCCTGCGATTGATTTTTCGTTTGAGCGCGCGTTTGTTTGCGGGTTTGTTTGGCGCTGTCCGGTGCTTGCGCGCCATACTGCCCCTGACCGCTCATCTGGCCGTTACCACCGCCCATGCCGCCACCGCCGCCTTTGGCAAAGCCAACCTCAGTGGTAAGCAGCGCCACAGATGCGGCCAAGATCAGTAAAGTGGTTTTTTTCATGATTGACTCCTGCTGGAAAGAAATGGAGCGCCAAGATTCTTGGCCGCATCGTTATTCGCGACAATTCCATTTCAGCAGACCGATGTAACCGACCCGTTTCGCAAAAGCGCTGTTTTGTAAGCCGCTGTGGCAGATACGCGGTTTGTTACATGGGTTTACAAATTGACCCGGGTTCGATGTTTGAACGCGAAAATAATTGCCTCATTGAGGAATCCAAGCGCGCCATGAAACAAGAGCATCTCCTGCTGGTGGACGACGACCCAGAACTGCGCGATCTGCTGCGCGACTACCTCGGGCAAGCCGGATATCGCATCACCGCAGTGGCGGACGGTCGCGAAATGCTCAAGGCGATGGATGCCGCGCCCTACGATCTGGTGATTCTGGACATCATGCTGCCTGGCGAAGATGGCCTGTCGTTGTGCCGCCGACTGCGTGCGCAGAGCCGCATCCCCATCCTGATGCTGACCGCGCGCGGCGATGAGATCGACCGTATCGTCGGCCTGGAAATGGGCGCCGACGATTACCTGTCGAAGCCGTTCAACCCGCGCGAATTGCTCGCCCGCATCAAGAGCATCCTGCGCCGCGCCGGCAGCCTGCCGGAAAACCTGGCGGCCGAAGATGTGCACAGCTTCCGCTTCGCAGGCTGGACGCTCGATGCTCAAAACCGGCAACTGCGCTCGCCGGACGGTGTCGTGGTGGATCTATCCGGGGTGGAATTCAAAATCCTGCGCGTTCTGGTCGAGCGCCCAAACCGTGTGCTGTCGCGCGATCAGTTGCTGGAATTCACCCAGGGTCGCGAAGCCTCGCCGTTCGACCGCGCCATCGACGTGCAGATCGGCCGCCTTCGCCGCAAGCTCGACGACGACGCCCGCGAACCACGCTTGATCAAAACCGTGCGCAACGAAGGCTATGTGCTGGCGGTGGAAGTGGAGAAAGCATGAACAGCAGCAACAAATTCAACCACCTGAAACGGTTTGATTCGATTTACCTGCGCGTGACGGCCGTTCTCCTGCTTGGTCTGCTGGCTGCGCAATGGGTGTCGGAGCGCTTGTATCAGGAGGAACGGGAGCGCGTCATCTCCCATCTCATCGCCGGGCCATTGGGCCAACGGCTGAGCCAGGTTGCGCAAAAACTGGAACACACCCCCGCCGCCGAGCGCGTCGGACTGTTGCCGGTGCTGAACTCACCGCGCATCACCTTTACCTTGCCCGCCACGCCAGGCGCCGACACCGATCCAGGCCCGTTGCACCATTTGCAGGATCGGCTGCGTGAAACCCTGGGCGACGGCCGACGAGTCATGGTGACCGGCGATCCGACGACGGCGCGCGACGAACTGCCTTCCCTGATCCAGATTTCGCTGATCTTGAGCGATGGTCAACAGGTTGTCGCAACCCATCATGCGCTGGAAGAAAGTGCGCTCGGCCCCAGCCGCCACCTGCCCTTGCTGACCGGCTATTTCCTGGCCATCGCGGTGATCACGCTGCTCGCCATGCGCTGGGCGGTGCGTCCCCTGCAACGTCTGGCGCACGCGGCCGATGCGCTTGGACGCGATCTCTCCGGCGCGCCACTGGCGGAAACCGGCCCGCGCGAAGTGCGCCAGGCTGCGCACGCTTTCAACACCATGCAGAACCGCCTGGCCAGTTATCTGAATGATCGGCTGCGCATACTTGCCGCTGTTTCGCATGACCTGAAATCGCCGATCACCCGACTCAAGTTGCGCGCGGAGATGCTGCCGGACGAAGTGCTGCCGGAAGCGGCCCAGCGCGAAAAATTCCTGCGCGACCTGGACGAAATGGAAACCATGATCGGCGCGACGCTCGATTTCCTGCGCGGCGAATCGCGCCAGGAAAGCGGCGTGCTGCTGGACATCAATGCGCTGGTTTCCACCCTGTGCGACGATCTGCACGCAGTGGACGACATCGTCGAAGTCAGCGGCAAAGCCGATCGCCCATTGCTGGCGCGGCCGCAAGCCATGCGACGCTGCCTCGCCAACCTGCTCGACAATGCCGTGCGCTATGGAAAGCAACCGGGTGGAAACAACACCGACGGCCACATCCGGATCACGCTGGAGGACAGCGCCACCACGCTGAACCTGCATATCGACGACAACGGTCCAGGCATCCCGGAAAGCGAACTGGAACAGATGTTTGAGCCATTTCGCCGAGGCGAATCCTCGCGCAACCGCGCCACCGGCGGCACCGGTCTGGGTCTGGCCATCGCCCGCAATCTGGCCCGCGCGCATGGTGGCGATGTCACGCTCGGCAACCGCCCGGAAGGCGGTTTGCGCGCCACATTGACGTTGCCACGCGGGCTGAACTGATAAGCTCGCCTTCTTCTCTCCGCTGATGCTGTTGAACCCGGTTTCGGTGCAATGCCCCCTGTTTCCTTGCAACCCATTTTCCTGAGGCCTCACCCTGGTTCAAACCCCGGTGGCATCGACTCGATCCTAGTTACGCTAACTCATCTCGCCACCAGCGAACTCAAGCTGACTTATGTTCTGAGCGGCGATATCAGCAAACTGCGCATTCCCGCACCGACCGCAGCGACCCGCGCCGACGGTCTATGGCAACACACGTGCTGCGAGGCATTCATTCGGGCCGAAGGCAGCCCGGCATACATTGAATTCAATTTCTCGCCTTCCGGGCAATGGCAAGCCTATGCCTTTACCGACTATCGCCTCGGCAGCTTGCGGCAACCGGTGTCCGACCCGCAGATCGAATGCAGCGTCGAGCCGGACCGGCTGACACTCACCGCCACGCTGCAATCCGCCGACCTGCCGTCCGGAAACCATCTTCACCTCGGCCTCACCGCCGTGCTGGACAGCACCGGCGGCGACATGGCCTACGGGGCTTTGCATCATGCCGACGGAAACCCCGACTTCCATCACCCCGACACCTTCGCTCTGGAAATAGACCTGAAATGAAATTCGGACTCGACCGCCTGCTCACCGAACCCGAACTGCGCCGCCCGCTCGCCGGCCGCCGCATCGCGCTGCTGGCGCATCCCGCATCGGTTGCCGCAGCCGGGGTTGCCAACGATTTGACGCATGCGCTCGATGCGCTCGCCGCGCTGCCGGATATGCGCCTGACCGCAGCCTTCGGCCCGCAACACGGTCTGCGCGGCGACAAGCAGGACAACATGATGGAATCGCCGGACTTCCTCGATCCGCAACTCGGTATTCCCGTCTTCAGCCTTTACGGCGAAGTGCGCCGGCCGACCGCCGCGATGATGGACAGCTTCGACGTGTTGTTGGTCGATCTACAGGATCTTGGTTGCCGCATCTACACCTTCATCACCACATTGCGCTATGTGCTGGAAGAAGCCGCACGTTTCGGCAAAACCGTCATCGTGCTCGACCGCCCCAATCCGGCCGGCCGCCCGATTGAAGGCCTGACTTTGCTGCCGGGATGGGAGAGCTTCGTCGGCGCTGGCCCGATGCCGATGCGGCATGGCCTGACGCTGGGCGAAATGGGACAGTGGTTTGTCAAAACCCTGAAGCTGGATATCGATTACCAGGTCATCGCCATGCAAGGCTGGCAACCCGAAGCCGCGCCCGGCCACGGCTGGCCGCTGAATGAGCGAAGCTGGATCAATCCCAGCCCGAACGCGCCCACCCTGAGTATGGCGCGCTGCTACGCCGGCACGGTGATGCTGGAAGGCACGACGCTATCGGAAGGACGCGGCACAACGCGGCCGCTGGAGTTGTTCGGCGCACCGGATATCGAGCCACGCAAAATCATGACCCAGATGCGGCAACTCGCCCCCGACTGGCTACTCGGCTGCCGCCTGCGTGAATGCTGGTTCGAGCCGACCTTTCACAAACATGCCGGCAAACTTTGCGCCGGCATCCAGATCCACGTCGA
>CAMDHJ010000185.1 GCA_945897865.1 Tepidiphilus sp. J10
AGGGTGATTTCGAGTTCATGCAACTCGTCCCATTGTTCCTCGGTACGCTGATTGTCGGGGATCGCCAGCAGGGCTTGCATGCGGCTACGTGGAGAGGGGGTGTGCTGTTCGGTCATTTCGGCATTATCCCATTTGCGAGTGCGGGCGAACATATGACGTCGGCCGCGTCTTCAACACTTCAACTTGTGATGCGTCGGTAAATATCGGAAACCTTGAACGGCAATTGGCGTACATCGTCGAGGATGATGTAACGCGCCGGGCCGTACATGTGCGGCAGGTAGTCGCGTGCTTCGCGGTCGATGGTAATACAGAACGGATGTACACCGGAACGGCGCGCTTCAAGCAATGCCATGCGCGTGTCCTCGATACCGTACTGGCCGCGATAAACATCGAAGTAATCGTCCGGCCGGCCATCCGATAACGTCACCAGCACTTTGGTTCGCGCTTCCATCTTGTTCAGCAGATCGGTCAGATGACGGATAGCGAAACCCATGCGGGTGTATTCCTGCGCGCGAATGCCGGAAATGCGGGCTTTCACTTCGTCGTTGTAGGGTTCGTCAAACGTCTTGATACGAAACAATTCGCAGCGTTTACGCGTGGTGCCGGAGAAACCGTAGATCGCATAGCGGTCGCCCAGGCGTTCCAGCGCCTCGCACAACAATACCAGCGCCTCCCGCTCGGCTTCGTTGATCCAGCCTTTGGTGCTGCCGCTCATGTCGACCATGAAAGCGACTGCGATGTTGCGCTCGGCGCGATGCTGGCGAACAAACAGACGATCCGACATTTCGCTGCCATCCTTGGCATCCGCCAGCGCTTCCACCAGCGCGTCGATATCGACTTCATCGCCATAAGCCTGCCGCTTCAGCAGCTTGTTTTCGTCGCGCATCGCCTCGAACGCCTTGCGCAATTGCTTGATCTGGCCAGCATGTTTATCCAGCGTTTCGCGATAGAAATTGTCATATACCGGCGTCACCTCCTTCTCGCGCATGACGCACCAGTTCTTGCGGTAATGCTCGCGCCCCATGTCCCACTCGGGATAAAACAGCGCGCCTTCCTCGTGATAGGTGCCCTGCCAGACCGTATCCGGATCGGCCTGCACATCATGCAACAAACTGGCGTCGTATTCGCCATCGCCGGCCGGCACCAGGTATTCCGGCGGAATCTCGCCGAAATCAAGGAACACCGACGCCATCAGCTGTTTCACATCATCCGGCGGCGCCAGCGGCATGCCATCGAGCGTCAGCTCCATGTCCATGCGGCCTTCTTCGTCATTGATCTCGGCCTCGAATTGCTTCGCCTCCGATTCGTCGGCATCCGGGCTGCGCGGCTTGTGCCGTTCGTGCTCTGCCATCAACTCGGCGAGCTTGACGCGCAAGCGCGCCTTTTCCTTTTCCTGCCGCGCCGCGAAAGCGGCGGCCACGGCATCCGGACGCAATTCGCCCTGATAGCACCAGGGCGCGAAATCGGCCAGCGCGTAGGCGTCGCCGAGCAAGGTCAGGCTGTCCTGGATATCGGCCTCGGGTTCGCCCAGGCGGCTGGCAAGCGCTTGCCAGCCGACCGGCAGCCCTTCGCCCAGCGTCTGCTTCAGGTATTCCATGTCGCGGTGTAAACCTGGCAATTCACGGCTGATGCAGGCGGTCAGGCGCAGCGTCTCCAACGCATGCAGTTGCCGCAAGGCGCGATCCGGCTCGGGAAAGTCGGCGCAGGCGGCGAGCAGATCGACGCGGAAAGTACCGAAGCGGGTCTGCGCCCAGAGCAACGCCACCATCGCCTTGGCCAGTTTGAAGTTGTCGGCAATGGTTGGGAAGCGCGCCAGCATGCCGGGCAGAAAAATCTTCTCGGTATCGGTGTGAATCTGTTTGGCCTGTTCCATCTTCAGCCTGCGGCCAGACAACCCACGCACGAAATTGCCCAGCACGCCGGCGACGTCGTCGAACAGCACGCCGGCGCTCATTTCCAGTTGCCGCTCGGCGAAATGGTCCACTTCCTCCATCACCGTCAGGCAATGCCGCAGGCCGAGGCGGTCGTAGACATCGCACGCGCCTAGCACCCAGGCTTCCATGACACGGTGATCCATGCGGCCGATCAAGGCCGGCGCACGGCGGGCGAATTGCCAGGCAACTTCCAGATTGGAACTGGCGACGCGCTTGACCCAGTCGAGGATGAAGTCCTGCTCGGCGAGGGGCAAGGCCGCGAGTTTCTCCGCCGTCGGACCGACTTTGCGGAAGGAAAAATCCGCTTCCAGCCAGCCTTCCAGCAGTTCGGTGATTTCCTGAGTAGTGCGGAGGTGCGTGATCATCAGTGAATTACCAGCGTGTCAGTACCGGGTATTGGGTGATCAATGGATCGGGCGTCAGGATGGTCATCTGGTTGGCGATGGCTTGGCAGATCAGCATGCGGTCAAACGGGTCGTGGTGCAGCAATGGGAGTTTGTCCAGCACCAGGGTGTCTGCTTCGGCAAGGTGGAGCGAGGCGATGCCATGTTTATCGCGTTCACCCGGCACATAATGAACTGGCATATCCCCCAGCGGCAGCTTGCCCAATCGGTGTTTGACGGCGATTTCCCAAGCCGATACCGAAGACAGGAAAACCTCGTTATTCGCATCCGAGAACAACGCGCGGGCCATCCGGCTTGCCTCCGGCTTGTCCCGGATGATCCAGAGAAACGCGCAGGTATCCAGCAACAGCTTCATTTTTTGTTGCGGGCGTTCTTGTAGTTTGTGCCAGGTTCCGCCGCCTGAAGTTCAGCCGCGCTGTCGATGTTGTCCAGCAATGGATCAGGCAACTCGCCATTGAACGCTTGCATGAGTTCATCCGGCAAAGGCTCGAAGAAGCTGGCCGGGATTTCGAAGTCGCGATCGCAAGCCAGCCCGATCGGGCGTGGCGTCTTGCGTGCCTGTTGCAACGGCACAATCTGCGCTACCGGCACGTTACGGCGACAAATCTGCACGGTTTCACCTGCCTCAACGGCAGCAAGGTATTCGGAAAGCTTGGCTTTCGCTTCGTGGATGTTGATGTTGAGCATGACGCGCTCCTGCCTATGAACTTGACCAAGTATAGGATCAAGTCAGTGATCAGAACAGCGACGAAGACAATTCCTGAATTGCCGCCAACATGTCACCGTCATCGGTCACCGCTTGCGCCACTGCGCTGCGGCAGGCAGTGACCGGATCGATGCCGCCCTTGATCAGCTTGCCGGCATGCACCAGCAAGCGGGTCGAGGCGCCCTCCTCCAGGCCGCTGCCTTTCAGGTTGCGGGTCATCTGGGCAAACTTGACCAGTTTCTCGGCCAGCGCGACATCGACGCCGGATTCAGTCGCGACGATCTTGCGTTCCAGTTCGGCCACCGGGTAGTCGAATTCGAGCGCAACGAAACGTTGCCGGGTCGATTGTTTGAGATCCTTCAGTACGCTCTGATAGCCCGGGTTGTACGAAATGGCCAGGCAAAAATCGTCGGAGGCTTCCAGCAACTGACCGAGTTTCTCCATCGGCAACGTGCGGCGGTCATCGGCCAGCGGATGGATGACCACCATGGTGTCCTTACGCGCTTCGACGATTTCATCCAGATAACAGATGCCACCAACCCGCACCGCGCGGGTCAATGGTCCGTCTACCCAGACCGTCTCGCCACCCTTGACCAGATAGCGGCCGACCAAGTCAGATGCGGTCAGGTCGTCATGACAGGAGACGGTGATCATCGGCCGCTTGAGTCGCCAGGCCATGTACTCCATAAAACGGGTCTTGCCGCAACCGGTCGGCCCCTTCAGCAGAACCGGCAGTTTGTGCTTGTAGGCTGCTTCGAAGATGGCGATTTCATTGCCGACCGCCTCGTAATACGGTTCCTTCTGGATGAAGTGTTCTTCCGGGGCAAGCGAATGTGCATTCATGGCGTTCAAGTAAAACTCCGAGGGTAATAAAAGAGAGGGAGGTCGCGCGAGGCGTTTAGTCCGCTTTCTGGCGCGCAAGTTTCGTCGGCAAATAATCGCGCGTGGTGTTGTAGCCGGACTCGAACAGGCTGTTTTTCTGGCCGGGCGTCATGTTGAATTCCAGCGGCGACATGCCTTCAGTCTGAATCAGCACGGTGTTCAGCCAGAGTGCTTCGTTCATGTATTCGCGCGACATCGTGCTCATGAACGTGCGCATCAGCATGAACATATAGTCGGCCACGGGCAGGATTTTTCGTGCGGGATGTTCGCTGGCGACTCGGCTGTCACGCAGGCGAAAGCAGAATACCGGCGTGCGGTCCCCGGCCCAGTCGCGGAACAAGCCGTCCTCGGCCAGGATGCTGCCATCAGTCAACACATGGCGACCGTAATGGTGGAACGGAAACAGCAATGGAATCGAAATCGAAAACAGCACTGCGCGCGCTACGGTCAGATCCGGGCTGTTATGGCGATTGAAGATCACCGGCAAGCCGGAGCGCACATCCGTCGCCACCACATGCAACTCGACCGGACAATCCTTGAAACATACGAGGCCGATTTCGCTTTCCAACCAACGCTCGAAACGTTTGCCATTCGACAAACCGCCGCGCAACAACAGATTAATCAGTGAATAGCCACGAAACTGGCTGAAATTGACTACGCGAAACAGTTCGCGCATGTGCTCCGGTGATTTTCCGAACGCCGCCAGCGCCGCCACCACGCTGCCGCCAGAAACACCGACGATGTGCTGGTAGCCAAAATTCATGTCGCGCAACGCGGTCAGCACGCCAACATGCGCGGGAAGGCGGGTGCCGCCCCCAGCCAGAATGGGCACAATGGTTTGAGTCGGAGAAGAATTCAATTCGGCTGCTCCAGGCATTTTTTGGCAGCCGCATTATCAGCGGGAATTCGCGCCTGTGCGCGAGTGCAAATAATGCTAAGGGGAGGCTGTTGTAGAACCCGGCTTGACGTTCAGAAGTTTAAATAGCCGTCCATCTTGTGTTCGGCACTGGCCATCGACTTCCGGCAAATGGCTGACCCATTCGCACTCCAGACGCAAACCGTTCTTCGCGGTCAGAACCGCTTCGCCGTGGTGGATATGACGGCGATGAATTTTCAGGACATTGCGATATTTGCCTCGGCAGATATCCGTCTTGCAGACGTTGCTGGTCCAGGCGCCAACATAAGTCACGCCATCGAGTTGAACTTCAATCGCATGCGGTTGCAGCCAGTCCAGATAAAGCGTGCCCAGATAAAGCGTGCCCAAAACGCCTGCCTGGTCGTTGCCAGCCAGGGGCACGCTGCTGGCACAGCCGGTCAGCAGCATCGCTGCTGAATACAAGCCGGTTTTCCATCGTTTCATTTCATTCTCCTTGGAAATACCAGTTCAATGGACCGCATGACCGGATTCAGGCATCCAGAGTTGGTGCCCATCCAGCAGCAGCCGGGCAGCCGACTCGTGCACATCGAGGCGCGAAGTTGCCGTCTCACGGCGGGCGTCATGTGCACTTTTGCGGGCGTTCAGCGCCTCGTACAAATCGGCCTCGCCCAATTCGTAAGCCCGCCAGGCCAGGCCGGCGTAACGCTCCAGTTCCTGCAACATATCTTCCTGCGCCGCCAGGCGGCTCAAACCGCCTTGCAGATTCAGATGCGTGCCGCGGATTTCACCTTCGATGCGCGTTTTGGCTGCCGCCAGCAATTGCGCCAGTGCATTGGCTTCTTCGTTTGCCGCTGTCACCCGCGCGCGCCTTGCCTCGCCTGGCAATGGCAGCGCAAGACTGACGCCGATCAGGTTGTCCTGGCCGCTGCGTTCGCGCGAAAAGTGCAGCCCCAGGGTCGGGTCGGGGCGCAGGTCAGCCTGTTGGCGTCGACTCAGGATGCGCATGCGTTCGCTTTCTTTCTGCAAGATGGCCAATTCGTGGTTATCCGCCAGTGCGGCAGCGATCCACTCTTCAGCCCCCCCTGAAAGCGCCGGCGCAGGACCGGGCTGCGGGATCGGCTTCGGCAAACCGGGAAAGCGCGAAGTCAACATCGCCGCAGCGGCTGCGGCAGTCGTTTCGGCACGGCGGCGTTCGGCCTGCGCCTGATGCATGGAGGCCATCGCCTGTGCACTTTCCATCACTGCGGCATCGCCAGCCCGCAAGCGTTTGGCAACGGTGTCGCTTTGGCGCTGCAGCAAAGCAACTTGATCCTGCCAGGCTTCAGCGTCGCGCTCTCCACGCAGCGTGGCGTACCAGAGCGCAACCAACTCACGCGCGGCTTCATGGCGCGCATCCGCAACCCGTGCTTCGGCTTCTTCGATCAGAGCGGCAGCTGATTCCGCATCCAGCTTGGCTTTGCCCGGCAAGCGCAGGCCGCGTTCGATGCCGATTTCCCAATCATTGCTGGCGCCGATGCCGCTTTCGTGCCGCCGGGTGTAAGCGGCGCGCGCCTGATATTCATACTCGCCGGCTTGTAGTCGGCGCCCTTCCGCCGTTGCCGCAGCCAGTCGCGACTGGGCAGCGAGGACAGTGGGATGCGCCGCCAACGCGGCATCGACGCTGGCAGCGGGCGGCAGGTCGGCGGGCGCTGTCAGGTCAGGCGTGGCATGTGCAAAGAATGAAAAAAAACACAATGCACCCAGCGCAGTACGAAATCCCAGTTTGCGCATGTTCATCCCAATCTCCCGAAATCCAGTACCGGCGTCAGCCACCAGGCCACATCCCGCTTCGGGAATGCGCGTTTCAATTCATCCAGCAGTCGACTGGCAGCATCGGCGTCCAGCACGACCTGGAACTGGGTGCGGGTGACCCGCCCGCGCACTTGCTCCTGCGGCGTCAAGGCATGTTCGCGGCTGCC
>CAMDHJ010000186.1 GCA_945897865.1 Tepidiphilus sp. J10
TTCAGCGCCCCAGGTTTGCATCATCGAACGGCGGAACGGCTTCTGCTGGTAGGACACCTTCACCGTGTAGACGCGAATCTCCATGTCGAACATTTGCCCGGCCAGCGACAGGCTGCAACCCCACTGGCCGGCGCCGGTCTCGGTGGTCAGCCGGTTGATGCCGGCCATTTTGTTGTAATACGCCTGCGGAATCGCCGAATTGGGCTTGTGCGAGCCGGCCGGCGAAACGCCTTCGTATTTGTAGTAAATCTTGCACGGCGTGCCCAGCACTTGTTCCAGACGGTGTGCGCGGAACAACGGCGACGGCCGCCACAGACGATAAATCTCGCGTACCGGTTCGGGAATTGCGATCCAGCGCTCGCTCGACATTTCCTGTTCCAGGATGTTCATCGGAAAGATGGCGGCCATCTTCTCCGGCCCTACCGGCAGGCCATCAGGCCCCAGCGGCGGCAAGGGTTTGTTGGGCATATCCGCCACCACGTTGTACCAATGCGTGGGGATGTCGGATTCGTCGAGCAGAATCTTGGTTTGCGACATTACGGTCTCCGGGATCTAGCGAATGAAAATGAACTCGCGCAGTGCACGAGCCTTGTCCACGCGGACAGCCTCCCCCGGCCAGCCGCGCGTCGGGCAACTATACTCGCGCCATTGCTTCCTGACATTGACTGCGAACAACCATGCAAAAACTCGATCTGACCGAACATACGCTGGAGTCAAAGGACGAATATCAGGGGCGCTTGCTGCACGTCAAAAAGGATCGGGTGCGATTGCCCGATGGCAACGAATCGACGCGCGAATATGTTGTCCATCCCGGCGCGGCCGTGATTCTGCCGATCTTCGAAAACGGCGACATCCTGCTCGAACGCCAGCACCGTTATCCGCTGCATCGTGACTTTCTTGAACTTCCCGCTGGAAAGTTCGACCCGAATGAGTCCGAACTTGTCTGTGCAAAACGTGAACTTCAGGAAGAAACCGGCTATCTGGCGCGTGAATGGCGTGAACTGCCCACCTTCTACCCGTGCATCGGCTATTCCAACGAACGTCTGGTGTATTTCCTGGCCCGCGATCTGGAATTCAGTGGTGAGAACATGGACGAAGATGAGTTCCTGGAGATTCTGCGCGTACCATTCGCCGAAGCCATGACAATGGGTGGTGACGGCCGAATCAACGAGGCAAAGACGGTGATGGGGTTGTTGTGGTTCGAGCGGTTTGGGGCGTCCCTGCAAGGGGAGTAATCCGCCATGTCCATCGCCACCCTTGAACAACTCGCCAGCGCCGTGCAGCAATTCGGCCGCGAACGCGACTGGCAGCAGTTTCATGACCCGAAAAACCTGACTGCTGCATTGATCGTTGAAGCAGCCGAATTGCTCGAACCGTTTCAGTGGCTGACGGCGGAACAGAGCCTGAATCTGCCGCCGGAAAAGCGGGAAGCGGTCCGCCAGGAGATGGCCGATGTGCTGATCTATCTGGTCAGTCTGGCGAATTGTCTGGAGATTGATCTGCTCAAGGCTGCCGAGGATAAACTGGCGATCAACGCCGCCAAGTACCCGGTCGACAAGGCCAAAGGGTCTTGCGCCAAATCGCATGAACTGTGAGTTTTACCCAACCCTCTGAAGCCACCATGAGCCATTTCAAACACCACCTGTTTTTCTGCTTGAACCAGCGCGAGGATGGCGCCGCCTGCTGCACCGATCATGATGCCGAAGCGATGTTCGAACACGCCAAGAAGAAGGCGAAGAAACTCGGTCTGCACGGCAAGGAAGGCAATTGCCGGGTCAATCGTGCCGGCTGCTTCGACCGCTGCGGCGAAGGCCCGGTCTGTGTGGTATATCCGGATGCAGTCTGGTACACCTACGTTGACCAAGCTGACATCGATGAAATTGTTGAATCGCATCTGCGTGATGGCAAGGTCGTGGAACGGCTGAAAATTTGAGGCAATCGCGGTGAAAAAACACAAACTGCGCATCAAGGGCCCGGTTGGGCCGATCGAGACGGTGATCGAAGAACCGGTTGGCGCGTTTGACAACCAGCCGTTTGGTCTTGCCCTGATCGCGCATCCGCATCCATTGAAGGGCGGCAGCCTTGACAACAAGGTTGCCTGGACGCTGGCGCGGGCGGCGTTGGCCTGCGGCCTGATTGCGGTGCGGCCGAATTTTCGCGGTGTCGGTGACAGCGCCGGCGAATACGACCACGGCATTGGCGAAACCGAAGACCTGCTTCAGCTTGCTCAGGCGATCACCAGCCATTACGGCAAGCTGCCGTGGACATTGATGGGCTTTTCCTTCGGCGCCTATGTGCAGCACCGCGTCGCGCAGGAACTGCATGCCGAACGTCTGATCATGGTCGGACCGGCGGTTTCGATGTATTCCTTCGAAGCAACGCAGATTCCGACCACGATCCTGCATGGCACCGAAGACGAAGTGATTCCGTTCGCCGCCGCGCGCGAATATGCCGATACCCACGCCATACCGTTGATCGCGATCGAAGGCGCCGGACACTTCTTCCACGGGCAGTTGCGCGAATTGCAAGTGCAGGTGGAAGCCCTGTGCAAGCCATGACCTCGCCCCTGATCCTGCGCGGCCTGACCAAATCCTACGCCGGCTTGCAGGTTGTCGATGGCCTTGATCTGGAACTTGAACCCGGTCGCTGCCACGGTCTGCTCGGCCCCAATGGCGCCGGCAAGACCACGACCTTGCGCCTGGCGTTGGGCCTGATCGGCGCCGATGCCGGCACAGTCGATCTGCTCGGCTATCCGATGCCGGCAGAGGCCGCATTGGCGCGGCGCAAGGTCGGCGTGGTGCCGCAGATCGACAGCCTCGATCCGGATTTTACGGTGCGCGAAAACCTGCTCACCTACGGCCGCTATTTCGGCATGAAGGGCCGCGAAATCGAAGCGCGCATCCCCTATCTGCTGGAGTTTTCCGGCCTTGCCGGCAAGGCCGATGCGCCGATCAACAATCTCTCCGGCGGCATGAAGCGACGCCTGACCCTGGCGCGTGCACTGGTCAACGACCCTGACTTGATCTTCCTCGACGAACCGACCACCGGCCTCGACCCGCAAGCCCGCCACCTGATCTGGCAAGGCCTGCGCCGCCTGATCGGCCAAGGTAAAACGCTGCTGTTGACCACCCATTTCATGGATGAAGCCGAACGCCTGTGCGACGTGATCAGCGTGCTCGACCAAGGCCGCGTCATCGTACGCGGCAGCCCGCGCGAATTGATCAAGCAGCACATCGAGCCACATGTCGTGGAAATCTACGGCGACGGACTGGCCGAATGGAAGACTTGTGCCTCAAGTCTCTGCAAACGCTGCGAAACCGCCGGTGAAACGCTGTTTTGTTACACCGACGCGCCAGACAAGGTGGTCGAAGAACTCGCTAATCAGCCCGGCCTGCGCTATCTGCATCGGCCAGCCAATCTGGAAGACGTGTTCCTCAAACTGACCGGGCGGGATTTGCGTGATTAACCTCAACTGGTACCCCGTCTGGCGCAGGAATTTCCTGGTCTGGAAGAAACTGGCGATGCCGTCGCTGCTCGGCAATCTGGCCGATCCGATGCTGTACATGCTGGGCCTGGGCTACGGCCTCGGCGGGCTGTTGCAGGCGGTGGACGGCGTGCCGTATTTGAACTTCCTGGCCGCCGGCACGCTGGCCTACAGCGTGATGAACAGCGCGACGTTCGAGACGCTGTACTCGGCTTTTTCGCGCATGCATGTGCAGAAAACCTGGGAGGCGATCCTCAACACACCGTTGACGCTGCAAGACGTGCTGCTCGGCGAACTGTTCTGGGCGACTTCGAAGAGCCTGCTGTCGGCGGTGGCGATCATGCTGGTGATCTGGGCGCTGGGGCTGTACGACAACTTCGGCATGACGCTGGCGCTGTTGCCGGTGGCGCTGCTGACTGGCTTTTGCTTTGCCGGAATGGGGTTGGCGATCAACGCCGTGTCGCCGAACTACGATTTCTTCCTGTACTACTTCACGCTGGCGATCACGCCGATGATCCTGCTTGGCGGCGTGTTCTACCCGCCCAGCGCGCTACCGGCCTGGCTGGCCGACATTGCCGCCTGGCTGCCGCTGACCCACGCCATCGAACTGGCGCGGCCGCTGGTGCTGGGACGCATACCCACCGACCTCGTGCTGCATGGTCTGGCGTTGATTGCTTATGGCATCGCTGGCTTCTCGGCGGCGCTGGTACTGACCCAGCGGCGTTTGCTGAAATAGTCGGCGCAGTCAATGGCGAACTACTTGAACAGCAGCAAGCCGACCCCGAATACGATGGCGGCGATGCCTATCACTTGCACGCCGGTCAGCAACTCGCCGAAGAACAGGTAAGCCAACAGCGCGGCCACCAGCGGATAGGCACCGGAAACCGCCAGGGCAACGCCGGAACTGAGTCCCGGTGCAGACATCGCCTTGATCAGGAAAATGTTGCCGACCGCCCCGCTCGCCGCGACCAGGGCGAGAGCCGCCCAGCCAGCGCCGATGCGCTCAATCGGAAACGGCTCCGAGCGTACCAGCGCAATCAGCGCAGACAGGATTGCACCCAATAACATCACCAGCGACACCGCCCATTCGCCCTGAATACCTTTCAGGGAAAGCAGCTTGTAGGAAAACCCCCAGACGCCATAGAGCAGCAGGGAAAGCAGTGCGAAAGTCAGCCCCTGGCTCATGCCTTGCGGTTACTTCCCGCCACCAGCCGGTATTCCACCAGCCGGCATTCCAGCGGGCCGTTGTAGAGCGGGATGCGGCGGGAGGTTTGCAGGCCGATACGCTTCGGCAGTTCCGGGTCGGCGGAGAGCATGAACACGGTCCAGCCGGGGAAGTGCTGTTTCAGGTTGTCGCCGATGTCCTTGTAGAACGGACCGAAATCCTCTTCGCTGCTGCCTGGCACATCCATACGCACGCCGTAGGGCGGGTTGGTAACAATAAAACCGCCTTCAGTCGGCGGATCTACATTAAGGAAATCCGCTTCCATCAGGCGCACACAGTCGAACAGGCCGGCGGCGCGCAGGTTGAGGCCGGCGGCGCGGACCATGGCGGGGTCGATGTCGGAGCCGAAGATCGGCAGCGGTTCACGTTCCAGCACGGCGGCTTCGGCGTCCTTGTGCAGGCGCAGCCATTCGATACGGTCGAAGGTTTTCAGGTTTTCGAAGGCGAAATGACGGCGCAGGCCGGGGGCGATGTTGAGCGACATCATCGCCGCTTCGAGCAGGATGGTGCCGCCACCCATCATCGGGTCATAAAGTGGCGTGCCAGGTGTCCAGCCGGATAAGAGCAACATGCCGGCGGCGAGGTTTTCGTTCAGTGGCGCGCCTGAGGGCTGCACGCGATATCCGCGCCGATTCAGCGGTTCGCCGGACAGGTCGAGGTACAGCGTGTAGCGGTCGGAACTGAGGAACAGGGTCAGCGGAATGTCCGGCTTGCGGGTGTTGACGCTGGGGCGTTCGTTGACGGCTGCGCGGAAACGATCGCAGATTGCATCCTTGATGCGCAGGCTGACGAAATTCAGGCTGGGCAGCGGGCTGTTCTTGCCGACGGTGGTGACCGCGATGGTGCGCGTGACTTCGAACCAGGACGGCCAATCCAGCGCCAGCGCCGCCTGGTAGAGGTCTTCCTCTTTCTTGTAATGGCCTTCGTCGACCCGCCAAAGCACACGAATCGCCAGCCGGCTCCACAAATTGATATTCCAGCCGGTGCGCATGTCGCTGATAAAGCCGACGCCGCCGGAAGCCGGCACGATATCGGTGGCACCGAGCGCATCGAGTTCCTTGCAGAGTTCTTCTTCCAGGCCGCGCGGGCAAGAGGCGAAGAACTGGTAGCCAACCGGCGCGGGCGCGGCAAATCGCGATTTCGCAGCAGGTTTGTCCTGCCCGAGTCGGTCATAGGCGGGGCGCGATGCCGCTTCCCGCGTGGCTTCGCTGATTTCGCGCCGGCGCGGATTCGATTGCTGATTGGATGACTGATTCTGCGAGTAAGCGGGTTTCCGCGTCGGCGCGGCGTCAGCCTCGCGCGGCGGTCTTGATGTGCGATCGTGCTCGCTATAACCGGCACGGCCTGAACTTCTGCCGCGTCCGCCCGTCTCTGCAGGAGCGTCTGATTTTCCGGCGTATGCGGGCCGGTCCGGACGCTGCTCGGCATGTGCCGGCCGGTCAGACCGAGGCGATTTGCCGGCATAGGGTTTGGCTGGTCGGGTATCGGCTTCCGGACGCACTTTTTTGCTGATCGTCGGTGTCGCCGATGAGTTCTTTTCCACCAGCCCGGGTGCGGCGACCCGGGTGCGCGGCGTATGTCGGCCACGCACCGGCGGACGCCAGCCGGCGTCCTCCTTTTTGGGGGTTTCTCCCGTTGCTTCAGGTTTAATGCGCAACGTATTACGTTTGGGTTTATCTGATGACGAAGACAAGAGCGTTCCTCAAAAAACTGCTACCCAGCCCGGTCACGGCAATTCTGATCGGGCTGATCGTGTATCTATGGTTCCGGCCGCCAGCGTCTGTCGACGAACTGGCCTATGCCGCACCGGATATTCCTGCCTTGCCTGGACAACGTTTGAGCGACCTGCGCGGCAAAGTGGTGTTGGTCAATTTCTGGGCCATCTGGTGCCCCTATTGCCGCCATGAAATGCCGGCGATGCAAGCGTTCTATCAGGAAAACAAGGCGAAAGGTTTCGAGATTGTCGCCTACAGCCTGGATAAAACCCAAACGGAAGTGGACGA
>CAMDHJ010000187.1 GCA_945897865.1 Tepidiphilus sp. J10
CGGTTTGGATAACGGTTGCGGCAGAGTCCGAAGACCCCAATTTGCCAGCTGCGCGCTCGATGATGCTCATATCGCCTCCTGGCCTATGCCGCTGGTGAAAGAACAAGGTAGTAAATGATCTGCGCCAGCAATGCCATGGCCAGCGCAGCGCTACCTGCCACATACATCAGATTTGAACGCCGCCTTTTGCTCTGTGCTTGTTCAGTCTGGATCATAGAAACCATGCCAAGCAGAGGGAAGCTGGTGAGATCGAGCAATTGACGCCGGTTATCGATACTTGGCCGCAATTGCGACAACAGAAATGCAAGTGCAATGCCAAAACCAATACCGACCAAAGGCACCGCAGTCACAAAAAGTGGGCGATTGGGCCATGCTGGCTTGTTCGGTACGCGAGGTGGATCAATCACCCTGAATTCGACCGAGTCGGTTTTGCTTTCAACCTCACCCGACATCAGCACTGTTTCACGACGCGTCAACAAAGCGTCATAGTTTTGCTTCAACACACCAAGGTCACGCTGCATTTGAGCGAAATCATGTTCAATGACCGGAATGCTATCCGCCGAGCCAAACAATGCATTGCGCTTGCCTTGCAATTGTTTGACCCGCGCTTTCATGGCCGCCTCGTTCGCATCCGCTTCCGCGATGGCGACTGAAAGCTGCTGATAGACCGGGTTCTGCGCTTTGATTGCGCCCTGCGGCTGCGCTTTCAACTCATCGTCTTCACGTTTTTTCTGCTCCAGAAGACGATCAATCAACTGCTTGGTTCGTGCTATCTCCGGATGCAGATCGGTATAACGCAAACGCAGGTTATCGATTTGAGACTGCAATGCAGATATCCGGCCATCCAGCGCGGAACTTGTCACTCCGCCAGGTGCGGGCATGCTCAGCACTTCATCCTGATCTTCCAGTTGCTGCTGCAACTGCTTCTTCCGATTGGAAGCTTCATCCAACTCCAGCTTCGCCTGTTCGAGAGCCAAATCCATGGAATTCAGTTTCGAGTAAAAATCGCCACCCTGGCCCGGCATCGAATTGATATTGCGCAATTTGAACGCCTCAAGTTCCTTTTCCTTTTCAAGCATTTTGGTTTGGTAACTGACCAATTGATCCTCAAGAAATTTCTGGGTGGTAGAAATATTCTTGCGCGCACCACCGAGACTGCTTTCGGTGAAGATCGTCAGCAATGCCTGCACAACTCGCTTGGCGATATCAGGATTCGTATTCTGATACTTGATGGTGTACAGATTCTCTCGATCACTACCCGCCAGACTGATCGCCTTGGCCAAATCGTTGTAAAGAATTTCCTGTTGTTTTGGCGTTTTTGCGCGCAAATCCAGGTCAGTCATCCGAGCCACTTTTTCCAGATTGGGCCGACTTGCCAACGTGCGGGTCACCATCGCAATCTGCTGCCCGGTATTCGGCTGAACTGCGAGACCGGACATCAAAGGCTGCAGGAGTGACTGCGTATCGACATAAACTCGCGCTTGGGCTTCGTAACGGTTTTCCAGAAAATAGACGTAAACCCAGCCTACCAAAGCAACCAGCCAGGCTGCACCCAAAACGACCCAGCGCCTGCGCCAGATAGCACGGATATAGCCAAATATCTGCTCCAATGCTTCATTCATCCGAACCAACTCCCGGCACGATTAATTTCCACCATGGAAATGGTTAGAACCAGCTTTCAGGGATGATCAGAACATCACCGGGCAGCATATCCACGTTAACGGACAGATCGGCGTCCTTCAACAGGTCATCCAACCTGACACCATATTGCTGCGGCTTGCCATCAACCACACGCAAAATGCTGGCACGATTTCCGTCGGCAAAATCTGTGATCCCCCCCACGGCTATCATCAAGTCGACCAAGGACATATGCTCCCGATAGCTGAGTGACTGGGGCTTCGCAGCCTCACCCAAAACCCGAATCTGCTGATCGTAAGGACCGATACCGCCGCCCACAGTTACCGTAACCACGGGATCCTGTATGTATTTGGCAAGAACTTTTTCGACTTCCCTGGCCAGTTGCGTCGGGGTTCGGCCACTGGCCTGCAAGTCCTCGGCCAGGTTCATGGTGACTTTGCCATCAGGCCTGATAGGAAAGGCACCCGAAACCTCGGGATTGCCCCATACGAACACATTGACTGAATCCCCTGGGCCAAGAATGTAGAACCATTCTGAAGTCCCGGACGCCTTGTATGGCATTGGAGTCGCCTTGGCCGGAGCAGGGGGAAAAACCGGGCCGCTTGCGCAGGCGGTCAGCAGACCTGCCAGCATGACAGGCAACAAATAGCGTTTCATTTGCGAACTCCCAGCACTGATATTGAAAAAACGCGGCGGATTATGCCACAGGGCGTGAACGGTCACTTTTTAGAAAACTTGAGTCTGATTCCACTTACCTGGACTAAATCAATTGTTACTCCAGCCACCGCACCAGATAAAAGAGGCGAAATCCTTCCGATGATCGGGAGGGTCCGGATGCAACAGCAGCAAAATGGCCTTGCTCAGGTTGAGCCGCCGCCAGCGCGGCAGCTTCGGAGTCATACAAGGTGACGCAGTTTTCCGGGAACCGTTTGCGATTTCCTCGCTTGGGCGCGTAAATCACCACATAGCCAGTCATCACGACCGGCGACTCGGAATCTGAAACCAGGCTGGCGATTGCCTCGGCCATCAGTTCAATTTCTTGCCGGGCGGGACGAACTGCATGGTTTTCGCAGTTGGCTCCTCATCCGAATAGCCCGGCCGTTCATTGCGGGAAAACCCCAGGCTTTCCGCCAACTCGGCTTCACGCGCCGAGATCAGCCCCAGACACATACGGATGTTTTCGACCGTATCGGGAGAAAAGGGACTCGGCATCCCATCTCTTGGCGCCGCGTCCCGCACAATGGAGGTCAGCGTTTTACGCATGGCACGCATGATTTGCTGCTCTTTGGAGAGTTCTGCTTCGGTGTTCATGGTGCGGTCCTGTTGATCGTGAAATGAGTGGATTGTCACCACGGCATTGCTCCAGGGTCAACCTCGCATCAAACGTGGGAATCATGAAATATGCGTGAATGGAAAATCGCGTGCCCTGTCCACAACCTGCGCCAGACACAGACAGCTCAAGTAATATGCTATCAATCGATAAATAACATTCCCAAGTTTCAGTCCTCAACATGCTTGCCAAAACAGCCTTAATTTTGACGACCAGTCTGGCACTCACCGGTTGCGCGGCCAATGGCGACCCACGCGACCCGCTTGAACCGATGAACCGAGCCATCTACCGCTTCAATGAAGGGCTAGATCGCAGCATCCTCATCCCCATTGCCAAAGGCTATAAAACGGTGACGCCGGATGTTGCCGAAACAGGGGTCCGCAACTTTTTTTCCAACCTTGACGATGTCACCGTAGTCGCCAATGACATCCTGCAACTCAAGCTGGAGCAGACCACACGCGATTTCTTGCGCTTGGGCTTCAACAGCACGTTCGGACTTTTTGGTTTGCTGGATATAGCCAGTGAAATGGGCCTGCAGAAGCACAACGAAGATTTCGGCCAAACCATGGGAAGCTGGGGTGCGGGTACTGGCCCCTATCTTGTGCTGCCTTTCATCGGCCCGAGCAATCTGCGTGATGCGGCGGGAGTTGTGATTGACTCCAGGAATACCGATCTGGTGCGCAATCACGATGATGTGGCCACTCGCAACCCGGTAATGGTTTTGCGGTTGGTTGCGCGCCGCGCGGAACTCCTGCAGGCCAAACGGGCAGTTGATGCCGCCGCGTTGGACAGTTACGAGTTCACGCGCGATCTCTATCTAGAACGCCGGAAGAGTTTGGTCTTCGATGGCACTCCGCCGCTCGACGACGAATAATCCAAGGTATCCACCAACGTATAAACCTACGAATAACCCTGGATTGACCGCAATCGAATGAACAAAGCCTTTGTGCGTGAAAACGCAACCGAGGACGAAGACGAGGAAGTCGGACTGCCCGCCTTGCCAGCCGGCAGCAAGAACTACATGACCCCCGCCGGCCATGCCCGCATGCAGTCGGAACTCTCGCAACTGGTTCGAACGGAACGCCCCAGCGTGGTCAGCATCGTGTCCTGGGCTGCCGGCAATGGCGACCGTTCGGAAAACGGTGACTACATTTACGGCAAGAAACGCCTGCGCGAGATCGACCGGCGCATCCGCTTCATGACCAAACGACTGGAAAACGCGTTGGTGGTCGATCCGCTTGACCAGAACAACACCGATGTCGTTTATTTCGGCGCCAGTGTCACCGTGCTGGACGAATCCGGAAATGAAGCGAGTTACAGCATCGTTGGACTGGATGAAACCGATCCGGCGCGCGGCCGCATTTCCTGGGTTTCCCCACTTGCACGCGCCCTGCTCAAGGCGCGCAACGGCGATAGCGTGCGCTTCCCGGCTCCAGGCGGGGTACGTGAACTGGAAATCATCAACATCGAGTACAAAACCTTGGATTGATGCACACTCTGCTTCGACACGCCTGCTTACATTGTGAAACGCATTCCATGCACGCCAACACGAGGCCCTACCCATGAATTCGATCCGCATCCTGCTCGTCGACGATCACCCGCTGCTGCGCCTTGGCGTTAGGCGTTCGCTCGAAAACGAAGGTGATTTCAGCATTGCCTGCGAATGCGCCGATCTGGTCAGCGTACGCGCATGGTTGAATGACGGCGGCAAAGCCGATGTTGCGATTCTCGACCGCAGCCTGCCGGATGGCGACGGCCTTGACATCGCCCCGCTGCTGAAGGCTGCCGGCATGAAAGTCATCGTGCTCACGGTGGAAGATGGCGACGACGAAATTCGTGCCGCGGTCGATGCAGGTGTCGATGGCTACCTGTTGAAGTCGTCAGATGCCGACCAGATTTCGCATGCCATCGGCATGGTGCTGCAGGATGCCGGCGCATTCCCGCCGGCCGTGGTGCAAAAACTGACCCGCGCAAACAGCGAAGATCCGTTGGCGAAGTTGTCCGTACGCGAACTTGAGATTGCCGAATACGTCGCCCAGGGGTTCAGCAACAAGGTCATCGGCGGCAAACTCAATCTATCCGACAACACCGTACGCAACCATCTCGCCAACATCATGCAGAAGCTCAACTACCACAACCGGGTACAGGTTGCGACGCTGGTATTGCAACACATGAAAAAGAGCAAACGCTTCTGAGCCGAGGCATGCTTGCGTGTCGTCCGAACTGCGGTGCCTGCTGCATTGCGCCTTCGATCACAAGCCGAATACCCGGCTTACCGCACGGCAAGCCGGCCGGCGAAAGATGCGTTCAACTCGATGCCGACGCCCGCTGTTTGATCTTCAACCAGCCGGACCGACCAACCTGCTGCTGCGGACTGCAAGCTTCACAGGAAATGTGCGGCGAAAGCCGCGAACATGCGCTGGCTTGGCTCAACGCATTGGAACTTGCCACCCACCCCTGAGTCTGCTCAAAAGTCAGATTCACCTGGCTATAATCGCCAACCTCCGAGGAGCGCTGCAAGGACCGCCTGTAAAGACGGCCCTTAGGCTCGGTTCAAAACTGCGCTCATCTGTTTAACCCGTGCCGGGCACGGTGCACCAGATGAGTGCGCCCCTCCCGGCCACAGATAAGGAGCTTTACTGTGGCTACACCTTTTTCCGATTACATCGTCGCCGACATGGCCCTGGCCGATTGGGGCCGCAAGGAAATCCGCATCGCGGAAACCGAAATGCCCGGCCTGATGGCGATCCGCGAGGAATACGCCGCCAGCCAGCCGCTGAAAGGCGCGCGCATCACCGGCAGCCTGCACATGACCATCCAGACCGCCGTGCTGATTGAAACTCTCACCGCCTTGGGCGCCGAAGTGCGCTGGGCCTCGTGCAACATCTTCTCGACGCAGGATCATGCTGCCGCCGCCATCGCCGCCGTCAACGTGCCGGTGTTCGCGGTCAAAGGCGAAACCCTGACCGATTACTGGGATTACACGCATCGCATCTTCGAGTGGACCGATGGTGGTTACTCGAACATGATCCTCGACGACGGCGGCGATGCCACGCTGCTGCTGCACCTGGGCGCCCGCGCCGAGAAGGACATCAGCGTCATCGCCAAGCCGAACGGCGAAGAGGAAACCGTGCTGTTTGCCGCGATCAAGGCCAAGCTGGCGACCGACCCGACCTGGTATTCCACCCGTCTGGCGCAGATCAAGGGCGTCACCGAGGAAACCACCACCGGCGTGCATCGCCTGTACCAGATGCACGAACGCGGCGACCTCAAGTTCCCGGCGATTAACGTCAACGACTCGGTCACCAAATCCAAGTTCGACAACCTGTACGGCTGCCGCGAATCGCTGGTCGATGGCATCAAGCGCGCCACCGACGTGATGGTCGCCGGCAAGGTTGCGCTGGTCTGTGGTTACGGCGATGTGGGCAAAGGTTCCTGCCAGGCCCTGCGCGCGTTGTCGGCGCAAGTCTGGGTCACCGAAGTCGACCCGATCTGCGCGCTGCAGGCCGCGATGGAAGGCTACCGCGTCGTCACCATGGAATACGCCGCCGACAAGGCCGACATCTTCGTCACCGCCACCGGCAACTACCACGTCATCAACCACGACCACATGGCCAAGATGAAAGACCAGGCCATCGTCTGCAACATCGGCCACTTCGACAACGAAATCGACGTCGCCTCGGTTGAAGGCTACGAGTGGGAAGAAATCAA
>CAMDHJ010000188.1 GCA_945897865.1 Tepidiphilus sp. J10
GGTTTCGCCATGACGCGCGATACAGACATAGGTGGCGGCAGGGGTCGGAATCATGGCTTGCAATGGTGCGGCGGTCTTTTAAGGCAATGGATGCAGAATGAAATTGGCCCGCCCGGCGGGATTCGAACCCACTACCCCCGGCTTAGAAGACAGGTCAGTGGGTTTTGTAAAGAAGCTAAGCATTGATTATATGTAACTTTTTATCAACCAGGCGCTCTAGCAAACCGCCTTATCACTAGCTTTACCGCATCCTGCCGTACAGTTCTATCACATCTGCTTTTGTGGTCGCCGTTCAAGCTTAACGTATTCTCGAGCCGAGGATTCCCCACCATGACAGTCACGTTTTCGGCACGGTGAAAGAAAGGGCATTCCGAAGACGGGTTAATCAGTGCTGCTATTTATTGTTTTTCTTTCGTAACTGGGTATGTGCGATTGGACTCGAACCAACGACCACCACCATATCAAGGTATATTCAATGCATCCCAAACATCTGAATGTATTCATCCAACCCTTTTAAATCAATCAGTTCTAAATGACTGTTGTTTCAGGTAGTAGCCTATTGTTCCTGTTTGCGCCACAATACTGGTCACACAATGGTCACACAAAGGGACCGGTATGGTTAAGGCAACGTCAGATACGTCGATTACCGACACGGAGGCACGAAGGTTCATAAAGGTAGAACCGGATCGCGCCGTGAAGACCTGCAAGAGGATTACAGGCTTCCAACTCATAAAGGTCGGTCTGGGCGGATCGTGGCGTTACCGTTACACCGACGATACCGGCAAGCGTCGGGTGGCGACCATCGGCAGTTATCCGACCATGAAGGCAGACGAAGCTGCTCAGAAGGCAATGGAGTGGCGAAACCAGAAAGCCGATCCACTCGCTGAGACTCACAAGCGCAAAGTCGCGGCGCGGTCAGCAGAGCAGATCAGTGAATCTCGCAGCCTGAGAGCGTACCTTGACGGTATCTATACCCTGCATCAATCCCGCAAGAAAAACGCAGGGAAGCATACCGTTGAAATGATCAGGGGAAATTTCCCCAATCTGCTTGACCGTGATATGACCACCATCTGCGCTGCGGACATCAAGGCATGGCAGAGCAAGCGGGAAAAGGAACAATTAGCACACGTCACTTTGCAACGGGCCTACGGAGCCTTACGGACGCTCCTGCGCCATGCAGTGACAGAGCAGATTTTGGACAGCAACCCTATTCCTGGAGTGTCACTAAGGGCCCCGACTGCGGAGGCAAAGGCGAGGTCACTTTCTGCTGATGCCCGAGCCCATCGTCGGATGCTGACATCTGACGAGTTGGCTGGTTTGAACAAGGGCGTTGAGTTGTTTGCTGAGGAACTACGCCAGCAACGGCGAAGTAGCCGAAAGCATGGCAAGAGTTACTTGCCCGATCTGGAGACGGTTTCGTTTCCGCATTGGTTCGTCCCATTCTTCCACCTTGCCATGCACACGGGTATGCGCCCCGGCGATCTATACACACTAACGTGGCAGGAGTTGAACCTCACTTTTCGCCGTCTGGTCAAAATCCCTGAAAAGACGATCCACCACAACAGCCCTGCCAAGCTCAACTTGCCTTTGACTGATGAAATTCTTGCCATCATGACCCTGTGGCATGAACAGCAGGGAAGCCCTTCAGAAGGCTTGGTCTTTCCATCCACCGACAGCAAGAGGCTAGGCCAATCGTTTGGCAAGCAAGCTCACGGCAAAGCTTGGGCACGGGTTTTGGCGTTGGGGGGCGTTGATCCTGATTTGCACTTCTACAGTCTGCGTCGTCGCTTCATTAGTGCCCTTGTCGCCGGGGGTGCCCCATTGCTATCAGTCGCCAAACTGGTCGGCCACAAGAGCGCAAGCATGATTGAACAACATTACGGACACTTGGCGCAAAGCACGGCTGCCGACCTCATGCAATCATTTTCTGCGACGCTCAGAGTAACAACAGCAGGCATGCAACACGTTACCAAATGACTTATGCAAATTCGATTGAACGCCAATGCGGGACCACGGCAACCACTACCTCTAGCTTTAACAATGTACCCCCTTCACGCCAACGCGACGCCGCTGCGCCAGTTTGGCCTGCAAGTAGCCTTTCAGCTCGTGAAAGGGGACGGGCTTGCCATAGACTGAGACGGTGTCAGGGAGGCCACCGCGCTCTTGAATCATCTCACGCCCGATCCCTGTAACCACAATGATGTCCATCTCTTCGAGATCCGGATTGGCGCGAAGCCGATGAATCAACTCGAACCCGTCAATGCCCGGCATCATCAGGTCCACAATCAGCACGTCAGGCGCCCGCAACCCAATTCGGATCAAGCCGTCGATGCCGTTACTGACGACCTGGATCGACAGAGGCATGTCCCAACTTTGAAGCGTCTTCAGGTACAACTTCTGCAGGTCCAGGTTGTCCTCCGCAATCAACAGGTCGAGGCCACCCGGCCCTGGCGTCCAGCCCGACCCAGCGGTGCCGCGTTCGCGAAGGCTTTCCTCGACCGACCGCACGCTGACACGACGATGCCCGCCGCTCGTCTTCCATGCTTTCAGCTCACCGTGCTCAACCATTTGCTGAATCTTGCCGAGCGAGAGGCCAAGCCGGCTCGCCGCTTCGCGCGTGGTGCAGTAGTCATCCTTCGCAGCGCGAACCGCTGGCTCGGCGAGGATATCCTTCATGGCTGATCCACTATGCCGAAAGCGCCCTGCTGCCGCCTCCGGCGGATGGCCAACTCGTCCAAACCGACAATATGGACCGCGACACTAATTGGAACTGCTGGGATCGACATACGGCAAAAGTCCAATTTGTTCAAGAATGAGAAGAATTTAGCACACCTCTGCAGCCGCCGTAACGAGGATGCCGGCACGCCTTGTCAACCGCGCATTCGGCGCACTGGGCTACCACCATCGCCTCGGCCACCTCCATGATTGCGCCCAGGCTCTGCGGCGGGAAAAGGGTGGCAATCCAGACCGGGTCGCGCGCCATGGCGCGCAGCTTTGCTTCCTGTACGCCCCTCTCTCGACGCTCCTTCATCCTTAAAACCTCAGTTGAACCACAGAGGCGCAGAGGACACAGAGGAAAAACAAGTGCTTGCCGTGTTTCATGCACTCACCCGTGGGGTGATGGGTATCGAATCGGCAAGCCATTGATTCCTTGACTTTCTCTGTGCCTCTGTGTCTCTGTGGTGAGGAATTTAGATTGATCCAGCCAGCGGGGTGGCCAATCCATGTCAGGCAAGCAATCGGGGAAACCAGCATCCCCTCTACGTTTGTACTATTTTCGTTATCTTGTACTACTTTTTGCTATATTTTTCTTCTTTTGTTGTTTTTATTGTTTCATAATGCTATCGTTAAATTTTTGGAAGTGAATTCCGTTGCGGCCATTTTTCCATCTCAACTCGTGCCACAGTCATCATGTCGCCACCCAAACAGAATCGAATCCAAAAGATCTTCTGCACTACAAGAGAAGCGGCTGATCTTCTCGGTGTATCCATTCGTACCGCCCAACTCTGGTCAGAAAACGGCCTGCTGGCGGCGTGGAAAACGGCCGGAGGTCATCGACGCATCACCCGGGACTCTATTGAGCGCCTGCTTGGCCGGCCGGACAATGCGGTCGCGCGCTGGGTCGCCCACTCGACGCGTGAAAGCCTCCTTGGTACCGGAATGGCTGCGCCGGCTACCTTTCGCATCCTCGTCGTTGAAGATAACGCAAGCCTGCGGCGTCTCTACCAAGTAAAACTGGGCCGTTGGCCCACCAAACCAGAAGTCGTGGTCGCTAACAATGGCAGCGAGGCACTGGATCAGATCAAGCTGCATGAGCCGGACCTGCTGGTTGCGGATCTGCAAATGCCGGGCATGGACGGCTTCCATATGCTGAACACCATCCGTGCAGCACCTGAACATTCCGCCATGGCCGTGGTCGTCGTGAGCGGCCTCGACCCCGAAGAAATCATCCGGCGCGGCGATGTTCCGGCAGGAATACCGATCCTGCCCAAGCCCGTTCCATTTGATCGCCTGGCGTCCATCACCGCAGAACTTGTCGCGAGGCGCCAAGCAGCAGCAACCGAGCCACCGACCTCGACCTCAATTTAACCTTCAAAGCGAAAACACCATGAAAACAAGAGTCCTGGTCACCGACGACCAAGCCGACATCCGCAAACTGGTATGCATGACGCTGGCCATGGCCAGCCAAGTGAAACCAATGGTCGTGCTGACGGACACCCTGATGCCAACTGAAGGCTCTGACCAACCGAAGACCGAGCCATCATGACCACAATCCTTCTTATTGACGACCATTCTGACATTCGCCGCCTTATCCGAATCACGTTGGGCAAAGGCTTCGACGTACTCGAGGCCGAAGATGGCAAGGCGGGGCTGGAAATCGCCCGCCGTCAGAAACCCGACCTCGTCGTGCTCGATGTCATGATGCCAGGCGAACTGGATGGCTTGAAGGTACTCGATGCGATCAAGGGGGATCCGGCACTGCTGAATACCCGCGTCATCATGGTGACCGCGCGCGGCCAGGCCCGCGACTACGAGGACGGCATGCAGCGTGGTGCCGACGCCTACTTCATAAAACCTTTCAGCCCCCTCCAACTGGTTGCCGCTATCCGGCAAGCCCTCGCCAAGTGAGCCGGTCATGAGCCGCGAAACCGATATGACGAAAAAAAGTGAGCACGCGGGTGGCCAAACCGTGCGCCTGCCCGGCAGCGCACGTGCCGCCGCCCTCCATCACCAGTTGTACCGCTACGCCGAAGACCTCCAGCAGTTGATCGAGCGCAATAGCGATCTCGAAGCCCACTACCAGCAGTTGCGAGCTACCAGCAGCCGGCTGACGGAAAGCCGCGATGAGCTGGATCGACTGCTGAGCAGTTCTCGCGACATCCACATCGTTACCGATCCAGCTGGAGTCATCGTGCAGAGCAACCCCGCCGGCCAGATGCTCGCCCCCTTGCAGGCGCTGGTCGGCCGAAAGCTGCAGGACTGGGTGCTGCCCAGCCATTTGAAGAATTTCCGCGCCTTGCTGCAAAGTGCGGCCGATCACGGCGACTCGTCGGAGCCTGGCGTTGAGCTGCACCTGCATCGCGATAACGTCGATGCGCCAACCCTGATCGTTGCTGCCATGGTGCTTGCCGTGCGTCGCGAGGGCAATCTGCACTTCCTGCACTGGGTCATACGCGACGTTACCCATTTGCGCGAATCCGAGTTTGAAACCCAGCTTTCGACGATGGTGTTCAAGAGTTCGGCCGAAGGCATCCTGGTTACCGACCTTGAGGGAGAGATCATCGCGGTTAACCCGGCATTTAGCCGCATTACCGGCTACAGCGCCGCGGAAGCGATCGGTCGCAACCCCAGAATGCTCAGTTCGGGCTTGCAAAGCCGCGAGTTCTATATCGAGTTCTGGCGGGCCCTGCACGATGAAGGCCTCTGGCAAGGCGAACTGTTCAACCGGAGGAAGAACGGCGAGATCTATCCCGAATGGCTCACCGTAACGGCGGTTCGTGACGCCGAAGGCCGTGTCATCAGCTACATAGCAGTTCTGTCAGATCTGTCGCGCCTCCTTGCAGCGGAGAAGCATCTGGCCTACCTGGCCCATTACGATACCCTGACCGGACTGCCCAATCGCCACCTATTTCAGGACCGACTGGAACGCACGATCTCGCAGTCCAAGCGCACCGGGGCCCAGTTCACCCTGATCTTTATCGATCTCGACAACTTCAAACGGGTAAACGATACCCATGGGCACATCGTTGGCGATGGCGTGCTCAAGGAACAGGCAAACCGCCTGGCCTCCACGGTACGGGAGTCCGATACCGTGGCCCGACTGGGCGGCGACGAGTTCGTCATACTTGCGCCGGGACTCATCGGGGCAACCGAAATCGGGCGCTTTTGCAGCAAGCTGGTGGCAGCGATCGGCCAGCCGATGCTTATCGAAGAACACCTCCTGATCATCGGCGGCAGCTTCGGCTGCGCCGAATTCCCCAACCATGGCAATGATGGGATCTCGCTCGTGAGGTGTGCGGACGACGCCATGTACCAGGCCAAGCGCGCCGGCGGCGGACGCCATGCCATCTACGACAGCGGCCAGCCCCCCGTTAGGCAGGTCAAGGAGCCTAAGTGAGTAATTTCGCGAGACGCCTGCGGCGACAACTGCGGCTGGGTGCGTTGCTGGCGGCTCTGCTGCCCATGCTTGGCGCTGCGGCCCAAACCGAACGCCCCATCGTGGTCGGCCTGACGGCCGAATTCGGCATGCCGGGAAGCCATGCCGCGCAGTCCATCGAAAAGGGGATTCTGCTTGCCATCGATGAAATCAATGCCCAAGGTGGCGTACTTGGACGCAAGCTCGCCCTGGAGAAGCGCGACGACCGCGGTGTCCCAGCGCGCGGCATCGATAACTTTATCGAACTCTCGACCTTGCCTGACGTCGTCGCCGTGTTCTGTGGCCGCTTTTCACCCGTGGCGCTGGAGATCGCCCCGGTAGCCAACCGTCTCGGCA
>CAMDHJ010000189.1 GCA_945897865.1 Tepidiphilus sp. J10
TGCGAAACAAGCTGCAGGGGCATCGACCCGCCAAAGCTCGCGCCCGTCCGCCGTCAGCAGGCGTAGATACCAACCGGTACCCAGCGCGACTGCACCGCCATCCTGTGCGATCGCCATAGACAGGACCGTTTCGCCCGGCTCCAGTTGTATCGGACGACGATTGATCGTTGGATTTTGCCCATCCCGCCAGCCTTCGACCCGCACCTTTGCGTGCTTTAGCAGCGGCGGATCGAGCGCGTCTCCGCTGCGCCGCCATGCAAGCTGTGCAAGATCAAAACTAGCCGGGCTGTCTCCGGCTGCATGATGGAAACGGACAACCGAGGCATCCACGGCCAGTTGCACATCGCCACCACGCAGATCGACGCGTGGCGGCATGCTTCTCGGCTGAATCGCACCATCCGCCTGCAACACCCCCCAACTGCCATCGGCGGCGGCATAGGCAAGGGCGTCGCTGGGCATCGCCAGCAGGCCGAGCACAGAGTCGCCGGCCACCGGAAAATCTTCCGCCGCTGCGCGTCCGGCGGCACGCCAGCGACGCACCATATAGGTCGACATGGATTGCCGGAGGCGGCCCGCCGCAAACAGCGTTTGGCCGTCACGCGACCAGGCAATGCTGGCAAGGCCGCCATCGCTGGTCTGAGACGGCGGCTCGAAGGCCGACGCCAGGTTATCGGCGTGTAATACCGACACGCGAGCGACATCAGCAAAACTCACTGCCAGCCATTTGCCGTCCGGCGAGAAATCCAGCGAATGCGGCTTGCCGCCCAAGGTCGAGCGGCTTATTGCCTGCCGCCAAAGACCGTTATTGCGCAGTGCGTAAAGCCGGATCTGGCCGTCATAGGCGCTGCTTGCCAGACGACTGCCATCGCGGCTGAACGCAAGACCATACGCGTCGCTGCCGTAATCGGCTTCCTCGCCGATCAGGCTGAAGCGCTTCCAGTCGGCTGCGCGACGGTACAGACGCACGCCATGGCCGCCCCACAACGCGACGGCAAGAAGGTTGCCATCCGGCGAAAAAGCAAGCCGATTGACAATATTGGGCAGGCCCGAAATACGCGAGATCAGCGCGCCGGTCTTGCTATTGAAGAAGTAGATATCGTTTTCTGCCGACCAGCCGGCAACCGCCGCAACCGAGGCGTCCGGAGACAGCGCGGCGGCAAACAGCTTGCCCTCGTTGCCGGGGGTAATGGCAGGCCGAAACACCTGCAACAATTTACCGTTTGCGGCGTTCCATAGCCGCGCGGTCTTGTCGTCGGAAGCCGTCAGCAGCGTGCGTCCATCGCGATCGGCCGCAATGGCGCGAACTGCTGCCATGTGCGCACCGTTCTCGACACGCAGAACTGGAGTGCTGGCCGCAACTGCATCCAGCGCCAGCGAAAGCAGCAGCAAACCAAGGCCGACCCGCCATACCGAAACCGCAGGCAAAGTCAGGTGAAACACCGTACTCAGGCCTTGCAGTTCAGCAGCTTGAATTCAACACGCCGGTCAAGCAGATCAGCCGCATCATCGCGGCCCAAACCTACCAGCATTTCGCGCGATCCATAACCAGTGGCAATAACGCGTCGGGCGAGTTCGGGCAACTCACCGACCAGAAGCTGTCGTACATGCTCGGCCCGCAACGACGACAAACGCTGATTCACCAGTTCCGGACCACCTCCGCTGGTATGCCCGGCGACTTCCAGGCAGGCATTGCGCTGATTCGCACGCTGCGCGATCACCTTCAACCAAGTGCTATAGGGTCCCAGCTTGCCATCCGGCGGCAACACGCTGCTGCCCGGCCGAAACAGAAAAGAAACCGCCAACAGTCCCTGATCGAGCGCGTAATCGACCAACTGGCCAAAGGCATTTGCCATCTCATTGCGCTGACCCAGCTTCCAGTTGCTCAGATACAGTCCGTTCAGCACACGTAGCTGCTTGCCCGCCGCAGTCTGGCGCGCCTGTTCGAACAACGCGCGCGCCTCTTTGAAGCGGCCAGTGTTGTAATTGCGCACCCCTTCCTCAACCAGCGCAACTGCAACCAGGGTTTCGATATAAGCCGGGTTGGCCGCATCGCCACTTTTTGAAGCCTGGCAGGTTTTCACATAGTTTTCCGTCGCGGCATCGCGGGTCCAGGCTGGCGCATCACGAAAATAGGGCAGCGGCGCATGATTGACTTCCTCAATGCGCGAGCGCGCAACGGTCTTGCTGACCACCCGGCCAGACTTCAGATCAACTAGCGCCAGGCAAAAACGGAAAGCTTCACGCGCGCCCTCGGTCTTGCCCTGCAGATTGATCGGGGTGAACGTGCCAACGATCAACAACGGGCTGCGCGCAATTTCTGATGCGGACAGCGGCTTAACCTCAAAGCCGGGATGATTTGCACGCACCAGATCGACAATCCTGGCACCCATAGCACGCGTGGCTTCCGTCTGACTGCGGGTAACACCATCAATCAACGGATCGATGACCACCGTTCGGCGAGCCGAGGTTCCTTGCCCGGCATCGCCCAGATTCGCCTTGGTGAACAATGCGTTCACCGCCGTCTGGACGGCTTCGTTATGCGGCAGAACTGGCAATGCAGGTGCAGCCGCAGAGGACGGTGCAGATGGCGAAGCTGCCAACGCCTTTTCCGGCACAGCCGACTTGTCTTGCGTCGTGTTTGGCATTGGAGAAGGGCCTTGGCAACCAGAAAAAATCATCACCAGAACCAGCAAGACAAAGATTGAATAGAAACGCGAGTGATGAAACTGAGCTATCGACATGCAGCCTTCCCAGACCCTTTTATTGAGGCAAAGTCTAGCAGCTTATGTTGTCGGAATGACTCAGGCAGATTTGCCACAAATAGCACAACGCTGAACTGCGTATATTGTTTTAACTGATGTCATTTTCTACAGCCTGTAACGCCACAAACGTTGCAAGGTTTGTATTGAAGGGACGGCTTCGGCCGCCCTTTTTTATTGCCCCAAGTTCCTGCATTTCCATACACTTGCGACATTCGTAACGAGGTTGCACCCATGCGCATTGCCATCGCTCTATTGTTAATTGCTCTGCCCAACCTGGTTTTCGCCGAAATCTACAAGTTCGTCGATGAAAATGGTCTCGTCACCTATACCAACATGCCGCGCCCCGGGGTAAAGCCACAGATCATCATTCCCGATATCACCCGCACCAGCCCACCCACTGCCCAGCCAGACAAAAAGAGCAAAGCCAGCGGAAGAATCCCCACCCCCAGTTATTTCCCGAAAGTCGATAGCCAAACTCAAGGCAAACGCGACGATATGCGGCGACAACTGCTGGTCGAGGAATTGCGCAGCGAAGAGCGCAATCTCGCCGCATCCCGCAACGAACTTGCTGTCAACAGCCGCCGCCCCGGCACAGATATCGGCAAACTAACCGAATCGGTACGCATGCATGAGAAAAACATCCAGATGCTAAACAAGGAACTGTCGCATCTGCGCTAAGCGGCAATGACGCGAGGGCGCGACACCCCCGATCATGAAAGCCATCGCTGTAGGTTCAGATTTCCTTATCCCTACCAGCAAAACCGCCCCTGATCAGGAAGTGACAATGGCACATATTTCTCGCAATGAGTCATGCAAAATCTGCGAACCGATTTTTATCGAAGCAGAAAGGATGACGTATGACGCAGATACTTCTTCCTGGATTTCCGGCGGGGGCCGAACGGATCAACCCCATGTTAAGCATTCTTCGCCAAGACAAGCAGGTCACCTACTTTATCGGCGGCGACAACTACTTCTCACATGCGGAGGACGACGCCGCGAGTGAGCGGTTTGCCCTTTCCAGCCTGATGGCAAACCGGCATGTGCGTGCGGCAGAGCTGGAACGCAGCGCTGGCAAGTATCCCCACCGCACCTTGATGAACTGGATGGCGCAGTACCGGGAAGAGGGGCCCGGCTCGTTCTACCGGGCCGCCCCAGTCAGGAAGCCGCGCGTTATGACTGCCGAGAAGGCCGCCGAATGCGCCGGCCTATTGGCTGCCGGTTACACCCTCGCGGCTGCAGCCCGTAGCGCCGGAGTGGGTGAATCCACGCTACGCAAGGCCATCTTGCGCAAAACCTTGATCGCAGCAGCGCAGCCTGCCTCTATGGAGGGCGCGCAACCGGTGACAGCAACCACCAAGGCCGAACGCAGCCGCATCGACGCCGAGGCGGCGGACGGCATCGGCACCGCCTGCACCCGCGCCAACGAACGCATGGCGGCCGCCATCGGCTTGGCGCAGAGCGCGGCCACCCGCTTCGAAGCCGTCGCCGACCTCAGCCTGGGCGGCCTACTGGCCGGGCTCCCCGCCCTGTGCGCCAACGGTCTGTTCTCCGGCATCGGACGACATCTCAAACTCCCGGCCGGCTTCTACAGTTGTCTGCACATCCTGCTCACCCTCGGCTTCATGGCGCTGGCGCGCATCCGCCGCCCGGAAGGCCTGCGCCACCAGTCACCCGGCGAACTAGGCAAAGTCATCGGCATCGACCGCGTACCGGAAGTCCGCACCCTGCGCGAAAAGATCAGTCTCATGGCCCGCACCGGCGATCCGGGTGCCTGGATGCATGAACTGGCCCAAAGCTGGATGGAGGGCGATCCCGATGAAGCCGGTTACCTGTATATCGACGGCCACGTGCGCGTCTACCACGGCGACCGGGCCCATCTGCCGCGACGCTACGTCTCCCGCGAACGGTTGTGCCTGCGCGGCACCACCGACTACTGGATCAACGACGCCCTCGGGCGCCCCTTCTATGTCGTCTCCAAGGCGGTCACCGGCGGGCTGGGCGACACCCTGCTGAATGACATCGTGCCCGACTTGCTCCAACACGTCCCGCGTCAGCCGACACCGGAACAACTCGAAGCGGACCCCAAGCTGCATCGCTTCGTGCTGGTGTTCGACCGTGAAGGCGCACATGCCAGCCTGTTCGAAGCGCTCTGGAAGCAGCGCATCGGCGCAATCACCTATCGCAAGAACGTGCGGGACAGTTGGCCGGAAGACGAATTCGCCGACGCCGAAGTGGTCATGCCCGACGGCGCCGTGACCCACATGCCATTGGCCATGCGGGAAACCACGCTGGGCAAGCTCATGGTCAAGGAGGTACGCCGGCTGACGCCGAGTGGGCATCAGACGGCGGTGATCAGTAGCGCCCACCACCTCGACAACGTCACCCTGGCCGGGCGCATGTTCTCCCGTTGGTGCCAGGAAAACTTCTTCGCCTACATGATGCAACACTATGATATCGATGGACTTGTTCAGTATGGGGTGGAACAGATTCCCGGCACCGAACAGGTCATCAACCCGGCTTGGAGGAAGCTGGACAAAGCCGTCTGGGCGACCCGTCAGCGGCTACGCAAGCTGCAGGCCAAGCTGGGTGCGGGCCCGTTGCTGCCGGAAGGCCAGGCGATCCAGGCAAGCGCTGAATGTTTGCAGGAAATCGAGGCCGTCGAGGCGGAACTGGAGCAGCAGAAAGTCGCACGCAAGGCGACCGCACGCAAAGTGACTTTGGACGAATTGCCGCAAGCAGAGCGACCGACGCAATTGCTGCCACTGAACAAGATGCTGACGGATACGGTGAAGATGATCGCGTACCGCGCCGAGACCGCCTTGGTGGCGCTGCTGCGCCGCCATTTGGCGAAGGAGGACGAGGCGCGCGCCTTGATCCGCGCCCTCTTTGTCGCCTCAGCCGACCTTCAGCCGGACAAGGCTGCCGGTACGCTCAATGTACGCATTCATCGTATGGCAACCCCAGCCCATGACCGCGCCATTGCCGCACTCCTGGAAGATTTGAACCAGTTGGCGTTCTGCCATCCAGAGACCGGGCAACGCTTGGTCTATGCCTTGGTTTGATGGCGTCGGTGCCATGACCAATGAGCGAGGGATCAGGAAATCTGAAGTTGAAGGGCTGCTTACCGATCCGGCACATCTTTGGGGATTGCCGTGCGTCGACGATCAAACGTCGCCGAGACCGCCTGTGACAACACGGCCCCATCAAAGTCCATGTACCTAGCCAACACCCAGAGGTCGAAGTAATCCTTCATCCGGCTGTTGAGCATGCCAAGCGAGGTCAGCGCCTCCAGTTGTTCCGCAACTACCGTATACCGGGGATAGACCCGGAGTTGCGGCGCAGGCATCTCGCCAAGAATGACCGGATATTGGGCCTCATCCGGGCCGGGCACGACGGCAACACCAAAACCGATATACACCTGTACCAGGCAGCGGGCACTGTCCAGCAGACCCATCAGGGTGACGCGAACACCCGCAGAGTTGGCCTCTTTGCGAATCTCCGCCGCTTTCACCGAATCGGGCTGAAATACAATGCCATCCTCGACCTCGATACGGCAGATGTCCCGGAATAGCGCCTCGACATGCGGAATCTCCGCCGACCCGTAGCCAAGGAAATCAGTGTCATGGGTAGGCCGATGCGGCACGTCGAACCATAGGTCGAAAAGCCCCCTTGAGTAAAAACTGGTCGCGCTGCCCGGATTATGAATACTGA
>CAMDHJ010000190.1 GCA_945897865.1 Tepidiphilus sp. J10
GGGTGGAAGCGCTGATGGTTTGCATGATGTGTCTCCGATTCAGTTGATGTTTTGGATCAAAGTTTGCCGCCAACCAGGTTGGCGGGTACGGCGATGTCGATCAGGCGCGGCTTGGGCAAATCCAGACCGTTCATGATGGCGACGAACTCATCCTTGTTCTTGCCGGCCAGGCGCGGATTGAGCGACTTTTCTTCACCAATCGAGCTGACCCGGCGACCGTTGTAGTCGTGGCCGGGATAGACCAGGGTTTCATCGGCCAGCTTGAACAGCTTTTCGGTGATGCTGAAGTACAGCGTGTTGGCGTCGCCGGCCTGGAAGTCGGTGCGGCCGCAACCGCCGATCAGCAGCGCATCGCCGGTGAACACGCGGTCGCGCCATTGATACGAAACGCTGCCGTGGGTGTGGCCGGGGGTGCCGATGACGCGCAGTACTTCGTTGCCGAAGCGCAGTTCGTCGCCGTCATGCAACTGATGATCGAAGCCGCTGGCGTTGCAACCATCGCCGACCGCCGATTGCGCGCCGGTGGCAGCGCGCAGCGCATTGGAACCGGTGACGTGGTCGGCATGGACATGGGTATCGAGCACCCAGGCCAGCTTCAGATCATGCTCACGCAGCACTGCCAGATCGCGGTCGAGTTGCTCGAAAACCGGGTCGATCAGAATCGCGTGACGACTTTCGCTATCGGCCAACAGATAGGTGTAGGTGCAGGATGTCGCATCGAAAAGTTGTTTGAACAGCATGGTGTTGTCTCCTTACATCCAATGATCGAGGGTTCTTGCGAACCGTTTCCGGGAGGTCTCGCCGTGCTTTGTTTGCGTTGGCTTAACCGATGGCCTGCATGCTACGGAGACAGCGGAATGAAATATGCGACGTTGGTCGCACAAAATTAGAAATTGCTAATGTTCGATCCGGGCGTCGGCTTTCGTAAGGCAAAAGCCGGCGGGTAGATTCATCAGGACCGGGCTAGTGCGTCTTTTCGATGGTAACGTCGCATTTCCAATTTCTGCAGAGGAAGAGGCCTATGCAAGACAAGCACGCGCTGGTGGTGGACGACTCGAAAGTCGGCCGTCTGACCATGATGAAGAAGCTGGAGGCATTGGGCGTCAAGGTCGATCTGGCGGAGTCGGGCCAGCATGCCCTCGACTACCTTGCCCAGCACCGGCCAGACATGATCTTCATGGACCACATGATGCCGGAGATGGATGGCTTCGAAGTAACCCGGCGGATCAAGGCGTCACCCGCTACCAGGGATATCCCCGTCATCGTGGTCAGCGGCAATGACGAGGCCACATTCATCCAGGAGGCCCGCGCAGCCGGCGCTATCGACGCCATCGCCAAACCACCGGCCAGTGGCGTGCTGGAAAACCTCCTTGTATCGCTGCCGAAGTTGAGTGCGGAAGCGCCTGTCGCTGAAGTTACATCTGTGGTGGCCGAAGCTTCGCAGCCAGCGGTGGCGTCCTTCGACAAGAGCGAGATTTATGCTTTGGTGGAGCACCTGGTTGGCGCGGCTGTGGCGCCGTTGCACGACGATTTCATGGCCGAAATTGGTCATCACCTGGAAGCGGAAACCGCGAATCAGCGCAAGAAGCTGGCGGAATGGGGCGAACGGCTGAACCAGCAGGCGCTGGCAACGGAAGAACTCAGGCGCAGTTTGGCGGCAACCGAAACGCTGGACAACCGCCTGCAGGCACTGGAACAAAGGCTGCTTCCACTGGAAACTGAAGCAGCCAGGCCGCAACCTGATCTCCACGCTTTGCAGTCGGAGGTTGTGCAGCGATTTGTCGCGCGTCTGGCTGAGTCTGATGCCAGGGTCGATGGAATGGCGCCTGAGCTGGAAAGCTTGCGCCTGGGTATCCATGACATGCAGTCCAGGCTGGATCACCACGCTGCCCAGACCGAGCAAAAGGCGAGCGAGTGGAGTAGTAAATGGAGCAGCGAGTGGAGTAGCGAATGGGTTAGCCGCCTGGATACGCTTGCAGCCGATCAGGCCCGCGTTTCACAGGATGTGCAATCGATACGTTCGACGCAGGCGGAGTATGAACAACGCATTGATCAAAGCATCGCGCAGGTGCGAGAAACGCTCAGTGCCGCCGAGCAAACTGACGCTGCCGTTCAGGAGGTGGCTTTAGAAGCGGTTGCTTCCGGAGCAAGCGCGGACATACGGGCCATGCAGGCTGAACTTGATGCGCTGCGCGACCGCCTGAGCGAATCGCGGTTGCAGCAACTGGTCGCGGAAACCGTCAGCAACCTTATGCCTGCTGCAGATGCGCAACGCGTTGTCGTGGAACCGCCCGCGCCATCGGTTGCCAGCGAAAACCTGCAAGCCGAACTAGCTCTGTTGCAGAACAAGATGAAAACCTTGACTCTCGCCACGGCCGTTGGCGGAGCGCTATTGCTGGCGGCAATCGGTCTCGCCGTTTTCGGAGGCTGAGCGACGCTCACCCCTGCCGTTCCGCCAGTTCCTTCAGCCCTTCGGTGTTCAGCACGCGGATGCGTTCGCGGCCGAGGCTGACCAGTTCTCTTTGCTCAAAGTTCTTCAGCAGGCGGCCGACGATGTCGCGCACGGTGCCGAGGCGGTCGGCGAGTTTGGCGTGCGAGGTCTTCAGTTCCGGCGCTTCTTCCAGCAATAGTGCAGCGAGGCGTTGATCCAGCTTCTGGAAGGCGATGGCGTCGACCAGCAGCATCAGGTCAGCGAGTCGCTGGCTGAACTGGTTGAAGACGAATTCGCGGAAGGCTTCGTTGCGGGCCAGCAGTTGTTTGAAGGTGGACGGCTGGATGGTCAGCATCATCAGATCGGTCTGCGCGATGGCGGTGGCCGAATAGTTGGCTTTGCCCAGCATGCAGCTTGATGAAATCAGGCAACTGCCGCCCGGTTGCAGCCGGTAAAGCTCGACTTCGCGGCCGTTGCTGCCGAGTTTGACCACCCGGATCGAGCCGGCCAGCAGCATCGAAAAGCCCATGCACGGGCTGTTTGTGCTGAACGGCGTCGCGCCTTTGGCGACGCGCCGCACATGCGCGGCGCGCATGGCTTCCTCCAGGTCTTCCGGCGGCAGGGTTTTGAAGATGTCGAACTGGGTCAGCAATTCCTTGCGGATGTCGATCTGAATCTCTGCTGCCTCGGCGAGTTGTTTGCGCGCCGGCATCTCAGGCGGCTCCCTTCGGCGTGGCGTAGTTGTCGAGCAGCATGACGTAGCCTTCGCGGGTCAGGGCCGAGGTATCGGCTGTCGCCTGCTGACTGAGGCGGCCGCGAAAATCGGCCAGCGTGGCGAACTGCTTTTCTTCCATCCAGGCGCTGATACCAGCCAATATTTCAGTCAGCCGGCCCGGCCCGTGTCGCAGCAAGGCGCTGGTCAGATGCACCACATCGGCGCCGGAGAGCAGCATCTTGACGCTGTCCTGCCAGGTGTAGACGCCGCCGCTGGCCGCCAGCTTCAGGCCGACGCGGCCATACAACAGCGAAATCCAGCGCATCGCCAGCAGGCGTTCGCTTGGTCCCGAGAGCAGGTGCTGGTCGGTGGGCGACAGGGTGTCGAGGTCGATGTCTGGCTGGAAGAAGCGGTTGAACAGCACCACCGCGCCGGCACCGCTGGCTTCCAGTTTTTGCAGGAACGAGGGCAGCGCGCAGAAATAAGGCGTCACCTTCATCGTGATCGGCAACGCAACCGCCGCGCGCAGCGAGTTGAGCAGGTAGATGAAGCGGCCTTCGATGCTTTCCGGCGTCTGTGCCACGTCGGCGGCGATGTAATAGACGTTGAGTTCGAGCGCGTCGGCGCCGGCCTGTTCCAGTTGCCGCCCGACGCCAACCCAGTCGTCCATGCCGACGCCGTTGAGCGAGGCGATGAGCGGAATTTCCAGGGACGACTTCAGTGCCGCGATCTGTTCCAGATACAGGTCGAGGCCGCTGCGATAGCGGAAGTGCTGTCCATGCATGCCGGCCGCCGCAGCCTGGGCAATGGCCTGATCGATCAGGCGGCGTTCCATGTCCATGGCCTCGCTGCGCAGGTCTTCCTCGAACAGCGAATACATCACCAGCGCCGCCGCGCCGGCATCTTCCAGCGCGCGCGCGGAATCGACGCTGCGCGATAGTGGCGAGGCGGAAGGGACGAGCGGATTCTTCAGCTTAAGGCCGAGGTACTCGGTGGTCAGATCAACCATGTCGGGTCTCCATTCAACGCGCGTCGACAGGCGCAAATTTAATTGATCTGGGCTTGCGGCGGCAAAGCTGTAGGAGGCGCCGCTTGTGGGCCAATACCACAACTTACCTCAACGCTCGCACCGCAAGCGGACGCTCCTACAACGTAGTCAAAGCCGGGCTCAGGATTATTCGGCATTCCCGCGCAGGCAGATCAAGCATAAGCCGGCAGCGTGGTCAGGCGCGCGTCATCGACTGGAATGCCGATTGCGAAGTGGTAAACCACCTGATAGTGCGCGTTTTCCTCACCGACCTCCAAACCCAGCACTTCATGCACCGCGTCGTCGAAGAAGCAGCCGATGCCGGTGCCGCGCCAGCCGGCGGCTTCGGCTTCCAGCGTCAGGCAATGGCCGAGCATGCCGGCTTCCCAGTGCAGATGGCGCCAGGCGGCCGGGTTGGCCTGGATGGGCGCATCGAATTCGGCTATGAACATCACCGCGAAGGCGCTGTGCGAGGCGATGTCCTGATGACAGGACAGCGTGCGCGCGGTGCGTTCGGCCTTCGCCGCCATCAGTTGAAACAGCGGTAATTCAATATCGGCAGGCGTCCAGGTGAACAGGTCAGGCATGGTTTGCTTCAAGTCCGCCAATGCCGCCTCGGAACGCGGCAGCGCATACAAACCGGGTTTGATGCCTTCGACCCGATGCACCAGCAGCACCGGATGCACGCGCGGCGCGTGCGGCCACATGCGCCAGACCGGCGAGCCGCCAGGCAGCATGGCCGCCAGCAGACGACGGAATACGGCGTGCGGCATGACGCTGACGCCGTCGAACGCTTGTGCGCTGCGACGTTGCAGGATGACCTGGCTGGCGGCGGTTTCCGATAAGGACACGACTTGCGACTTAACTTGTGCCGCAGGGGATGCATCCGCAAGCGAGTCAGACGGCAACCCTCCGCGCGTCGCCAACGCCACTTCCTCGATCACCGGCCAGTCATACATCGGTTTCGGGTCGAGCAAAATGGGTTGGCCGGCCCAGTGCGTCCAGGCCGGCGGCTGTGCTTTTGTTCCAGTCTGATTGGGTTGCAGGCTGACGATGACTTCAGCCTCTTCCGCTTCGACGCCGGCAAAGTCCGCCGCGCGATCCACCCCTAGCCGCGCCGCCGTTTCGGCCGGTGACAGGTTCACCAGGCGGACTGACCAGCCATGCAGCGCGGCGGCGTAGGTCAGCGCGGCAAGCACATGGCCCATGTCGAGCTGGCAATAACGGAACGCGCGCTCGCCGTATTTCCAGGCCTCGCGCCAGGCGATCGAGCTGTAACCCAGCCAAATGGCAGTCTCGCCAGGTTCGGCGGTGTCATTCCAGGCACGTCTTTCCAGGCTGTGATCGAACGCCTGATAGTGATGCAGGCCATCCGCCAGACCCGGCACGCCGGCGCTGATCAGCCAGGTTTCGGTAGGGTGCAGATTGCCGGATGACGGATGCGCGCGCAGCGACCAACGGCTGGGACCATATTGCTTCCAGGCGGTGATGCCGGCACACAGACGCAGCATGGAACCCAGGCTGGCCGGGCTGAAGTCCTGCGGCGGGCGCGTTTGATCGAGTTGCGGCCAAGCGATGCCGGTCATTTCAACGTCGCGCGGCAAAGCTTGCTTCGCGGCCCCGATCCAATGCCGGAAAGCTGCCGGCTGGGCGTCCCAATCCAGCCCGGCCGGGCCTTTGGCGTAACGCTCCAGATGATGTTTGGTGCGGGCGTGATAGGCCAGCGTGGTGGCGATTGGATCGGTCATGGCAACGCTCTCGGAAGATGGGGCAGGGTTCAAGGTTCAAGGTTCAAGGTTCAGGGCAATATGAGGGAGGGTTTTCGGATTGGCAATCTGTCTGCGGGTGTTTGCGTTTGAACCTTGAAACAGCAGTTGAACCCTTCCGAGGGCGGGGCGGAGAAGCCGGCTGGCAAGGCGCGACAACGAGTCATGCCGAGGCATGGCGAGGCGGAGCAACGCAGCTAGACGGTTTCTCCACCCCGACAGCGGAAGGGTAGCGGGCTCACCTAATGGGTGAGTGTCATCGAAGCGCAAAACATCAGTCAGCATGAGGCCTCACGAGGGTCAAGGAGCGGTCAACTGCTGTTTCAAGGTGTGCGCCGGTAAAGACCGGCAAGGAGTAGATGGTGAAAGTCCATTGCAATGAAGGATTAGCGACCCACATTGGCCCCGAGCCGT
>CAMDHJ010000191.1 GCA_945897865.1 Tepidiphilus sp. J10
TACCCCACTGCGGGTCATTCCAGGCCATTCTGATTGGTTTCCACATAGCTTTGAGAAAGTTCGGCATTCTGAGTTGCCAGTAATTGGATTTCATGTTGTTGATCACGAGCAAACTCTGTAAGGGCTTCCCGAAGCAACTCCACACCTGAACCGGTCTTGGCGGAAAGCCAAACGGCCGCGATCTTACCATACTCATCCCTCGCCACCTGAGGCAGGGCATCGGTCAAATCGACCTTGTTCATGACTCGAATCTGCGGCACTTGTTCCGCGCCAATTTCCAGTAACACCTTGTCGACTTCTTCCATCTGACGCTCACGATTCGGGCTGGCCGAATCGACCACATGCAACAGAAGATCAGCACGCGCGGTCTCTTCCAGCGTCGCTTCAAACGCCGCCACCAGCGTGTGCGGCAGGCGGGTGATGAAACCCACGGTATCTGACAGCACAATCTGCTGCCCCGCCTCGGGTAACCAGAGTTTGCGCGATGTCGTATCGAGCGTGGCGAAGAGTTGATCGGCCGCATACGCGCCGGCATGCGTCAAGGTGTTGAACAACGTCGATTTGCCGGCATTGGTGTAACCCACCAGCGAAACCGAAAGAACACCACCACGCTGGCGACTTTTCCGCTGTACCGCACGGCTACGCGAAAGCTTTTCCAGCTTGCCTTCGATCGTCTTGATTTTGTTCAACAACATACGCCGATCGAGTTCCAACTGGCTTTCACCCGGACCACCGCGCATGCCGATACCGCCCTTCTGCCGTTCCAGGTGCGACCAACCGCGTACCAATCGCGTCGCGTAATGCCGTAACTGCGCCAGTTCAACCTGCAACTTGCCTTCATTACTGCGCGCACGCAAAGCGAAAATATCAAGAATCAGTGCAGTTCGGTCGAGCACCCGGCATTCCAGCAAACGTTCGAGATTGCGTTCCTGAACCGGAGAAAGCTCATGATTGAAGATCACCAGCGACGCACCCGCCTCGCGCACGATGTGACCAATTTCTTCCGCTTTGCCGGAGCCCGCAAAAAGGCGCGAATCCGGCTTGGCACGCTTGCCCTCAACCAAACCAACAACCTGCAAGCCGGCGCTTGCGGCCAACAAACTCAGCTCATTCAAGCCCTCGGCATAGTCAGGCAGGCCGAAATCAAGTGAGACAAGAACGACCGCCGCGCCACGATCCGGGCGATCAAACATGTATCAGCACAGACAAACCACCGGCAATCAAGTGTTAATCACCACTGCCGTGCTGGACCGTCACCGGGCGCGCGGGAACGATAGTGGAAATGGCATGCTTGTAAACCATCTGGGTGACGGCGTTCTTGAGCAGCACAACATACTGATCGAAGCTTTCGATATGGCCTTGCAGCTTGATGCCATTGACCAGGTATACAGAAACCTGAACCTGCTCTTGGCGCAGCACGTTGAGGAACGGGTCTTGTAGCAGCTGCCCTTTGCTCATGATTAATCCTTTTGAAAACATAGTGGGTTGGTAAGGGGGCAAAGTTTAACCGGGTTAGGTGAGGAAATTGCCGACCATCGTTGCTGAAGATCAAATATTCAGCGCATTTCATGTACTTCTGGATAGCCAAAACACCAGATCTAGTCAAGGCTGACGCCCATGTATCGAAATTCGCATGCGGTACCGGCCTCATTGATACGAAGCGACGAATAACCACTGCCGAAAACCAAGGTTCAGCAGCGGCTTCAAATCCACTTCAGGGTATCGAGACAGTGCAGAAACTGACTCTCGGCAATCTCGAACGCAATCGCCGTAACGCCTCAGCGCTGGCAACAGGTTAATGCATGACTGGATTTCCGCTACGCAGCTTCCCAGTGAGGCGTGGCGATACCGCTGCCGAGATCGGCCTCGACCAGACGCCGCCGCACCTCCAGCAACTTCTCGATCAGTGCCGGTTCGGCGAGGCCATAAGCGTCCGCATCCGGCGTGCGCTTGACCACCACGCCGAGCAATTCGGTGATGGCATTGCCGATGGAGTTCTGACTGATGGTGACGATCAGCTTGCCGGCATCGTTGCGATAGATCAGTTGTTTGAACGCCGGCTGCCAGCGGATCGAGTTTGCGTACTTCGCGTCCTTGATGCAGCGGTCGCGCACCATTTTGGCGGTCTTCAGCAGATCGTTGTTGAACTGCAGCTTGTTTTCCACCAGTTCAGGGAAATAGATATCACGCGGCAAGGGCGCGTTGCGGGTGGAAACCTGGCCGAAGAAGGTGCGGTAGAAGTCGATGAACCCCTTCAGCAGGGTGTCGTACTCCTTCCAGAAACGGATGTCCTTCAAAGCTTCAGCACCACCGGTGACTTCCCAGCTCGGCAGCCCCTGCGGATAGCCGGTCAGCGCAATCCGACAGGAACCAGCCTGGCAAGGCCGCAGGATGCGCAGATCGAGTTCGTCGAAGAAATCCTGATACACATTGCGCATATAAGCCTGGAACAGTGAATGCTGACCACCATCGGTCAGATTCGGATTGCTCGCATCGGCAATTGGTGCATCGCGTAATTCGGTCTTGTTGAAGACGATGAAATGGTTATGCAGCATGCGGATGCTCGGCACCCCTGGCGAAGTCATCGGCCAGGTCGCATCCAGGCTCGCTTCACCTGCCAACACCAGATGCTGATCCGGGTCCGGGTACTGTTCCAGCATGTACTCGATGATCACCTGATTCATCCGATTCCAGACGTTTTTGACTTGCTCCGGAACTTGAGTGCGGCGCACCGGGCGGCCGAGCGGATCGAGGATGGTCTGCGAGGTGTTGTAGATGATCGACGCGTCGAACTCGTTGCTGTGCCCGAGTGCCTTGCGATACAACAGCAAGCCTTCCGGGTTCTGCAACAAACCATTGTTATTGACCAGATCGTTGAGGTTTTCTGTGCTGTTGAAAAACTCGTTCGGCTTCATGCCCTCCGGCACATCAAGCGGAATCTGGCGAAACGGGGTGACAATTTCTCTGGGACCGGACTGCATGGGTAATTTCCGTAATATCCAATTGAAAACAGACGAGGCGAAAACATCCAGTTAAGGATGTGCAAGTCCGGGAATCATAGTCGAAGGCATTCGTCAGGCATACCAGCGGCGAGGTAACAGAGCAGCAATAAATGATTCGTATCGCCTTCATCAAGCAACAGTTCCGGCACAAGCCGAACGCCTGCGGCATGCTGCCTGAGAGGCTGCCGTTATAATCGCCCCCGCTTTCCCTCTCCTGTTGCGCGCCCCATTTCTCATGTATCAAAGTTACTTCGGTCTCGCCGAAGCCCCCTTCTCCATCGCACCGGCCCCGCGTTATCTGTATATGAGCCAGCGTCATCAAGAGGCCTTGGCGCATCTGCTGTACGGGGTGAACAGCGGCGGCGGTTTCGTTTTGCTGACGGGCGAGGTTGGTGCGGGAAAGACCACGGTTTGCCGCTGTCTGCTGGAACAGATTCCCGCAACCTGCGATGTGGCTTACATCTTCAATCCCAAGCTGACGGTTGAAGAATTGCTGTCCTCGATCTGCGTCGAGTTCGGTATCGCCCACCCGGCTGGGAATAGCAGCATCAAGGTATTCGTCGACTGCATCAACACGCACCTGCTCGATGCGCACGCGCGCGGCCGGCATGCGGTGCTGATCATCGATGAGGCACAGAATCTTTCCGCCGATGTACTGGAACAGATGCGCCTGCTGACCAATCTGGAAACCAATGAACGCAAGCTGTTGCAGATCATCCTGATCGGCCAGCCGGAACTGGCAACGATGCTGGAACGGCCTGATCTCAAACAACTGTCTCAACGCATCGTGGCTCGCTACCATCTGGGCGCGCTGAGCAAGGTGGAAGTTGCCGCCTATATCCGGCATCGGCTTGAAATCGCCGGCACACAGAGAACGTTGTTTCCCGCGTCCCTGAATCGCCGCATCTATCAGATCAGCGGTGGCGTACCTCGGGTCATCAACGTGCTATGCGATCGCGCGCTATTGGGGGCTTTTGTCGAAGGCAAAGATCGTGTCGATCGCAAAATCCTGGCGCAGGCCGAACGCGAAATACTGCATACACCATCAACCCAGCGGCGCAACCGACAGCGTGTTTTTGCCTTCGCTCTGCTTGGATTGGTGGGAATTGTGATTGGCGTCGGCCCCATTGGTGGTCTCTTCGGTGGTCTCTCCGCTGGGCGACCATGGTCAACATCGGGAGTAACAACAGCGCCACCCGGCGCAAGTATCCCCATCACCGCGCCAAAACCCGCCCAGGGCTTGACCAGTGCAGCGAACCCGCCCTCCCCCGCACTGGGCAACCTTGCCTGGCCAGCCTCGCTTCCCATTTCGCGCAGTGATGTGCTGGCACATGCCGCCTTGTTCACCGCCTGGGGAGCCCGCTATCAAGCCGGCGATCCATGCCGGCAAGCTGAAGCGATCGGCCTGCGCTGCCGCAGCGAGCGCGGAAGTCTGGTCGAACTCCGCCTGCTCAACCTGCCGGCCGTACTGGCCTTGCGCGACGACCAGGGACACGCATTTCAGGCGACGTTGCTCGGACTCGCCGCCGACCAGGCCAGCCTGATGATCGGCGAGACTCGCGGCAACGTGAGTCTCGGCGTGCTTGCCGGACACTGGACGGGTGATTACCGACTGTTCTGGCGCGCCCCAGCCGCAGTGCAGGAAACGCTGCGGCCCGGCGCGAGCGGTGCGGGTGTGGCCTGGGTGATCAACAGACTCGCCAAACTGGAAGGTCAAACTCAATCCGATATTGAACCAGTCATTGAAACAGCGCAGTACGACGAAGCTTTGAGCGCCCGAATCAAACAGTTTCAGCGCTCACGCGGACTCAACCCTGACGGCAACGTCGGCCCCAAAACACTGATCCATCTGCTGGGCGATTCAGACGCATCTGCGCCCAAACTGCTCAGCAATCGGAATTGAGCGTGCCATGTCCTACATTCTTGATGCGCTGAAAAAATCTGATCAACAACGCCAGCTGGCCGCAGTACCCACGTTGTCGACTGCACACTCAGCCACACAAACGCCGAAACAACCGCATTTCAGTCTGTATATCATGCTGGCGACCGTATTGATCGGCGCGGGCATTCTGATTGGATGGCTGCAACCGTGGCGTCCCGCCACGCCGCAAAACATGCCGAACGAAGCATCCGCCGCAATCAATGCAACCACCCCGGCAACAGATATTCAGGTTTCCAATATGCATACGGCTGCACCGGCATTGCCTGACAGGCAGCTGATGCACACAAACCCTGCGGCAACCCCGGCGATTCCAACCCAAATTCAACCGGCAACCAAGGCTGACAATCCCGTTCCCGCCGCCGCCACAGAGTCCCCCACGCCGACGCCGGCACCCGCTACGGCAGCACCGGAAACGCAAGTGCTAAAGCAAAGTGAACTCCCAGGCGAGGTTAGACAGCGCCTGCCCAACCTGGTGATTGCCTTCCATCAATATTCCAATTCCCCGTCAGATCGTCGCGTCATGATCAACAACATCTTGTTGCGGCAAGGCGAATTCATCACCCCCGAGCTGAAACTGGAGCAGATCACCCCGGAAGGCATGGTTCTAGGCTTCCAGGGATTTCATTTCTCGCGAGGCGTTCGCTGAAAAGCGAATTCGCGAATTCGTGAATTCTTCACTCGCGACTTCTTGAATAGGCGCTTTGTCAACAAACCGGAATAGGCTGCGCAATCGATCATGCCTCGCATCATTCCCGAACCGCCTTTCCGACTGCATTTCACCAATGACTCGCCTAATTCCTCGCCTGGCCTCCGTTACCGCAGCCGCCGTCCTGAGCCTTTTACTGCTGAACGGTTGCGCCACCGAAAAAGCCCTGCTGACCCAGACCCAGCCGCTGCAGGAACGTATCGACCTGGTCGAACAAAATCTCGCCGCCAACAGCGAAGCCAGCCTGCGCAGCATCGAAAATCGTGCCCAGCAGCTTGCCCGGCAATTGGCTTCAGTCCAGGTTGGGCTGGAAAAACTGGGCGATCGAGTCAAACTGAATGAATCGCAGCTGCTGCAATCGCAAGCTGGCCTGGAAGCTCAGGCTGCAAAACTGAATGCACATATCGGCGGGCTGGAGAAGCGCATGGATCAAACTGCTGCCCAGGTTCAATCCGCGCTGGACCATATCGCCAGCCTGCAAACCCGGCAGCAGCAGATGGTAGCCACCGACAGCGCGACGGGCGACCGGCTGACGGGCGTGGAACAGCGCATCGAAACAGCCGCGCATCAGATGCAGGAAACTGTCAATGCAGCTGCCAGCGAGGTTTCAAAGCAAACCAGCGCGTTGCAGGCCCAACAAGATACCGCAGACAA
>CAMDHJ010000192.1 GCA_945897865.1 Tepidiphilus sp. J10
TCGGCTTCAAGGAGGGATAGCATCTGCGGATGGGTCACGAAGGGAGTCTTTGACTGTTGGGTGTTATATGGTGCTGCAGAGAGGAATCGAACCCCCGACCTACTGATTACGAATCAGTTGCTCTACCAACTGAGCTACTGCAGCGACAATGCGGGCGCGGATTATACATTTCCTGACAGACTTGCCCAGCGTGCTGAACGATCAAGTTTTGATATGCAACCCAAGTAAGGGGCTACGGTGGATTTATGTATGCTTCTTAAACTAGGCAAAAAGGAGTAATTGCTCTCGATGATTTCGAGCTTCGCAGGCGATGAGAAAGCAATATTTCTTGTGGCCAACGTTTGTGGGCAGAACTGATCTGCAGCCCAACAATCGCCCTGCATATATAGATGTGGTTGAAAAAACAAGGAAAACCTGATAGATTAGCAAATTCTAATATTCTATTTCGGAGGACTCTCAATGTTCGGTATGTACAATATCAAAGAGCTCGACGTTGAAACGCTGGATGCAGGAAGAGATCAGATCCATTTGATTGACGTACGGACAGAGGGTGAGGTCGCACGCGGTGTGATAGATGGTGCTACCCATATTCCTTTACATTTGCTGCCGCTTCGTGCTGCGGATATTCCGCAAAACAAGCCCGTCGTGATCTATTGCAACTCTGGCGCTCGTTCCGCGCAGGCATGCGCATTCATGGCTGCCAAAGGTTTCGATAACATGCACAATCTTTCTGGTGGCATCATGGCTTGGGCGCGCTCAGGTAAACCCCTTACAATGCTTGGTTGAGTCAATCCGCAATTTTTTCCCCAGAGTCGTGCGTCGTTGCAATCCCTATGTAACACGGGTAAATTACGCCGTCTTTTTTTAGTATTTGCTGATTTTGTGAAGGAGCAATCATGGATTTTGATAAAGAACTCGACGCCCGCGGCCTCAACTGTCCGCTTCCCATCCTCCGCTGCAAGAAAGCTTTGAATGATTGCACCAGTGGTCAAGTACTGAAAATCGTTTCGACTGATCCGGGCTCAGTGAAGGACTTTGCAGCATTCGCGAAGCAAACTGGTAACGAACTTCTGGCTTCTGCCGAAGCGGGTAGTGAATACACTTTCTTCATCAAGAAGAAATAAATTTTCGAACCTGGTTTCAACTTTGTAATAAATCCCAAGATTTGAAGAGGTGGTCTGATGGACGATCAAAAGAAAATGGCGATCATTGCAACCAAAGGCACGCTGGACTGGGCTTATCCTCCGTTCATCTTGGCTTCTACAGCCGCCGCCTTGGGATATGAAACCCAGATATTCTTTACCTTCTATGGCTTGCAGATGCTTCGTAAAGATCTTTCCGGTCTAAAGGTAAGCCCCTTGGGCAATCCAGGCATGCCGATGAAAATGCCGTTTGGTCCGAAATGGTTTCGCGGTATCAATTGGAACATGCCCAATGCAATTCAATCGCTTGTTCCAGGTTATGAAATAGTGGCAACTGCCTTGATGAAGCAAACCATCAAGAATAATGGCGTAGCCAGTATTCCAGAGTTGCGTGAGCTTTGTCAGGAAGCCGAAGTCAAGTTCATCGCTTGCCAGATGACAGTTGAATTATTTGGTTTCGATCACAGTGAATTTATCGACGGTATTGAATATGGTGGCGCTGCCACTTTCTTCGAGTTTGCCGGTGAAACGGATATCTGTTTGTATATCTGATCGATCTGAATTCAATTGAAAAGCCACCCTTGGGTGGCTTTTTTTTGGATGACGATTTAGCTGTGACAGTTCGTTGGTTAGTTCTTTTTTACTGGACAGGTGCTCAAGCCCAACAGTGGGTAGAACGGACAGAACTTGAACAAGCCGGTGGCAAGCGGTACTACCCCAATCCAGGTCCATGGTAAGCCGATGCCTGCAACAGCAGCCCCCAATAAAGCTGCGCCGAAAACTATACGCAAAATTCGATCAATACCACCGACGTTTGTATTCATGTGAATTCTCCAATTGAATAGATCAGGATCCTGCTCCCGATGGGAACGTAAACAGGATAATGGCCGAGTTCAACGAGCTCAGTGACTTTGGTTACTTAGCGGAAGGAGAAAAAACGCCCTCAAATACTTGAAGGCGTCGGCCAAACACTTGTATTCGTTGAATCAGGTGTTCTGAATGACAATGCTGGGGAATTTTGAGGAATGATCAACAGCGAGATCACCGACCTTAACGGCTACTCGGCGTGCAATTTGACGATAGATTTCAGCGATTCGTGACTCAGGTTCCGCGACGACAGTAGGTTTGCCGGAATCGGTTTCTTCACGGATACGGATATCCAGCGGCAGGGCGCCGAGGAACTCGTTGCCATAATCCTTGCACATCCGTTCGCCGCCACCCTCACCGAAGATGCGTTCTTCATGACCACACTGCGAGCAGATATGCAGGCTCATGTTCTCCACTACGCCAAGAATCGGTACACCGACTTTTTCGAACATCTTCAGTCCCTTGCGCGCGTCGATCAGGGCGATGTCTTGCGGCGTGGTGACGATGACCGCGCCGGTAACCGGTACACGTTGTGCCAAGGTAAGTTGAATGTCGCCGGTTCCTGGGGGCAGGTCGATAACCAGATAGTCCAACTCCTTCCATTTTGTGTTGTTGAGCAATTGCTCCAACGCCTGGGTCACCATCGGGCCACGCCAGACCATTGGCGTTTCTACGTCGATCAGAAACCCAATCGACATGGCTTGCAGGCCATGTCCCATCATGGGCTCTAGATTTTGACCATCGGGAGATTCCGGGCGACCATGTATGCCCAGCATGGTGGGTTGTGACGGACCGTAGATGTCGGCATCAAGCATACCTACATTGGCACCTTCTGCTGCCAGTGCGAGTGCTAGATTTACGGCTGTGGTGGATTTGCCTACACCGCCTTTGCCGGAGGCAACTGCAATGATGTTTTTTACGCCGGGAATCAGCTTCACACCCTTTTGCACACTGTGCGCGACGATCTTCCAGGACACATTGGTCTGAACACTTTCCACGCCGTCAAGGCTTTTGATTTTGTCTTCCACCAGTTTTGCCATTTCAGACATAACCATTTTGGCTGGGTAGGGCAGGACAATATCGAGACTGATTTTGTCGCCATCAACCCGGATATTGCGGGCTGACTTGGTGGCAATGAAATCCTTTTGCGTATTGGGATCAATAACTTCTTTTAGTGCTGCCTGTACTTGCTCGACGGAAACCGACATGGTCTGACCTCTAGGTTGTTGAAAGATGGCTTTGTTGACTGAAGTGATGCATTTTCGATTTCTGAGCAAATGAAGGCGATGGCTTGCTTTTCAAGGCCAGAAAAACTTGATAATTTTACTCGGGATATGATCTGTGTGCGCTACCCACTTGGGCAGTTGACGATAGTGGGATGTTTGAAAAGCCGATTTGGCGCCGCTGAACTTTCAGGGGCAGACATCCAATGTGCCATCTTTCCAGCACAACTTGCGGACCCTTTTGCTGGTCTTTTTCTTTGCTGTTCTCGCCCTTTTGAGGGTGCTTACTTCGGTTTCCGGTTTCTGCACTGCTGCAGTCTGCGCAATACTTTGATCGATTGGCGCTTGGGTGAGGGGGGCGTCAATGGTTGAACCCCCTCTGGGATCCTCTATCGGAACAATTGTTTGAATTGTCTGCGATGTTGTCTCGGGGGTTGTTTCGGATTTGATGATCGAAGCATCATTTTCGGTCGTTGGGCTGAGTAATGCCTCCGAAGATGTTGCCGCATGCGTCACTGGCGATGTCGTCGGAGGTGTGTCTGCCGGGATGGTATCCACTGGCACAGCAGGGACTGCCGGAGGCGAGGGGGTTGTTGGTATGGAAACTGAAGGCAGGGGCTGCACCAAGGATGAAGGTTGGGGCGGTAATGTCCAAAGCCAGAAAGGCGTTGGGAAAGGAAGTGCACCTGGAGTTCCTGGTCTCGGTATGCCAGTTTGTTGCATCCAAAGCTGAGGCTGCAAGTTATATGGATTGACTGACCAGAAAAGGATTTGCGGCCATCCTGCGGGCTGCATGGTGCCGGGCTGCTGCGACCAGGCGGCTGGTATGAATGCCGCCAGAAGGATGAACATCAGATTGCGCTTCAAAAACAACATCTCTTCACCGTGGGTCTGGATTATGTGCAACCAGTTTGAGTATGGGGGCCTGGGCGCGCAGGGTGGCGACTATTTCAGTCATGATTCCAGGGCGATATTTCAACGAGACCCAGAGAAGATTAAGTTTCAGATTGAAATCTGCAAATACAACCCAGCTTTCATATTGCGTAAGTACGCCATGAATGATCAGGGTTAAACATTTAATTTCATCTACTGGTCGATTCTTCATGCCCGGTGCCAGCATCATGAAATCAATATAAGGATGGCCTTCACTGTCACGTTTGGGGGCAAGTTTCCAGAGTGGTTCTCCATACGCCCACTCACCCACATGGGCGAGTTGTGAGTCAGCGTGAAGAACCCGTAGCACGCTATCTGCCGAGTTCCGCGCCCAATTCCGCAAAGGTGCTGGCGACGCCAGCTGTTTCAACCTGCGAACCAAGTTGCCGACTGATCTGGGAGACTGAGAACATGCCGCGCAAAATCTGGCTTCGATCCTGGGCTCGCTCAACGACCAAGGCATGTTGACGACCATGTGTTTTCAGCGTGGTGACAATATCCCCGACATGGGCGGTTTGAAGGCTATCCATGCAGAGGACTTCCAACCGCTCTCGCGGAGTCATGATGTCTTTCACCATGACGTCGGAGTGGCGGATTCCCTGGGTTTGCACGACTTGCATGGGTTTTTCGCTGGTCAGATCGGAAGAGGTAATCAAACCCAGAATGTGATTCTGGTCATCCACGACCAATAACATGCGTACACCGCGATGAATCATCTTGGCCCGAGCAGCTTCGATCGTTTCTAACGGGAAGATCGTGTACGCGGTAACAACAGTGAAATCAGTCATCACCGTCATGGCCGACTGGTCCAGCGTGACCTTATCGGGCAGCGACTGGGACGGTTTATGGAAAGTGGCGCCCTTTTGCAAAGGAGAGGTCGGAATGATGTTGTAGTTTCTGCTCACGATATAACTCGCTCGATGGGTTGCCCGACTAGATGTTTTCCAGCCAGGATAGTGTTCATGTACGTCCGATGCCATGTGTGCGTATTGCCAGCATATAAGGATGGCATGCACGCGAACTTTCGGCACCAATGCTTAAATAACGCTCCAGTTCACTGAGTGCTGTACGGTAGACCTCGCGCTTGAATTCGACAACATCGTCTGCCGGTGCCCAGTACTCATGCCATCGCCAAGCGTCGAATTCTGGATGCGTCGATGCGCGCAATTTGACATCGCAATCACGCCCTACCAAGCGCAGCAGAAACCAGATCTGCTTCTGACCACGGTAATGGCTGCGCCATTCGCGCTTCATCCAATCGCGCGGCACGTCATAGCGCATCCAGTTGCGGGTCCGGCCAAGAATACGCACATGTTCCTGGGCCAACCCGACTTCTTCCATCAACTCGCGAAACATAGCCTGTTCAGGGCTTTCGCCATGCTTAATGCCGCCCTGAGGAAACTGCCAGGAATTCTGACGGATACGTTTGCCCCAGAAAACCTCATTGCGCGCATTACAGATGATGATGCCCACGTTCGGCCGGTAACCGTCTTTGTCGATCATGGCCGCCTCGAAAAATTACACAATTGAAAACAATTTTCCCACCCTTCATCAGGGATGGAAAGCATCGTGAAAGGACCGTGTTTTGACTTTAGTCGGTCAGAGGATGAAAGCGTCGTAAGAGGTAGGGTTCCAGTTCCGCATGCGGGAAATGAAGGCTTCAAATTCCAGGCCCAGCTCGGCTTCCAGAAATTGTGCATTGCGCAGCAGCGGCTCGAATTTGACACTCGGCAAGGGTTTGCGGAAGGCGAAGATGATGATGTTGCCTTTCTTCTCGGCCGGTAGTTGCAGCACATGTTCGCCAAAGGCGCGGGAGAGACGGTCGAAATAGCGTGGATAGTATTCATCCGATCCCCATAGGTTGAAGACCGCTACCCCGCCAGGCCGCAACATATCCCTGCAGGCGCGATAAAACTCGGCGCTGGCGAGCGCATCGACGATGCGTTTGGCATCAAAGCCATCGACCAGCAAGACGTCCTGGCTGTCCGGGTTTGCATGCACAAAGGCCGCGCCATCACCGGTGATCACCGAAAGCCGCTCGTCATCCGGCGGCAACATGAAATAGGCGCGTGCGGCAGCCACCACTTCAGGATTGATTTCCAACGCGGTCA
>CAMDHJ010000193.1 GCA_945897865.1 Tepidiphilus sp. J10
TCATCGACCAGTGCGTTTTTCACCGTGCCGACGGTGTCATCCCAGGCGCCGATGTCGGCCGGCAGGAAGAGTTCGTCGCGGCCGTCCGGCTCGGTCGGGTCTCCCGGCTTCGACGGTTGCTGCGAACCATGACCGGAAAAATGCAGGTAAACGAAATCCCCTGATCCGGCCTTTCGTGCAATTGCCGCCATGCCCTGTTCGATGTTGTCCCGACTGGGCGTCTGGCCGCCTGCCACGCCATCGGCCAGCACCTTGATGTTCTCCGGCATGAACAAGCGCGGCCGCTGCTTGCGCAGATAACTGGCCACCAGTTCGGAATCGTGTTTCGGGCCATCGAGCTGCATCTGCTCATCCAGGCTGGGATAACGCGATACCCCGATGATCAGGGCATGGCCGGTGACAGAGAGGGCGGTAGCAGGCCAGCCGAGAACAGCGGCCAGCGTCAGCGCAGCAAGGGCACGAAAGGACATGGCATCAATCAATAGAGGATGGCTTTGCCGCAGGGGCGGTTCTGAGGCTCGGCACAGTCGAAGTAATAGCTTTTGGACTTCTGCGCGGCGATGTCATCAACCAGACCGATCAGATCCTTGCGATTGCCGGCATATTGGCGGGCGCGGTCAAGCAGCGATCGGGTAGCTGTATCAGCGGCGGGTGCTGCAATGGCCTGGTTGTCCAGGTTCTTCTGGATGCGCGCGGCAGCGATCAGCAGGAGCGGATCCTTGCGGGCATCGCCAAGCGCGATCAGTTTGTTGGCAAGCACCAGTTGTTCGATCAATCCGGTTGAGGGTGCTTCATCAGCCAGGGCGGGGCCGGCAGTCAGCGCCAGCACGACACTGACCAACATGGAAATCAATGGCTTGGGCATGAGAGCTCCATATTTACGAAGATTCCAGGGAAAGAAATCGCGCGGAGATCGGGGGATGTCCACTGGACCTCCGCGCGAACATCAATCAACGTGGGGTGTAGGTGTAGCGATATTGACCACTGACGGCATCGATGTAGCCACCCTTGGTTTTTTCAGCAGCGACATCGTCAGCCAAACCGATCAGATCTTTGCGACCGGTAGCCAGCTTCTTTGCACGGTCCAGCACATCGTTGGTGGCGGTGCTTTGAGCCGGACTACCGGCGGCCTCGGTGCTCAGGCTCTTTTGCAGTTTGGCGGCGGCAATCAGCAGGATCGGATCCTTGCGTGCATCACCCAGGGCGATCAGCTTGTTCGCCACATCCATCTGTTCCACTACAGCGGGAGTCAGGCCACCTTCAGCCGTCTTGCCTTCGTCGGCAAATGCCGCGCCGATGTTAATAGCCAGTACGCCACTTGCCAGGACCGCAATCAGTTGAGTCTTCACGTTACATTCTCCGAAAAAGTGGTGAGCACGTCGCCCACGCTTGTTAAGACGAAGCCCTGAGGAAAGTGTCAGGGCTGGTTTCGACTTTCTTCATTCGTGAAGAAACTCACGAAGAAACTCGCGAATTTAGTGTAACCATTCGGCTAATTCGCTGACACCCCCGAGTTCGGGGGGATGCATTTCAATCGGAGAACATTACCAATCCACCGGAGACTGGGAAAAAATGCCGCCAAACCTGAAAGAGCGCCTCGTCGGTCTGCTACGCGCATTCTCCGCAATCGCCGTGATCGCGTTAGCCTGGATGGTCTGGCGCCATGGCTTCAACGATTTCACTGTCAGCACCGATCTGCAATTGCTTGGGCTGCTCATCCTGGCCGTCGGCCTGGTCGAGACCGGACGGCTCGTGGCATCGCTATCCAGCCACCCCGACGCGTCGACCCTGTCTCGCGGTACCCGCATCATGCTGACCCTGGCTGTCCTGTTCCTGAACGCACTGGGCGGCTTCCTCTTCCTGTTGCCTATCGTCGAACCGCTGCTAACCTGAACGCTTGGACCGCGGCTAAAGTTCACCCATGTTCCAGACCTTCACCCTCCGCGACGACCTGGCAACCCAGGATACCGGCGCCATCGAAGTCGAACTGCACATGCGCGACGGCAGCCGACGCTGGTGCTTCTTCATGACGCCCACCACCCTGGCCGCCTGCGGCGACAGGATCGACAACACCCTGGTCCGTATCCATTACGGGGCGCCCCACATGATCGTGGTGGCCGAGCGGCTGACTGAAGACCTCATCGAACAGGCGCTGAAGCACATGGCGCGTGCGGGTGACCTCGAAAAATGTTCGCTGCCCATCCCATAACGCCGCTTGGAGCCCTGCATGCTTGAAACCTCATTGGAATGGTTATTGCGCGGCTTCGGCGCCTTCTGGATCGTCGGCAGCGGCGTCGCCTTCCACAAGGCGCGCGAGATGGTGCTGATCGACCACGTGTTGGGGGCGATTTCCGGCACGCCGGAAGATCCCCTGCTCAGACGCTTTCTTTTCGTCGGTTCGGTACTGACCCTGTTCAGCGGCATGGGTCTGGTGTTGGCTACGGCCTGGGCGTTGCTGCCGCTGGTGCTGCTGGTAGGTTCGCAAATGATTTACTTCGGTCTCATGCAGCGCAAACGGGCAAGGGCGCTGACCGACGAGGAACGGGATGAGGCGCAGGTGAGCGATTCGACCCGCCGGGCCTTTCTGCTCTCGGTCGCGCTGACGCTGGCCACCGGGGTTGCCGTCTGGCTGGGGCGATTCAACTGGTGAAACGTGACCCGGTAAACAATTACGTGAACAATTGGAGCTCTTGGGGTCTGCCTCCAATTTCCTACGGTTTGTGCGTCACTCGGGTCGAATCAGCGGGTTCATCCCATGTTGTCAATGCCGTGCATCCCGGAGCCCGGATGCATCACAGCGGAATCCGGGGTTTTCGACTGAACTTGAAGTGGAGAAAAACATGAAACAACGATTGCGTTCAGCCTTGCTGACCCTTGCACTCGGGCTGGCGCTATCCGTGCCGGCCAGCGCCGGATTTGATGAAGGCGTGGCAGCGCATGAGGGAGGAGACTATGCAAAGGCGCTGCTCGAAATCAGCCCATTGGCAAAGCAGGGAGAAGCTGCGGCCCAATTTGCTTTGGGCGTGATGTACGCCAACGGCCAGGGTGTGACGCAGGACTACCAGGCAGCGGTAGCCTGGTTCCGCAAATCCGCTGAGCAGGGTAATGCCCTCGCGCAGTACAACTTGGGCATGGCGTACAGCAAAGGTCTAGGAGTGGCGCAGGATTACCAGGCAGCGGTGGCCTGGTTCCGCAAAGCCGCTGAGCAGGGTAATGCCCTCGCGCAGTACAACCTGGGCTTGTTGTACGACAACGGCCAGGGGGTGGCGCAGGACTACCAGACAGCAGTGGCCTGGTACCACAAGGCCGCAGAGCAGGGTAATGCCTTCGCACAGATAAACCTGGGCGCGATGTACGGAAGTGGCCAGGGGGTGGCGCAGGACTACCAGGCAGCGGTGTCCTGGTTACGCAAGGCAGCCGAGCAGGGCCATGTTAGCGCGCAGTTCTTCCTGGGCGCGTTATACGACAACGGCCAGGGGGTGGCACAGGACTACCAGGCAGCGGTAGCCTGGTATCGCAAGGCTGCCGAACAGGGTAATGCCCTCGCGCAGAAAAACCTGAGCGTGATGTACTACAACGGCCAGGGGGTGGCGCAAGACTATCAAGTAGCGGTGGCCTGGTTGCGCAAAGCTGCCGAGCAGGGTAATGCCGACGCGCAGAACAAACTAGGCGTGATGTACGCCAACGGCCAGGGTGTGGCGCAGGACTACCAGTCAGCGGTGTCCTGGTTGCGCAAGGCCGCCGAGCAGGGCCTTGCCGTCGCGCAGTCCAACCTGGGCCTGATGTACTTCAACGGCCTGGGGGTGGCGCAGGACGACCAGGCAGCGGTGGACTATTACCGCAAGGCCGCAGAACAGGGTAATACCGACGCGCAGAACAACCTCGGCGTGATGTACAGAAAAGGCCAGGGGGTGACGCTGGATAACGTCGTGGCCTATGCCCTCTATAACCTCTCGGCGACGAACAACCCTTCCAGCAGCAACACAGCCATCAACAACCGAATCGCGCTTTCAGAAGATATGTCCCCCGCGCAAATCGAGGCCGCTCTTGAGCTGACTCGTCGGTTGCAGGCAGTGGGGGTGACCAAGGCGCTGGACGCGCTATCGCCGCAGCCCTCCAGAAAGTAACTGCAGGCACCTGCACCCCGTGCCGAAAGTAAAGGACGTTATCCAGCCGCTCCTGCCAAGCGGCCCGGCGTGACGCGGGAACAATAGGGGGACAACCACGGTTTGTCTCCACCCTCGTTATTTGACCACCACCGCCGCCAACGGACTGCCGTCCCCGCCCTCGCCCTGATATTCCACATACCGCTGCGGCCCGAGGTGTTGCTTGAGCAGGATGGCAAGGCGCAGGCCTTCGACGTTGAAGGCGTCGACATCGAAACAGTCTTTCGGGGCTTCGTCCTCATAGCGTCGTATCCAGAGGTCGAAGGCGTCGCTGAGGGATTTGGGCAGTTTCAGGCGGTGGTGTTCCAGCATGCCGTGGCGAAAGCCTTTCGACGGTGGGTCGGAAAATGCCCAGATGCCGGAGCTGCCGTAGTCGGCCATGACGCGGATTTTCATCGGGTTCTGCGGCTTCATGCTCAGTCCCACCAGTTGAACAGGGCGTCGCCCAGGGTGCGCGGTTTCCAGTAGCGGAGGTCGCTGTCGGACAGGCCGGGCCGGGCGCTGAACAGCGCCTGCATCTCGGCCCGGGTGAACGGCATCAGGCCGAACAGCGATTGCATTGCCTCGGCGATAGCTGGGTAGTCGATGAAGCGCAGCGGCGCGAGGGGCGGCTCGATGGCTTCGGCGAAGGCCCAGTCGTCGGCGTGGGAACAGAGGACGTAGCAAGGCGTAGGTCCGATCTCGAAGCGCGCGGCGAGGAAGTTGGGAGTGACGCCGGGTTCGATGATGTCGGCCACCGGGCCGCCGGCCTGGCGGGCGGCTTCGTGGACGGTCTTCTTGAAGGCGGCGAGTTCCATGGCGAGTTCAGGGCAGGCTGTTATTGGACGCGTCGTCCACTTCGGCGGCGAAGGCGGCCATGGCGTCGGCGTCGGCGAAGGCGCGGCGGGGGACGATGATCGCATCGTCGGGAGCGGTCATCAGGAAGACGTGGTCCGGCGTGGCGACGACGTTGCCGAGTTGGTCGTAGCCCGTGCGCCCGGTGCGGCCGTCGGCGATGACGCGCAGGTGGTCGCCCCAGCGTTGCAGTTCGATTTCGCCTTCGCTCAGGGGATAGCGGGCGATGGCGCGGCGGCGGTCGATGAGCAGCACGATCCGGGTCAGCAGCCAGACCGCGCCCAGCCCCGCCGCGAGACCGATCAGCCAGGCGGTGTCGTCCAGGCCTTCAAGCAACAGGCCGAGCAGGCACAGGGCCGGGAGCAACAGCACGTAGAACAGCGCGCCGCGCCAGCCGGCCTGTTCTCGCTTCAGTGCGAAGAAGGCGCGCACGTCGTCGCGGGTCAGGCGGTAGCACAATTGGTCGAGGGGCATGCGGGACTGCGGATTCACCACCGCCTCGCGCAGGGCAGTGACGCGGGCGAAGAAAGCGTCGGCCTCGTCCGGACGGGCGAAGGCGGAACGCGGCAGGAGGTGGGTGCCGTCCTGGCGGGTGGAGAGGAGCAGGCAGCCGCCGGCCTCGCGCAGGGTGGTGACCTGGTCCCAGGCGGTGTGGCTGTCGAAGCCTTCCCGGCGCAGGCCGAAGCCGGAGGCGTCGATCGACAAGGTGAAGGGCCGGTAGACCGGGCTGTCGACCGGCGGCACGGTGGTGTTCTGGCGCGCCCACCATGCGCCCAGCGCGGCGCCGCCCAGCATCGCGCCGGCCACCATGTCCCAGCCGACGATGTCCGCGCCTAACTTGTTGCGGGCGAACAGCTTGAGCAACAAGACGACAAACCCGGCCAGCGCCATCCCGGCCAGAACCCGCCGCCAGCGCTCGTGACGGCCCCAGTGGCGGGCGCCCCAGGCCGGGTGGTAAAGCGCTTCCTGGACGGCCTGGATATCGGCCGGAGTGAGCTGGCAGGCGACTTCCGTTGTGACCGCTGCCTGTCGGCGGGCCGGACCGTCAGGGCCGAGCCGGGCTTCCCAGGTGGCGTGCTTGTCGGCGTAGACCAGCACCACGTCGTCGCCCTCCCAGGTCAGCGATTGCACCGTGCAGCCGAAGTAGGGATTGACGGTTTCGATCTCCCACACCCGCAGCCTGCCGTCAGTGCCGCGCGCTTTAAGGAAATAGCCGTGGTCCTCGTAGTTGCCG
>CAMDHJ010000194.1 GCA_945897865.1 Tepidiphilus sp. J10
GATCACCAACCAGTTTCTTGTATTCCTGATTGTCGAGCACGACATGGTCGCGTTCGTCGAGCAGGCAGATTGCCACCTGCGCCGCATCAACCACCGATTCGATCATCGCCTTCTGGTTCTGCACCTGGCGTTCCAGGTGATGCACTTCAGTGACGTCACGGTGCATGCCGAGGTAATGGCTGGTCTGGCCGTCGGCATCAACTACCGGGGTGATGGTCAGTTCGGCCAGATAGCGGCTGCCGTCGCGGCGTCGATTCACCAACATACCGTTCCAGGCACGCTGGCGGCGCAGTTGCGCCCAGAGCGTTTCATAGACCAGTCCGGGCGTGACCTTGTAGGACAGCATGGACTGGTTGCACCCGAGCAGGTCAGCCTCGGGGTAACCCGTCACCCGTTCGAACGCCGGGTTGGCGTAGAGGATGTTGGCTTGCGCATCGGTGATCGAAATTGCCAGCGCGGCTTGCTCGACAGCTTGACGAAAAACCTGATGGGGGAGATCGGGCGGTGCGGACATGGTGGTCTTTTATGCGTTGGTTAACTACATACCCTGCAATAACCATGCCGGATATATGGATGGGACGGTGCAGGGCTAATAAGTGCGGCGGTTTTCGCCTTGGGAGCCGTGAAATGGCGGCAGGTACTGTGCATTTCCGTCCTGCGTAGTCCTGCCGTAGTCCTGTCACTTGTCGTGTTTCCCACACAACGCCTCGCAACGCCCCAACCTCGACATGGCGCGCTTGCACTTTATTAGTGCTAATACATCGCAACCCCCTGATTTTTCGTGCACCACGTACTTGAAATCTGCTTGGCACATCTCTTGCAACACAGCAGCCAGGAGAGTGAACACATGAGTGAATACCTGTTACTGCTGCTTGGCACCGCGTTGGTCAACAACGTCGTTCTGGTCAAATTCCTCGGCCTTTGCCCGTTCATGGGCGTGTCGAAGAAGATGGACAGCGCGTTGGGCATGGGCATGGCCACCACCTTCGTGCTGACCCTGACCACCGCCGCCACCTGGATGCTGGAGCAATGGCTGCTGCAGCCGCTGGGTCTCAGCTATCTGCGCATCCTCGCCTTCATCCTGGTAATCGCTGCCGTGGTGCAGTTCACCGAGATGGTGATCCGCAAAACCAGCCCTGGCCTATATCAGGTGCTCGGCATCTATCTGCCGCTGATCACCACCAACTGCGCCGTACTAGGGCTGGCCCTGCTCAACGTGCAGGAAAAACACGCCTTCGTCGAAAGCCTGCTGTATGGCTTCGGCTCGGCGCTCGGCTTTACGCTGGTGTTGTTGCTGTTCGCCGGCCTGCGTGAACGCCTGGCGCTGGCGCAGACGCCGGCCGCATTTGCCGGCGCGCCGATCGGTTTCGTGGTGGCCGGACTGCTGTCGCTGGCCTTCATGGGTTTTGCGGGGTTGGTGTGATGAACCGCAGAAATGTAGGGTGCGCCGTGCGCACCATTCCACGCTCTAAGGTGTGCATGGCGCACCCTACCGGGAGATAGCAATGATCGCTGCCCTGTTGAGTCTCACCCTGCTTGGTCTGGCCCTCGGTCTGGGGCTGGGTTACGCCGCCATCCGCCTGAAAGTGGAAGGCAATCCGCTGGTCGAGGAACTGGAAGCCATGCTGCCCGGTTCGCAATGCGGGCAATGCGGTTTTCCCGGCTGTACTGGTGCGGCAATGGCGCTGGCCGAAGGCAGTGCGCCGATCACGTTGTGCCCGCCCGGCGGTCGGCCGTTGATCGAGGCGCTGGCGGCAAAGCTTGGCGTCGAAGCGGATATTTCCGCGCTGGCGGACAGCGGCCCGCAAGTGGCGGAAGTGCTGGAAGACCTCTGCATCGGTTGTACCAAGTGCTACAAGGTCTGCCCCACCGACGCAATCATGGGCGCGGCAAAACAGATCCACATGGTGTTCCGGGAAGCCTGTACCGCCTGCGGTAAATGCGTTGACGTGTGTCCCACCGAGGCCACGCGCATGATTCCGCTGCCGGCGACATTGCAGACGTGGTACTGGAGTAAACCGGAGGTTGCCGCATGAACCGCATCTCGGAACCCTTCCTGCAACGTCTGGCGGCAAGAGTCGGTCTGGGCTCGCCATTGCACAAGCTGCGCGGTGGGGTACACCCGGAAGGCCGCAAGGATCTGTCGGCAGACCCGCCGATCCGGGTGTTGCCGTTGCCGGAACGCCTGTTCGTACCCATGCAGCAACATATCGGCGCGCCGGCGCGGCATCTGGTCAGCGTCGGTGAAACGGTCAAGAAAGGGCAGTTGCTTGCCGCCAGCCAGGGCATGGTGTCGGCGCCGGTTCACGCGCCGACATCCGGCCGCATCAGCGCCATTGGTGACTTTCCCGGCCCGCATCCCTCCGGCTTGCAAATGCCGACCTTGACCCTCGAAGCCGACGGCAATGAAACCTGGTTCGAGGCCGACATCCCCGCCGATCCCTTTGCACTGTCGCCGGAAGAAGTCGCCACCCGCGTCGGCGCGGCCGGCATCGTCGGCCTCGGCGGCGCCGCTTTTCCGGCGGCAGTCAAATTGCACCTGTCACGTCGCAGCGAGGTGCGGACGCTGATCATGAACGGCGGCGAATGCGAACCCTATCTGACTTGCGACGATCGCCTGATGCGCGAGCGCGCGCAGCAAATCGTCGAAGGTATTCGATTGATCGCGCACGCCACCGGCGCTTCAAAAATCCTGGTCGGCATCGAGGACAACAAGCCGGAAGCCATCGCGGCGATGCAAGCTGCTGCCAAAGCGACCGTAGTTCAAGTCATCGCCGTGCCGGCGATGTATCCGATGGGTTCGGAGAAACAGATGATCCAGGTGCTCACCGGCCAGGAAGTGCCGGCCGGCGGGCGGGCTGCCGATATCGGCGTGCTGGTGCACAACGTCGGTACCGCGTATGCCGTGCAACAGGCGCTGTGCCTGGGCCGGCCGCTGGTGTCGCGCATCGTCACCGTCAGTGGTGGCGCGATCATGGCGCCATGCAATCTGGAAGCGCCGATTGGCGCCCTGGCTGCTGATCTGGTGCGCGCCTGCGGTGGCTTGCGGATTGATGCCGCACGTCTGGTGCTGGGCGGGCCGATGATGGGCACCCAGTTGAGCAATCTCGATGTGCCGCTGGTCAAGGGCAGCAGCGGCGTACTGGCATTGACCAGCGCTGAAGTCGAACAAACCCGTCCCGGCCCCTGTATTCGCTGCTCCAGTTGCGTGCGCGCCTGCCCGATGGGCCTGCTGCCGTTGGAAATGGCCGCCCGCATTCGGGTTGGCGACCCGGCCGGCGCCGTTGACTGGGGCCTGAAGGACTGCATCGCCTGCGGTTCCTGCTCCTATGTCTGCCCGTCGCATATCCCGCTGGTGCATTACTTCAACCATGCCAAGGGCGATCTCGCCGCGCGCGAACGCCTGAAGATGAAAAACGAAGCGACCAAGAAACTGGCCGATGAACGCAGCGAGCGCATGGCACGCATCGTGCGTGAACGCGAAGAAGCGGCGCGGCTGCGGGCTGCGAAAAAGGCAGCGGCGGATGCCGCCAAGAAAGCAGTGGCGGTAGCGGCAGCCGCCGCCGCCAAGGAAAAGGAATTGGCATGAGCCGGACAACAAATCGGACATGGAAGATTTTCTTCCCTCTTTGTAAAAGGGGGACCGAGGGGGATTTAGCGACGTCCGCATGGCCGACACCCGCAAAAATTCCCCCTGCCCCCAATGGCACTACGTTAAGCATTCCGATACCTGCTCCCCCCTTTGCAAAGGGGGGCTGGGGGGGATTTATGAGACGTCCGCATAGGCCACTGCCGTTAAATCCCCCTCAATCCCCCTTTACAAAGGGGGAAGAAACACAGTCCTACGGCCTGGTGCAGCCCGCAGCACTTAAGGTAGTGCCATTGCCCCCTGCCCCCCTTTGCAAAGGGGGGAAACATAACGGGTGCCCATCATCATGTCCTCACTAGCCCACTCTCCGCACGCACACGCGCAAAACAGCGTCAGCCAGGTAATGGCGACGGTGATGCTGGCGCTGACGCCGGCCACCCTTTTCGGCTTCTGGCTGTATGGCTGGCCAGCGATCAACTTGTGGGTGGTCGCGCTGGTGGTTGCTTTGGCCTCGGAAGCCGCCACCCTGAAGATCATGGGTCGCCCGGTGCGCGGCGCGCTGCTTGACGGCTCCGGTCTGCTCACCGCCTGGCTGCTGGCCTTGTCGTTGCCGCCCTGGGCGCCGTGGTGGCTGGCAGCAGTCGGCTCGCTGTTCGCCGTGGTCATCGGCAAGCAGATATTCGGCGGGCTGGGACAGAACCTGTTCAACCCGGCAATGGCGGCACGGGTGATGTTGCTGATCTCGTTCCCGCTCGAAATGACGGCCTGGATTGCCCCGCTGCCGCTCACCTCCGCCGCTGCACCCGGTTTCATGGAAGGACTGGCGATCACTTTCGCCGGCCTGCCACCGGCTGACGGCATCTCCAGCGCGACACTGCTCGGCCATGTCAAGACTGAACTCGACCGCGACATCGGTTTGGCTCAGGCGTTGAGCGGATTTTTCGACCCTGCAGCATTCGCTGTTGGCCAGCGCGCTGGCAGCCTGGGCGAGACCTCGGCAATGCTGCTGTTGATCGGCGGAGGGGTGTTGATCGCGCGACGCATCATTACCTGGCATATCCCGCTGGCGATGCTGGCTGGCGTCGCACTGCCCGCGCTGCTGTTCAACCTGATTGCACCGGAACGCTATCCCGGTCTGGATTACCACCTGCTTTCCGGCGCATTGATCCTGGGCGCGTTCTTCATCGCCACCGACCCGGTATCCAGCCCCAACTCGGTCAGCGGACAACTGGTGTTCGGCCTCGGCTGTGGCCTGCTGACCTGGATCATCCGCACCTGGGGCGGCTACCCGGAAGGCGTGGCGTTCGCCGTCATGCTGATGAATGCCGGCACACCGGTGATCGATCGCTACTTCAAACCGCGCATCTACGGCCGCGACCGCAAGGGTGTGGCGCTCAATCCCGTAAAAGAGGGCGCGAAATGAAACTTGACGCATTGCGCGACAAACTCGGTTATCAAGGCGCTTTGCTGGCGGTTGCCGCGCTGATCACCACCGCTGCCCTCGCCGTCGCCTCGCGCGCCACCGGGCCGGCCATTGCCGCAGCGGAAGCGCTCGACCTGAAGCAGTCGCTGAGCCAGGTACTGCCCGGACAGTACGACAACGACCTGCTCAAGGACACCGTGCTGCTGCCCGGCCCGGATGGCGAAGTCACGGTCTACCGTGCGCGCCGCGCCGGCATGGTGGAAGCGGTGGTGTTCCAGGTGGTCGGCAAGGGCTATGCCGGGCGCATCGTCTGCATGATGGGCGTCGATAAAAACGGCCACCTGCTCGGCGTGCGGGTCATCAAACATACGGAAACGCCCGGTCTGGGCGACAAGATCGAGCCGGCCAAGGCAGACTGGATACACAGCTTCGAAGGTAAATTCCTCGGCGACCCGCCGCCGGAGAAGTTCGCCGTGAAGAAGGACGGCGGCGTGTTCGACCAGTTCGCCGGCGCCACCATCACGCCGCGCGCGGTGGTCAAGGCGGTGAAGGGCGGGCTGGAGTTATTCGCAAGAGAAAAAGGGCGGCTGCTCGATGAACCCGGTGAAAAGTGATTCGGCCGGGCGGCCTCAAGTGATTCGGCCTGCGGCCTGGGTGAAACGTGAAACGGCTCATGCCTTGGGCTTCGCCCTCGGCATTGACCCCTCACGTTTCACCCACAGCACCGCTGCATCACGTTTCACCAGCGGCGCAGCCGCATCACGTTTCACGGAGGTTCAGCCATGAGCTACGCCCGCATCACCAAAGACGGACTCTGGGACAACAACGTCGTTTTCTCCCAGATGCTGGCGCTCTGCCCCTTGCTGGCGGTGACCGGCTCGGCTACCAATGGCTTGGGCATGGGGCTGGCAACCACCGCTGTGCTGATCTTCTCCAACATCCTCATCTCCGCGCTGCGTCAGTTCATCAGCAGCGAGGTACGCATCCCGGTTTACATCGTGTTGATTGCCACGCTGGTAACGCTGGTGGACATGACCTTGAATGCCTACGCGCATGAACTGTACAAAGTACTGGGCCTGTTCATCGCGCTGATCGTGGTCAATTGCGCGATCCTTGGTCGCGCCGAATCGTTTGCTGCCAAAAACGCCGTCCTGCCGTCCGCCGTCGATGGCCTGATGATGGGCCTCGGCTTCAC
>CAMDHJ010000195.1 GCA_945897865.1 Tepidiphilus sp. J10
TGCTGGTTTCCTATCAGCAGCAGCGCTTGCTGCGCTTCGAGTGGGCTGAATCGATGGCCGCCCAGGCGCAATTGATCGCGACCAACAGCGAAGCCGCCATCGCGTTCAGAGATGCCGACGAGGCGAATCGCCTGCTCGCGGCGGTAAAAAACAATCCGGTCATCCAGCACGCCCGCATGCGCTTGAAGGATGGCCGCATCTTCGCCCGCTACGACCGTCACCCGGCTGAAGCGGATATACCTAGCCCATTGAATGCGAGCAAGACCAGCGGCCATTTCTTCACTTCAGACATGCTGATCGTCTGGGCGCCGGTCAAGGAAGGCAACACCATTCAAGCGACGATCGAACTCGTCGCCTCGCTCGCCCCGTTGCGGCAGGCGTTTGCCCGTACCGCCATGGAAACCGCGATCGCCGCCCTGCTCGCGCTCAGCCTTTCGCTCTGGCTGTCACGCGGCGTGGTGCGGCGTTTGTCGGCGCCAGTGGAAGAACTCAACGGCCTGATGCAACGCATGGCGGCGGACATGACGCTGGCGGAACGCGCGGCGGTGCATGGCAACGATGAAATCGCCGGTCTGGCGCGCGGTTTCAATCAATTCATCGAAGCCGTCCAGACGCGGGATCGGGAACTGGCGGATTACCGTGACAATCTTGAGATGCTGGTCCTGCAACGTACCCAGGCGCTCAACCAGGCAATCCAGCAGGCACAGCAGGCGAATCGCGCCAAGTCCAACTTCCTGGCGCGCATGAGCCATGAAATCCGCACTCCGATGAACGCCATCGTCGGCCTCGGTCGGCTGCTGATGAAAACCCGGCTGGATGCGCAACAACGCGACTATCAGGACAAAGTGCTGGCGTCATCCGATGCCTTGCTCGGGGTGATCAACGATGTGCTCGACTACTCGCGCATCGAAGCCGGCAAGCTGTCGCTGGAAGCGATTCCGTTCGACATCAATCAGGTCATCCACAAGGTTTCCGGCGTCGTCGCCTACAAGGCGCAGGAGAAAGGCCTTGAATTGCTGTTCCAGATTGAACCGGATGTCACCCGCTGGTGCGTCGGCGATCCCCTGCGGCTGGCCCAGATTCTGGTCAATCTGATCAACAACGCGATCAAGTTCACTGAAACCGGTGAGGTGGTGGTGAAGATCAGCGGCAAAGAAGTGTTTGGTCAGACCAGCCTGCAGTTCAACATCCGCGATACCGGCATCGGCATCCCGCCGGAACGCCAGCGCGACCTGTTCACCCCGTTCACCCAGGTTGACGACAGCATCACCCGCCGCTTCGGCGGTACCGGCCTCGGCTTGTCGATCTGCAAGCAACTGGTGGAAATGATGGGCGGCACGATCCAGGTCCGCAGCGTTCCCGGCCAGGGCAGCGAATTCAGTTTCAACGTGTTGCTCGGCGTCAACCCGCATCCGGCGGTGGCGGACCCGCTCTCGCATCATCTGGCTGGCCGCCATGTCCTGGTGGTGGACGACAACGCCAGCGCGCGCGAAGTGATCAGCCAGATGCTGGAATATTTCGGCATGCGGGTGGACACCTGCGCCAGCGGCGAGGCCAGCCTGCAATTCCTGCGCGCTGCCGCCGCCAATGTCGATCCCTATCATCTGGTCCTGCTCGACTGGCTGATGCCGGGCATTGATGGCATCGAAACCAGCCGTCGTATTCATGCTGCCGGCGAGCTCGGCGACATTCCGGCCATCCTGATGATCACCGCCAGTGGTTATGACACGATCAACCCGAAAATGGCGGCAGCGGGTCTGGCACATCTGCTGGTCAAGCCGATCAGCGAATCCAGCCTGCACGATGCGCTGCTGGAAGTGCTGCTCGGCGACAGCATGGCCGCCGCGCATCGGCGTTACCGCGACCTGCAGCAAAATCGGAATTTCGATTTCACCCCGATACGCGGCGCGCCGATCCTGCTGGTCGATGATGTCGTACTCAACCGCGAAGTCGCCCGCGAAATCCTGCGCGCCGCCGAAGTCCGGGTCGATGTCGCCGGCAATGGCCGTGAAGCGGTGGAAAAAGTTCGCCAGGGCAACTATGCGCTGGTGCTGATGGACATCCAGATGCCGGTGCTGGATGGTCTTGCCGCCTGCCGGAAACTCCGCACCGACGCCCGCTTCCGCAGCTTGCCGATCATCGCCATGACCGCACATGCGATGAGCGGCGATCGCGAAGAAAGTCTCGCCGCCGGCATGAACGACCATCTGACCAAGCCAATCGATCCTGCCGCCCTGTACGATGCCCTGCTGCAATGGATCCCGCCCGGCGATTACCAGCCGGAAACCTTGCCCAGCATCCCCAGCCTGAATGATGATGACAACCTGCCGCCATTGTCGGGAATTGATACCGTACGTGGGCTCACCAACCATATGCGGCGGCCGGCCTTCTATCGCCGCATCCTGGCTCAGTTCAATCAGGAATTCGGCGCAACGGCAGATGACATCAACGCCGCCGTTGCCGCTGAAGACTATGAACTGGCGCGGCGTCTGGCACATTCCGTCAAAGCTGCGGCGGCCACCATCGGCGCGGAAGATCTCTCGCAGCGCGCGCGCATCCTGGAGCATCGCCTGGCAGCCGGCAAACCGCCAAACGCGGAAATGATTCCCTTCCGTATGGAATTGACCCAGATCGTCAAGACCCTCGCGCCGCTGGCCCAGGCTGAGCAGGCCAATCTAGTCAACACAAGCGCCGGAACACTCCAGATCGATCGCGCGCTGGTGGTAATCAACCAAATCAAATCACTGCTAAAAGAAGATAATGCCGCCGTTGAATCGGTGCTGAATGACCTTGCAGCCTGCCTGTCCGGGCCGGACTGGATGGGCGAAATGCATCATTTGCGCGAACTGATCGAAGATATTGAATACGACGCTGGCCTGACCGTACTTGAACGTATGCGAGCCCGCCTGAAAGGAGAGTCGGCTTGAATCCGACATTCACCCTGCTGATTGTGGACGACGAAAAGCAGAACCGCGCCTTGCTGACTGAATTGCTGCAGGCGGAGTACCGCATCATCCTGGCCAAGGATGGTCGGCAAGCTCTTGAGCGCGCGCGTGAACATACCCCCGATCTGATCCTGCTCGATGTCTTGCTGCCGGTAATGGATGGTTACACGGTGATCCGCGAACTCAAGAACGACGACAAGACACGCAATATTCCGGTGATTTTCATCACCGCGCTCGACTCTGCCGGCGATGAAGAGCGCGGCCTTGAACTGGGCGCCGTCGATTACGTATCAAAACCGTTTACCCCGGCGATTGTTCGAGTGCGTATCCGCAATCATCTGCAATCCGTGCATCAGCGGCGTTTGCTGGAACAGATGGCGATGCTGGACAGCCTCACCGGGATTCCGAATCGTCGCCGTTTCAATGAAGTGCTGGAGCAGGAATGGCGCCGCTGCATGCGCGACAACGCGCCGTTGTCACTGATCGTGGTCGACGTCGATCATTTCAAAGCCTTCAACGACTGTTATGGCCATGCCGCCGGCGATGAGGTGCTGCGCCGCATCGCCAGCACCCTGCAAACCTCGGTTCGCCGACCGGGTGACTTTGTCGCCCGCTATGGTGGCGAAGAATTCGTCTTGCTATTGCCCGGCATCGACAGAGAAGGCGCCCAACTGCTGGCTGAACACACTCGCGCCGACATCGAAGCTGAACATATTCCCCATGCGGTCTCAGATGCCGCGCCCTGGATCACCATCAGCCTGGGCGGCGCAACCCTTATCCCGCAAGAAAGCACCGCGATTGCAGACCTGTTCTGCCTGGCCGACACTTGGTTATACGAAGCCAAACACACAGGCCGCAATCGTGTCGCCTGGGCGCCCACCGACGCCTGTTCAGCATCAATCGCCTGCGAGTAACCCGGAACAGCGTTTCAGCCTTGAATCCATGTGGAATATGTAGGTGCGAATTCATTCGCACGCAAGCGGTTGATTATGCGAATGAATTCGCACCTACAGTGTGTTCTTGGATTCAAGCTTCAGCCGACACCTTCGTCCTCCAGTTCGATATAGAACGTCGAAGCGAAACCATATTCCTCAATCCGCTCCGGTTGCGTGCGGCAAAGCATGGCCTCCACCCTGGCGGCCTGAATCTGGGCGGCATCGACCGTCTCAGGATAAAGACGGTGATGCTTTTCCACCGCCTCCGCCTGTTGCCGCGCCAGATATTCCAGTCGCTGACGTTCCTCGTGCGGCAGAGATGGCAGCATCAACAAACACGGCGCTTGCCAGTCCAGATAATCGCGCACCAGTTGGGCGAAATATTCGCCATGGCCGGTTTCGGCGAGGAAATAACGCGGCATCGCCGCAGCCGGCAAGCGTGTCGGCAGCTGTTCAATCGCAACCTGTATCGCCGCCATTACCGTGGCACTTCCATCCAGCTCACGCCGAACCCAGATGGCGGCTGGCTTGGTGGGAGTTTGTGTTGCCGATTTTGCCCAAGCAAATTGCCGTACCTGGCCGGCCAGTACCTCGGCCGCATCCGCCACAGCGGCAGTTTTGAAATTTGCCCGCGCCGCATCACCCACCAGCCAGGTGAGCGGTAAATCCAGATCCATTTCCGCCGCCTCGGTCGCGCTCGCCAGCAACGCCAGCGGTCGCAGATGCGTATCCAGCAACCAGAGCTCGTAGATATCGATAAACGGAAAAATCGGTGCCGCATGCGCCTCGATCAGATAGTTGAAGAGCGCCGCGCCCTCCTGCTCCATGCGGCGAAAATCGTCGGACGGATAGATCGGCCCGCGCTTCAGGCCATGATCCGGCGACCAGCGGCCGAAGCGGATATCGCTGACCAGCACGCGATGCCGATGCGCATTGGCCACCTCGCCCATATCGTCCAGCAACGCCTGGTTGCTGACATACAAATCCCAATGCCAGCCATCCTGCGTCACCGCCTCCGCGCCGCCATGCCGAATCACGCGGACGACACCGCGATACGGGTTCAACTGCCGCTGGGAGTAGCTGTGCATGACCATGCGTGAACGCTATCAGGAAAAACCGAAACCGCGCCAGCGAGTCATTCGCCATCCGCAACTGGCGAATCTCCCCAGCACCAGCCCAACGCCGCTTCCAAATCCACAACGAACTTCAGTCCGCCGTCGGTAACAGCGGCTGACCCAACTCTTTCAGAAACTCATTGTGCTTGGCAGTCGCCATACGGATGGCTTTCTCGATCTCCACCAAGCTCGCATGGGTCGCCGCAAGATCGACCTCTTCCTCGCCCACCGACGTGCTGATGTAGCGGGAGATGTTCAGGTTGAAGTCGTTCTTCTCGATCTCCGCCATCTCCACCCGGCGGGCGTAGCGCGCCTCTTCCTCGCGGAACTGGTAGGTCTTGATGATCTTGGCGATGTGCTCCGCGCTCAGTTGGTTCTGGCGTTTGCCTTTTACGAAGTGCTCGGCGGCGTTGATGAAGAGCACGTCGTCCGGCTTCTTGCACTTCTTCAGCACCAGAATGCAGACCGGGATGCCGGTGGAGTAGAAGAGGTTCGCAGGCAGGCCGATGACGGTGTCGATATGACCGTCCTTGAGCAGCTTGGTGCGGATGCGTTCCTCGGCACCGCCACGGAACAGCACGCCGTGGGGCAGGATGATCGCCATCACGCCCTCGTCTTTCAGGAAGTGGAAGCCGTGCAGCAGGAAGGCGAAGTCGGCGGCGGACTTGGGGGCGAGGCCGTGGCTTTTGAAGCGCACATCGTCGGCCAGCGCGTCAGTGGGCTCCCAGCGGTAGCTGAAGGGTGGATTGGCGACGATGGCGTCGAAGCTCGGCTTTCTGGCCGGGTTTTGCTCGCGCATCATGTCCCACTCGTTGAGCAGGGTGTCGCCATGGAAGATGTCGAACTCCGTGTCCTTCACCCCGTGCAGCAGCATGTTCATGCGCGCCAGGTTGTAGGTGGTGATGTTCTTTTCCTGGCCGAAGATCTTGCCGATGGTGCCGCCCGCCTTGTTCATCCTCTTACGCACGTTAAGCAGTAGCGAGCCGGAGCCGCAGGCAAAGTCCAGCACGCTTTCCAGCCGCTTTTTCGTGCCGGTCTTCGGTTCCTGGCTATCCAGCGTGACGATGGCGGAGAGGATGTCGGATATCTGCTGCGGGGTGTAGAACTCGCCCGCCTTCTT
>CAMDHJ010000196.1 GCA_945897865.1 Tepidiphilus sp. J10
AGATCGGGTCTTGCTGGATGTAGGCGAGGGTATCGTTCATCCAGCCCATGTTCCATTTCATCGAGAAGCCCAGGCCACCGAGGTAGACCGGACGCGACACCATCGGCCAGGCGGTGGATTCTTCGGCGATGGTCAGCGCGCCGGGGAAACGTTCATGCACCATCGCGTTCATTTCGCGCAGGAAGTCGATGGCGTCGAGGTTTTCGCGGCCACCGTACTTGTTCGGCAACCATTCGTCATGTTTACGCGAGTAATCGAGGTACAGCATGGAGGCAACCGCATCGACACGCAGGCCGTCGAGGTGAAATTCGGACAACCAGTAATGCGCGCTGGAAAGCAGGAAGCCTTTGATCTCGGCGCGGCCGTAATTGAAGATGTAGGTGCCCCAGTCTTGATGCACACCCAGGCGCGGGTCTTCATGCTCGAACAGCGCGGTGCCATCGAAGCGGGCCAGCGCCCAGGCATCCATCGGGAAGTGGCCTGGCACCCAGTCGAGCAGGACGCCGAGATTGGCGCGGTGGCAGGCATCGACGAAATGGCGGAAGTCATCGGCGCTGCCAAAACGTGAGCTGGGCGCGAAATAACCGGTGGTCTGGTAGCCCCAGGAGGCATCCAGCGGGTGTTCGGTGACCGGCATCAGTTCGATGTGGGTGTAGCCCATTTCGGCGGCGTAGGGCACTAGCGTATCGGCCAGGTCACGCCAGTTGAAGAAGCTGCCATCGGCATGCAACTTCCAGGATCCGGCAAGGATCTCGTAGATGTTCATTGCGGTATGCAGCCAGTCGCGCTGGGCGCGATTGCGCATCCATTCCTGATCGTTCCAGGCATGCGTGCTGGCGGTAGGCACCACAGCCGCGTTGCTCGGCCGCATCTCGAACTGGCGCGCGAACGGGTCAGCCTTGACGACGACCGCGCCGGTTTCGCGATTACGAATTTCGAACTTGTACAGGTCGCCGGCGGCGAGGCCGGGAATGAACAATTCCCAGATGCCGGAACCGCCTCGGGCACGCATCGAATGGATGCGGCCATCCCAGTTGTTGAAGCCACCCACCACCGAGACGCGCTCGGCATTTGGCGCCCAGACCGCGAAGCGGACGCCATCGACACCATCTACCTGCATGCTGTGGCCACCCAGGCTGCGCCAGGCTTCCAGCAGTTTGCCCTCGTTGAACAAATACATTTCCTGATCCGAAAGCAACGGACCGAATGAATACGGATCGGTGATCTCGAATTGATGACCGTTTTCTTCGATCTCCATCCGCCAGGGGCGCGGTGGTGCCAACGGGCCGCGCCATTCGAACAGGCCACCGACATCGACCTTGGTCATTTCTGCACGACCATCAGGCAACAACAAGGTGACCCGGCTGGCGGCCGGGCGGAATACCCGCAAGGCCCAACCTTCCGGGGCGGGGTGGATGCCGAGGATGGCGAAGGGGTCGTGGTGACGGGCGCTGAGAAGACGTTCGAGAGACTGGGGCATAGTGGTCTTTTGTAATCAGATTTACCAAATGATGGTGCAAGAATAACGCTTGCCAAGCGTCACTGGATACCGTGTTGAAGCAATCCACCGTTAGTCGGAACCGCTAAAAACACTTAGAGCTTATTCAGGATATATCTATCGGTTATTATTTCACTCTTAGCTGATCATGAATGCCATTGAGGAGACAGTGCGTGCAAAAAGAATACCCAAGATTTGTTAGTTTGCTGACCAAAAACACCGTGGCGTTGATTCTGGCTGGCGGTCGTGGCAGTCGGTTGATGCAGTTGACCGACTGGCGCGCGAAGCCGGCAGTGCCGTTTGGCGGCAAGTTCCGCATTATCGATTTCCCTCTGTCCAACTGCATGAATTCGGGCATCCGCCGGATTGGTGTGGTGACCCAGTACAAGTCTCATTCGATGATCAAACATGTGCAGCGCGGCTGGGGTTTCCTGCGCGGCGAGTTCAACGAGTTCGTTGATCTACTGCCGGCGCAACAGCGGGTAGCGGAAGAGACCTGGTACAAAGGCACGGCGGATGCGGTGTATCAGAACCTCGACATCCTGCGCGTCTACAAGCCGGAATACGTGCTGCTGTTGGCTGGTGATCACGTCTACAAGATGGATTACGGCGAAATGATCGCCAACCACGTGCGCAACGAGGCCGACATGACCGTCGCCTGCATCGAGGTGCCGCTGAAGGAGGCGACCGCGTTTGGCGTGATGGCAACCAACGCGGAATCGCGCGTTGTTTCGTTCACCGAGAAACCCGAACATCCGTCCCCGATGCAAGACAAGCCGGACACTGCGCTGTGCTCAATGGGTATCTACGTGTTCAACGCTGCGTTCCTGTTCGAGCAACTGGTGCGCGATGCCGATGACTCGAAGTCCGAGCACGATTTCGGCAAGAACATCATTCCGCACCTGATCGAAACCGGTTATCGCGTCTATGCCCAGAGTTTCAACGACAGTTGCGTGCATGGCGAAGGCGAGCCGCCGTATTGGCGCGATGTCGGAACCGTCGATGCGTATTGGGAAGCCAATCTCGATCTCGCCAACATCACGCCTGACCTGAATCTGTATGACAAGGATTGGCCGATCTGGACCTATCAGGAACAATTGCCGCCCGCCAAATTCGTTTTCGACGAAGAGAACCGGCGCGGCATGGCGGTTGATTCCATGGTTTCCGGCGGCTGCATCATCAGCGGCGCGACGGTGAAGCATTCAGTGCTGTTCTCCAACGTCCGGGTCAAGGATGGTGCCCATCTGGAAGAGGCCGTGGTGCTGCCGGATGTGCGGATTGGCGAAGGTGCGATCCTGAAGAAAGTGGTGATTGACAAGGGCTGCGTGATTCCGCCCGGCATGAGCATCGGCGTCGATCCAGTCGAAGACGCAAAGCTGTTCCACGTCACCAAGAAGGGTGTCACCCTGGTAACGCCGGAAATGCTTGGACAGGCGTTCCACCAATTTCGCTGATCCTGCTCCGATGACCCTACTTTGGTAAGCGTTTAGAGCAATCCCAAGGCGGCTAAAATGGCCGCCTTTTTGTTTGTTGGCAGCTCATCGTGCTCCATCTCGTTTTTTGTTGGCATTTTCACCAGCCCGACTATCGCGATGCGGAGGGGCGCTACCAACTGCCGTGGACTTACCTGCACGCGGTGAAAGACTATGCCGACATGGCGGCGCATCTGGAAGCGTCGCCCAATCTGCGTTGCGTGGTCAATTTTGTACCCACCCTGACCGCGCAGTTGCTCGATTACAGCGACCAGTTCACCACCGGCGAGCTGCGTGATCCATTGCTTGCCAGTTTGATCTCCAGCGATCTGTATGCGCTGCCGGCGGCAGAAAAACGGCAATTGGTCGAGCAATGTTTCAAGGTCAATCACCCCACCATGTTGGAGCCGTTCCCGGCCTACAAGCGGCTCTACATCATCTGGAAAACCATCGAAGAGAGCGAAAACTCCGGCCTCGACTACCTCTCCGAGCAATATCTCGCCGATCTGGTGACCTGGTATCACCTGGCCTGGGCCGGCGAAACCGTGCGCCGCGCGCGGCCCGAACTGCTGCTGATGCTTCACAAGGGCGAAGGCTTCAGCCAGCAGGATCGACGCTCACTGTTCGATCTCTACGGCGAAGTCATCGCCAGTTTGCTGCCGCGTTATCGTGCGATGGCAGAGCTGGGTCAGATCGAACTCTCGGCGACGCCGCACAGCCATCCGATTTTGCCGCTGCTGCTCGATTTTCAGACCGCGCGCGAAGCTCGGCCTGATCTCCAGTTGCCGCAAGTCACCGCCTATCCGGGCGGCGAGCAACGCGCCCGCGCGCACATCGAAGCAGCACTGCAAACGCATCAAGACCAATTTGGTCAGCCACCGGCCGGGTTCTGGCCGGCCGAAGGCGGTGTATCCGATGCGGCTGTGCGTTTGCTGACCAGCGTCGGCGTCAGGTGGACCGCCAGTGGTGAAGCCGTCTTGCGCCATAGCCTGGCGGCGGCGGGGGTCGATCTGGCACGCAAGGCTGAATGGTGCTACACGCCTTACCACTTGCCCGGCGTCAAGACCGCGCTGTTCTTTCGCGATGACCATCTCTCCGATCTGATCGGCTTCGAGTACAAAAGCTGGCACGGCAGCGATGCGGCACGACATTTTCTGCATGCGCTGGACGAAGTTCGCCGACATGCAAACACGCCGAACCCGGTGGTGAGCATCATTCTGGATGGTGAAAACGCCTGGGAGTATTACCCGTTCAACGGCTTTTATTTCCTGTCTGAACTGTTCGCCGCGTTGTCTGAACACGTCAACTTGCGCACCACCACGTTCAGTGAATATCTCGAACTGCAACCGCAGTCGACCGCCGTTCTGCCGCATCTGGTCGCCGGCAGTTGGGTCTATGGCGATTTCTGCACCTGGATGGGGGACGCCGCCAAGAATCGGGGATGGGACTGGTTGGTAGCCGTCAAACAGGCTTATGACGTTGCCGTTGCCACCTTGCCGGGCGAGTTGCAACGCGAGGCCGAGGCGCTGCTGAAATCGTGCGAAAGCTCTGACTGGTTCTGGTGGTTCGGCGATTACAACCCGGCCGACGCAGTCGCCAGCTTCGACCGCGTCTACCGTCAGAAACTCAAGCGTCTATACCAAACCTTGCGCGTTTTCCCACCGGATTATCTCGACAGTCCGCTCTGCCAGGGCGGCGGTGCGATGGAAGCGGGCGGCGTGATGCGGCGGGGCGTTTAACTCATGACGTTATTGCAGAAACTGTTTCCGCAGCAGGCGTCGATCAGTTGGCGCGAAAAGGCGATCAGCGCGGTGGCTGCCGGCTTGGCCATCTCGCTCAATGCATGGCTCAGCCACGCCTTGTTGCCGGGTGACTATCAGGTATTTCTGGCCGCCTCGATGGGTGCTTCCACCATCCTGGTGATTGCCGTGCATCACAGTCCGCTGTCGCAGCCTTGGGCGGTTATTGGCGGTCATCTGGTTGGCGCACTAGCAGGGCTGCTGGCTACGTTGCTGGTTGAAAATACAGTTCTTGCCTGCATGTTGGCTGTGCTGCTGACTGTGTTGTTTCAAATGTCACTCCGCTGTTTGCACGCGCCAGGAGGTGGAACGGCGCTGTTGCCGGTACTGGGTGGCGCGGCACTGCAGGCGGAGGGGTTTGGCTTCATCGGCGTGGTTTTACTGAACGGCCTTGTACTGGTTGCCGCCGCCTTGCTGGTCAATAACCTGTTGCCGGGACGGCGCTATCCGCTGGCTTTCGCGCCGCGTCCGCTGACACCGGTGAAACCGGTCTTCCGCGAGGAGGATTTGCTCGCTGCGTTGCGCTCGATGGAAGGTTTTATTGATGTTTCACCGGACGATCTTGAACGTATTTATGAACATGCCCGCTCTCACCTTCGCCAGCATTGGGATGGCGAGCGCGACACCAAAAACGCTGAACCCCGGCGCTGATCAACCCAAGAGACCCGCATGAGCCAGACTGTTTCCCTCCTTTTCGGCGTTCACGCCCACCAGCCGGTCGGCAATTTTCCAGAAGTCATGGAAGACGCGCATCAGCGCTGCTACAAGCCGTTTTTCGAGACGGTGCATCGCTACCCGGAGTTTCGTTTTGCACTGCACGCCTCCGGCTGGTTGCTCGAATGGTTGTTTACGCATCATCCTGAGGACATGGCCTTGCTGCTTGAAATGGCAGCGCGCGGCCAGGTCGAGTTTTTCGGCGCCGGTGACATGGAACCGGTATTGGCGGCGATTCCCAACCGCGACCGCCTCAGCCAACTGGCCGCAATGTCCGACCGCATCGAACAGATTTTCGGCCAGCGACCACACGGCGCCTGGCTCACTGAACGCGTCTGGGAAGCCACCGTGGTGCCGGCACTGGTCGATTCCGGCATTGAATACGTCATGGTCGATGACTATCACTTCCTCTGCGCCGGCGCCGAGCGGGAGA
>CAMDHJ010000197.1 GCA_945897865.1 Tepidiphilus sp. J10
CGCATTGGGCAGTCCGGAAGCGGTTTTGGCCGAATTGCCGCCGGAATGGCGGACTCGTCTTTCTGCCTCACTTGATATTCCCGGCGTTTTCGCCACGATGGATCACCTCGCGGCAGAGCATGCCGTGAAAGTTCTGCGCGCCGATGCACCGGCAATTACCCGCGCCTTCGCCTATCTGATCTTGCGTGAACGCGATTTACGCGCCGTGCGCTCCGTATTGCGCGGACGCCATCTTGGTTTGTCCGCAGCCGACATCCGGTTGGCGCTGCAACGCACTCCGCAAGAGGTCATGTGATGCGCTTATTTAACGAGGTTGGCTGATGTTGCGCGCTGAACCCCTGGTGAAGATTCAACTGCTGATGCTGGCTTCGGAAGCCCCCGATGCCGCGTTGGAACTGGCACGTTTTGGGGTGTTCAACCCGGGTACCTTCAATAATCAATCCGGCTCGCTGGCGGCCTTGCCTGATCTGTTTCCGGATTCACCCGCTGCGCTTTACCGGGAAGCCTGGCTGGAAGCGGAATCCCGACTTTCAAAATTGCTTGAACAGTGTGGCGATAGTAGCGGCATCGACTTTCCAGGCGATGCCGCCGCGCCTTCGCTGAACGATTTGCAAGAACTCAACGGCTGGCTGAAAGAAGTCTGGACGGCCTGTCTCGCCTGCCATGAAAGCGACGAGCGTCTGCAGGATGAAAAGAAACATCTCGACGCGCTGGAAGAAACCCTGAGTAAGCTGGAACGATTGAATGTTGACCTGGCACATCTGTTGCGCAGCAACAGTCTGCTCAGCGTGAACATCGGCAGCTTGCCGGCGAACGGACTCAAACGTGTCTCGGAAGCGCTGTCGATGACCAGCACGCTGGTGTCGCAGTTCGATCATGTCGGCGACCAGATTTTTGCCGTCATCGCCGGCCCACGCACGCGCCAGGATGAAGTTCGCGGATTGCTGGCGCAGGCAGGCTGGCGTGAATTGGCGGTGCCGGAAGAACTCCGCACGCATCCGCAAGAAGCGCGCAATTGGTTGGAAAACGAACGCAAACGGCTGGAAGAGCAGTCGGGTGCGGAATGCAAGGTCATGGGCGTGCTGCGCGACCAGTTTGGTCCGCGTCTGCAGGAAGCGCGCTTGCGCGTTGCACTGGCACGGCCATTGGCGGAAGCCGCACTGGCCGGCGTGCGCGGCAAGGGCGGACTCGCCGCATTGGCGGGTTGGGTGCCGCGTCGTCAAATGCAAGCCTTGCGCCAGCTGCTGGAAAATCGTTTCCGAGGTCGTTACCTGCTCGACGTGCGTGAACCCTCACCGCATGAAGCGGCAGATGTGCCTTCTCTGGTGCGCTATCCCGGATGGTTGCAACCTTTCGTGCCGCTGGTGAAGAGCTACGGCATCCCGCGTTATGGCGAATTCGATCCGGCGTTGCCGTTTGCGTTGACTTACCTGTTGCTGTTCGGCGCCATGTTTGGCGATATCGGGCATGGCGGCGTGATTCTGCTGCTGTCCCTGTTGTTTGTGCGCAAGCTGGGGCGGATGGCGATGGTCGGTGTTGCGGCAGGCGCAGTCTCAATGGTGTTCGGTGTGTTGTACGGCAGCATCTTTGGTTACGAGGACGTCCTCGAACCAGTCTGGTTGTCGCCATTGCACAATCCAGTCTATGTGTTGAGCGTCGCGGTCGGCTTCGGTGTTGGTTTCATCGTCTTTACCTTGCTGGTCAACGCGCGCAACAAGTGGGTTGCCGGTCATCGGGCGGAGGCTGTGTTCGACTCAACCGGTCTTGCCGGACTGGTCTTCTATCTCGGCGCGGCGGCGGGGCTGGCTGGCGTTGCGGGCGCATCGATCGTCGCTGGAATTCCGCAGAATCTGGCCTGGATGATGGCTATCGTCGGCATCATCGTGGTGGCCGGTTTCAAGTGGTATGAAGCCGCAGGCGGTCTGGGCGAACGGATTCTGGTCACCGCGATCGAGACGCTGGAAACCGGCATCAACCTCTTCTCCAATACGCTTTCCTTCATGCGGGTAGCGGCTTTCAGCCTGAATCACGTTGCGCTGGCGTTGGCGATCTTCACGTTGGCAGCCGGCCTTTCTGTAGCCGGACACTGGTTCACCATTGCGCTGGGTAACGTGGTGATCATTGTGCTGGAAGGCGGCATCGTCGCCATCCAGGCGCTGCGTTTGATGTATTACGAGGGCTTCTCGCGCTTCTTCAGCGGGGATGGTGTCGAGTTTGTACCGCTACGACTGGAAACCCAGGCTGGCAAGCATTGATTCAGATGTTCGAATTTTTTATGTCAAGGAGATGGAAATGAGCTGGCTGATTGTATTGATGGGGTTGTCCGTGGCGGCAACCATAGGCGCAGGTTTTTGGCTGGAATTGAAGCCGCGTCAGTTGCCCACCCCAGCTTGGCTCAAGGGCGGTTTGCTCGCCAATCTGGCGTTGTTCGCCACCGGTATGGCGGGCGCCATGTTGTTGGGCGTAGGTGATGTCATGGCAGCGGAACCGGCGGTTGCCGCCGGCGAGATTTCCCTTGGTCAGGGGCTGGCGCTGCTGGGGGTCGGATTGCCGACCGGTCTGGCCGCCATTGGCGCCGCCATTGCGTTGGGACCGATCGGTTCTGCTTCGTTGGCGGTCATTGCCGAAAAACCGGAGATGTTCGGTCGCACGCTGATCTACATGGGCCTGGCCGAAGGTATTGCGATTTACGGTCTGGTCATGTCCATCCTGCTGCTCGGCAAGCTGTAACAGGCAAACGGATCAGGACGATGGAAGCCGCAATAGGTAGCGCAACTGGTAGCGCAACTGGTAGCGCAACTGGTGGTGCGCGTCTGGTTGTGATTGGCAGCGCCGGGCTGGCGGATGGTTTCAGCCTGATCGGTGCCGAGATTCATGCCGATGCCGATGCCGCGATGGTGAACGAGATTCTTGCGCAGCTGGTCAAGAGCGGCGATGAAGCGCTGGTGTTGCTGGAATCGCACCTCGCACACGCTGGCGGGCATTGGCTGGATCGGTTGCGAAATGAAGGCGGTCGCATCGTCGTGACTGAATTGCCGCCGCTATCCGCTCCTTACGATTACGCGCCCGCCGTCGATGACGTGGTCCGTGCCGTGCTCGGACCGGAGGCTTTGAAGTAGGTGCTTACAGGTAACGAATATGGATACTGATACGCAAGTCACACAACTGGAATCAGCGCTGATCCGTCAGGCTGAGACCTTGGCGCGTGAACAGCGCCATAACGCCGACGTGTTGCGCGCGCGCATCCTGGCCGAATCAACCGACAAGCTGAAACTGGCGGAAGATCGTGAAGTGCTGGCTGCCAAGGCCGAAGCCGAACGTCGGGTGCGGCGGCAATCGCAAGCGGCGGAAACCCGTCTCGCTTCCGAACTCGACCGCCTGCGTTGGGCGTTGACCGAAGCCACGTTGTCCGGCGTCAAGTTGGCGTTCCAGGAGTTGGTCGACGATGACACGGCGTATCTCGAAGTGCTTGAGCAATGGTTGGCAGCTGCGGCGCAAGCATTGCCGGCGGGCGATCTGATCGCGGAAGTGCGGCGTGATGACGGCAAGCGAATCGCCGACGTCTGGGGGCAACTCAGTGCCCGCGCGGCACCAGGCCGCAAGGTCACATTGCGCAGCCACAACCATCCGAGCGAAGGCGGCATGCGGATTCTGATGGCCGATAACCGCGCGCAGATGGACCAGACATTTGAAGCCCGTCAATCGCGGCTTGCCGATGAACTGGCGCGCGTCGCGATGGAGCGGCTGTTCGCCAGCGCTCCCGACCTGGGTACCTTGGTGCATGGGTGATGATGTGAAAAGTGATGCGGCTATGCCGCTGGTGAAACGTGAAGAGTCAGTACACTTTTCACTTGAGCTGCGCAGCAGCGAGTCACGTTTCACGCCTCACATGTCACCGCTCCTTTAAGGAAACATGATGGGCAAAATTCTTGAAATCAACGGCCCCCTGGTCAAGCTGGAGTTGCCGGAAACGGTACTCGGCGAGCAGGTTCGCGTCGGGCGTCTGGGTCTGGTCGGTGAAGTCATCGGCCGCGACGGCAATACCGCGCTCGCACAACTCTATGAAGATACCGCCGGCTTGCGCCCTGGCGAGGAAGCCACCGGACTCGGTTGGCCGCTGTCTGTCGAACTCGGCCCCGGTCTACTGGGCGCGATTTTCGATGGCGTGCAACGGCCGTTGGAAGCGGTCTGGCAACAAAGCGGCGACCGCATGGCGCGCGGGGTCGCAGTGCCTTCACTGCCACGCGACAAACGCTGGCATTTCGTGCCCGATCCGCATCGACGCGCCGGCACCGCGCTGGCGGGCGGTGATGTGCTGGGCACGGTGCAGGAAACTGAATCGATTCTGCATCGCATCCTGACGCCGCCATTGATCCATGGCGAGTTGCTCGAACTGGCGCCGGAAGGCGATTACACAATTGAAGAAATCCTGGGCCGGGTGCGCAAGTTCGATGGCAGCATCGAGAAGCTGCACTTGTTCCATCGCTGGCCGGTGCGCACGCCGCGTCCATTCCGCAAGCGCGATCATGCGGTGGCGCCTTTGATTACCGGGCAACGCATCCTCGATACGTTTTATCCGCTGCTGAAAGGTGGCAAGGCGGCGATTCCCGGCCCGTTCGGCGCCGGCAAGACCATGTTGCAGCAGCAGATTGCGCGCTGGTGCAATGCCGAGATCGTGATTTATGTGGGTTGTGGCGAACGCGGCAACGAACTCACCGACGTGCTCGAATTCATGCCGGAACTGAAAGACCCGCATACCGGCCGGCCGCTGATGGAACGCACGCTGCTGGTCGCCAATACCTCCAACATGCCGGTGGTGGCGCGTGAAGCCTCGGTCTATGTCGGCATCACGCTGGCGGAGTATTTCCGCGATCAGGGCCTCGACGTGGTGATGGTCGCCGACTCCACCAGCCGTTGGGCGGAAGCGCTGCGCGAAGTCGCTGGTCGACTTGGTCAGATGCCGGTGGAAGAAGGCTATCCGGCCTATCTGGGTTCTCGTTTGGCGGCGTTCTATGAGCGTGCTGGCCGGGTCGAAACCATGGCCGGCCATCATGGTTCGGTGACGCTGATCGGCGCGGTCTCGCCACCCGGCGGCGACTTCTCGGAACCGGTGACCAGCCACACCAAGGAAATCATCCAGACTTTCTGGGCGTTGTCGAAAGAACTCGCCGATGCGCGCCACTATCCCTCGGTCGATTGGCTGGAAAGTTTTTCCGGCTACATCGGTTCTGCCGCCAAATGGTGGGCAGAGAACGTCGATCCGAACTGGGAAAAGGAACGCGCCGAAGCGCTTGATCTGCTGTCCGCGTCGGAAGAGCTGCAACGCATCGTCAACCTGGTCGGTGTCGAGGCGCTGTCGAGCGAGCAACGCTGGACGCTGGAAGCAGCCGGGCTGATCAAGGAAGGTCTGCTGCAACAGTCGGCGATCGATGAAATCGACAGTTTCGCGTCACCGGAAAAGCAGTACGCCTTGCTTTCCGGGCTGCTCGAAATCTTCCGCCAGGGCATGAAGCTGGTGAAACTGGGCGCACCCGCGCGCCGCTTGATCCAGATGCCCTTGCTGTCGCAGGCACGACGCTGGAAGAGCCAGCACACCTCGGAAGATATCGCCGCGCTGAAAGCGAAGATCGCCCAGATTCCGGGCGAGTTCGAAAAGCTGATGCTGGAATACGAGCAGACGGCTTGAGACAGACCAAACCACGGGCAACAGCATGAAAAACATCGAATTCCGCACTGCAACCT
>CAMDHJ010000198.1 GCA_945897865.1 Tepidiphilus sp. J10
AAATGGATTTGCCTGGTGTGCGACTACATCTATGACGAGGCGAAAGGCATTCCCGAGGAAGGCATCGCGCCCGGCACGCCGATGGAAGCGATTCCGGACACCTGGGCCTGCCCGGATTGCGGCGTCACCAAAGCCGATTTCGAACCCTACACCGACTGATTCCCCACCCATGCCGCAAGACCTCATTGTCATCGTCGGCGCCGGCCTGGCCGGCTACACGCTGGCCAAGGAACTTCGCAAGCTGGCGCCGGAGCAGCCGATCACGCTGATCACCGCCGACAGCGGCGCGCTGTATTCCAAGCCCATGCTGTCGAACGCGCTGGCGCAGGGGCAGACCGCGCAGACGCTGATCCAGGCGTCGGCGGCCGAACAGGCCGAAAAGCTGCATCTGGATCTGCGGCCAAACTGCGCGGTCAAAGCGATCCACCCGCACGCACACCGGCTGGAAACCGAATCCGGCTCTTTGGTTTACTCGAAACTGGTGCTAGCACTGGGCGCACGGCCACGTCAGCTCGACTTTCCCGGCGCCGAACTCGCGCTCAGCGTCAATAGCCTGGATGACTACGCCCGTTTCCGCGCCAGCCTGACCCCCGGCGCGCAGGTGCTAATCCTCGGTGCCGGGCTGGTTGGCTGCGAGTTTGCCAACGATCTGGCGATCAGCGGCCATACGGTGACGCTGGTCGAAGCGGGGGAACGTTCGCTGCAGCGCATGGCGCCGGCCGGCCTGTCGCAACGATTACAGGACAGTCTGCAAAAACTCGGCGTGGAATGCATTTTCGGCAGCGGCGTCAGCGAAATCAAACAACTCGAACACGGCTACGCGGACAGCCTCGGCGACGGACGCCAACTGAACGCCGATCTGGTGCTCTCCGCCACCGGCCTGATGCCGAAAACCACGTTGGCGAACAGCGCCGGCCTAGCGGTCGGGCTAGGGATTCGGGTGGATGATCAACTCGCCACCAGCGTCGATGACATCTACGCGCTGGGCGACTGCGTCGAACTTGATGGTTCAGTTTTCTCCTATGTATTGCCCTTGATGCAGCAGGCCCGCGTCCTCGCCGGCATCCTGTCCGGCACGTCCGGCCGGCTCTCGCTGCCCGCCTTGCCGGTGGCGGTCAAGACGCCGGCCTGTCCGCTGGTGCTCTGCCCGCCCGCCGCCAACGTGCAAGGCGATTGGCATTGCGAACGCGATGACGACCAAGGCGCCATCCATCATTTTCTCGGGCTTGACGGCGCATTGCTCGGCTTCGCACTGGCCGACGACGCCTGCGGACAACGACGCCAACTCGCGGCACGGGTGCCGCCGCTGTTCGCGTAGAAGCTGAACGTTCAGGAAAACACTGATCAGGGAACCTTGTAGGGTGCGCCACGCGCACCGAATGCCTGAACGGCGCGCACGGCGCACCCTACGGACCGACCTGAAATCTCGGATTTATCGGGCCGAATCAATAGGCTGAATCCACTTCCACGCCTATCATTGGAGCGAACCGGGGCATGTCGCCACGGAACGCGTATTCAGGAGAAGACCATGAAAGGCCAGGAAAGCAAGAAAGCAGCAAAGAAAGAACCCGCCAAAACGATGAAGGAAAAGAAGGAAGCCAAGAAGGTCAAGAAAGAAGAAAAGTCCCGCCAATAACCTGCTCACATCGAAATCCGAACCATGGCTGTCTGGCTACCCGTTCTGAAAGCCGCCCTGCCCTACGTCAGCAATATCGTCGCGGCGGCGATTCCTGCGTTTACCAGTCGCAAGGAGCAGGAAGTTTCGTCCGATCTGATCGCGCAGCAGATCACTGAATTGCAGGCTGCGGTCACCCACAATGCCGAAGCAGTGAAGACCCTGGCAGCGCAGTTGGAAAAGACACTGACTGCGTTGCAAGCCAGCGAAAGCGAGATGTCCGAGCGGCTATTGGTTCAACTCAAGCATCAACTCGGGCAACAACTCAGCCACTTGAATGAAAGCCTTGCGCGCGGCGAGAGCATGGCGAATCAGGCGCATGCACAAGTCACCCGGCTGGAAGGGGTCAGCGCGGCGCTGCTGATGCGGGTCGAGGAACTTGAACTTCAGGCCAAGCTGCAGTCGGGCAAACCGCGTCGGTTGGACATTCTGGTCGTCGGCATCGCGCTGGCCGCGATGCTGCTGGCAATTGTCAGCTTGCTGCGCTGAACGAGTTACCAAATCCTGAGGTTATCCACGCTGTAGGAGCATCCGCTTGCGGCGCGATCGTTGCGGGATCGCGCCGCAAGCGGACGCTCCTACAACCTCAATCTGAATGGCTTGAACAGCTCCCGCTGCTGCACGTGCTACTACCCGTGCAACTGCCGCAACCTTTGTTGCTTTCGCGGAACGGGCCGAGTTGCGGGTGGCTTTGCGCGAAAGCACGATAGAGGCGGTCAACGCCGATACCGATCAGGGCGATGCCCATGATCAACGCGATGGTAATCAGGTAGGTCATCCGCCCGACCCCAGGCCGGCGAAGCCCATGAAGGCGAGCGACAGCAGGCCGGCCAGCATCAATGAAAGTGCCGTGCCCTGCACCACATTGGGCACGATGGCGAGCCGCAAGCGTTCGCGCAGACCCGCCATCATCACCAGCGCCAGGGTGAAGCCAAGGCCACCGCCGAAAGCGAAGGTCATCGCCTGAAGGAAGCTGTATTCGCGCGCGGTCTGGAACAGCGCCACGCCAAGCACGGCGCAATTCGTGGTGATCAGCGGCAGGTAGATGCCAAGGGCGCGAAACAACACAGGGCTGGTCTTCTTCAGGAACATTTCCACCAGTTGCACTGCCGAGGCGATGATGACGATGTAGGAAATCAGGCGCAGATACTGCATGTCGAGTGCAGTGACCAGCCAGTTCAGGCCGAAGGCGCAAAGACTGGCGACCATGATCACGAAGGTGGTCGCGGCCCCCATCGGCAGCGCGGTGTTGAGCTTGCCGGAGACGCCGAGGAAAGGGCACAGGCCGAGGAACATGGCCAGCACGAAGTTGTTGGACAACATGGTGGCAATGAAGATTTGTGAGAGGGAATCATGCATGAATGCGGCCCTCCTCAGTTTGTGCTTTCGCAGCCTTGCGGCTGTCCAGCCAGTTGAACAGCAACAACCAGGAGGCGAGGACGAAGAAACCGCCTGGCGGCAGCACCATCACCACCCAGGGCTGAAAGTCCGGCCCGAACAATGCGATGCCGAACAACTTGCCGGCGCCGAGGATTTCTCGCACCGAACCGAGCGCGAACAGGCCGATGGTGAAGCCGATGCCCATCCCGACCGCATTGATCGCTGCTCTTGTCGGCGGATTCTTGGCGGCATGCGCTTCGGCGCGGCCGAGAATGATGCAGTTGACCACAATCAGCTGGATGAAGGCGCCCAGCGCGTCGTACACCGCCAGACTGATCGCCTGGATCGCGTAGTCGACCACGGTGACGAAGGTGGCGATGATCAGGATGTAGGCGGCGATGCGCACCTGCGAGGGCACGATATTGCGCACCAGGGAAACCAGCAGGGCCGACGCCACCAGCACGAAGGTGGTGGCCAGGCCCATTGAAATCGCGTTCATCGCGGAGACCGTCACCGCCAGGGTCGGGCACATGCCCAGCACCATGACGAAGGTGGGATTCTGTTTCCAGATGCCCTCCATGAACTCTTCCATGTTGGTCGGCTGTTTCTGTCCGTGATTCAACGAAGAAGCGGCCATGTTCATTTCCCTCCTTGCAACTTGTCCAGGTGAGGCACCAGCAGCGGCAGCAGCTTCTGCGCGCTGGCGTTGATGCCCTTGCCCACCGCCTTGGAGGTCACCGTGGCGCCAGAGATGGCGTCGATTTCCCAGGCATTCTGCTTGCTGCCGTGCTTGACCGTCTTGACCGCGTTGGCGAGCGCCTTCAGGTCGGCGGCCAGTTTCACGTCCAGGGCGACAAAATTTTTCAGGAACGCCGGGTCGGTGGTGATCTTGTCGCCGATGCCCGGCGTTTCCCGCATCGACACCACGCCGATGCCGGTGATGACCTGCCTGGCCGGATCGTAGGCGTACATCACCCGCACCGTATCGGCGTATCCCTTGCCAGCACCCTCGGCGGCGATGCCCTTGAGCGCGCCCGCTTGGTCGTAGGCGGCATAGAACTTCACCGCGCCTTCCGGCACGATGGCACCAGCGGGCTGAATGCCAGCGCTGGTAGCGTCGAACTCCTTGACGCTGTGCGCGCCCGGTATCACCTTGAACACGGCGCGTTCGAGTGCAATTTTCTTGTTCGCGGCGACCGGTTCCAGGGTGATCTGATAGGCGGAAACGATGAGCACGCCACAGATCGTGGACAGGATGCCCAGCGTGCGAATCATCGCGGCGCTGGGGGTAGCCGGCTGCAGGGTGGCTTCGCTCATGCCTTTTTCTCCTTCGCGGCTTTGACCTGGCCGAAGACCCTGGGCTGCGTCACCTGGTCGATCAACGGCGCCAGCGCGTTGGCGATCAAGATTGCATACATGACGCCTTCAGTGAGGCCGCCGAAATAGCGGATCATCACCGTCACCACGCCGATCAACGCGCCGTAAATCCAGACGCCTTTGGGGGTCACTGGCGAAGTCGCCATGTCGGTCGCCATGAACACCGCACCGAGCATCAAACCGCCGGAAAGCAGTACAAACAGCGGGTCGGGATAGCGGTTGGGGTCAATGGCCTGGAACACCAGCGCGGTCAATGCGGCGCTGCCGAGTATCGCAACCGGAATCCGCCAGTCGAGAAACTTGCGCGCCGCCAGATACATGCCGCACAGCAGAATCAGGATCGCCGAGGTCTCGCCGGTCGAGGCGGTGACGCTGCCGCTGAGAAAGTCGGCCGGCGTCGCCAACACATTGTCGAACTTCCAGATCGCCAGCGGTGTGGCGCCGGTAAAGCCATCCAGCGCCTGCTTCGCCCAAACGGAAATATCGGGTGGCATCATCAGCGGCGCAGTGAACGTGGTCGGCGCGAATTCGCTGAAACGATTTGGCGAGAAGGCGGGAATCCAGGTGGTAATGGCGACCGGGAATGCGGCCTGCACGAAGGCGCGGCCGACCAGCGCCGGGTTCATCACGTTGTAGCCGATGCCGCCGAACAATGCCTTGCCCAATGCGATGGCGACAAAACCAGCCACCGCGCCCATCCAGAGCGGAAATGCCGGCGGCAGGCTCAACGCCAGCAACAGACCGGTGATCGTCGCCGACCAGTCGGACAAGGTGCTGGGCTGGCCGGAAAGCCGGTTGAACAGGCGTTCGCTGCCAATACAAACCAGCGTGATGGTGACCAGAGAGGTGAGCGCGGAAACGCCGTATTGCCAGACAGAAAACGCGGCGATAGGCAACAACGCCAACACCACATGGAACATGATTCTTTCAACGCTGTTGCCCTTCACCACATGCGGCGAGGTGCGTAATTCAATGCCGGGAGTCATGGTGGTTTTCATTTTTTCCTGAGCATGCCCTTGGCGACGCGGAACTGCTGCACCAGGGGAATATGGGAGGGGCAGACATAGGAACAACTGCCGCATTCAAAACATTCGCTGATGTGATATTCGGCCATCGAATCGTAGTCGCCCCGTGCGGCAAGCATGCCAAGCATCGAGGGGTTGAGGCCTTTGGGGCAGACGCTGACGCATTCGCCGCACTTGATGCACGGATAAATCCGCCGTTGTGCCGGCGGCGGTTCGGGGATCACCAGTACGCCGGAAGTGCCCTTGATGGTGGAAACATCAAGCGA
>CAMDHJ010000199.1 GCA_945897865.1 Tepidiphilus sp. J10
GGCAATTCGCCATGCCAGAGCAGATAGGACACTTCCAGAAAATCCGAGCGTTCAGCCAGTTGTTCGATCGGATAGCCACGGTAATACAGCAAGCCCTGATCGCCATCGATGTAGGTGATGCTGGAAGAACAACTGGCGGTGGAAAGGAAGCCGGGGTCATACGTGAAATAGCCCTGATTACCCAGGCTGCGGGTGTCAATGACATCCGGCCCCAAGGAGCCCTGCATGGTCGGCAGATTGATATTCTGGTCGTTGATCTGAAGCGTGGCGGCGGTTGGCTTGGTCATTTTCTTGGTTACCTTTTGGCTTGGATGCCTAGTTGTTTTGATATCTTCCACCACACTGTGGAATTCAGCGGGTGAAGCGCACGCTCCGGTGATCCAGTCGAACAAGGCCATATCGTCCTGATCCAGCAGTCGAACGAAAACAGCTTGTTGCTCGCCAGGTAAATCGGCATATCGGGAATCAAGAAACCACGTTAACCAGGCATCCAGTTCCAGCATGCCGCGCCGGCAGAGCCAGCGCAGACGGTTGATGGAGGGTTCGCCAGTCACAAAAGTTTCTACAACGCCCGTTTCACCAGAAGCGACTTGATTTTGCCGATGGCGGCAGTGGGGTTCAACCCTTTTGGACAGACTTCGACGCAGTTCATGATGCCGTGGCAACGGAACAGGCGGTAAGGGTCTTCGAGAAAGTCGAGCCGTTCGTTGGTCGATTGGTCGCGCGTATCGGCGATGAAGCGGTAACCCTGCAACAACGCGGCGGGGCCGAGGAACTTGTCCGGGTTCCACCAGAACGACGGGCATGACGTGGTGCAGCAGGCGCATAAGATGCATTCCCACAAGCCATCCAGTTCGGCGCGCTCCTCTGGACTTTGCAGGCGTTCGTTTTCCGGCTCCGGATCGAGGTTGATCAGGTAAGGCTTGACCGCCCGGTAATGCTGATAAAACTGCGCCATATCGACGATCAGGTCGCGGATCACACCCAGGCGCGGCAGCGGCCGAATCTCGATCGGCTGCTTCAGGCCTTCCAGCGGCGTAACGCAGGCCAGCACATTGGTGCCGTTGACATTGACGCCATCCGAGCCGCAGACGCCTTCGCGACAGGAGCGGCGGAACGACAGGCTTTCATCCAGGGTGTCCTTGATCGCGATCAGCGCGTCCAGCACCTTCTTGCCCTTCGGGTCGAAATCGAGCTCGTATTCCTGAACTGTTGGTGCAGCACCGGATTCCGGGTCGTAGCGGTAGATACGGAAGCGCATCAGTACGTCCTCTCTTTCGGCTGGAAGGTATCCACAGTGAGTGGCTTCAGGCGCACCGGCTTGTAGTCAAGCTGGTCATCTTGCTGGAAATACAGGGTGTGGCGCAGCCAGCGGTCGTCGTCGCGTTTGGGAAAATCTTCCCGCGTATGCGCGCCGCGACTCTCGGTGCGCGCCAGCGCCGAAACCAGCGTGGCGCGTGCAATCGCCATCAGGTTTTCCAGTTCCAGCGCTTCCAGGCGTGCGGTATTGAACATCTTGCTGTGATCGGACAAGGCTGCGTCGGGCAGGCGGGCCTCAACCTTGTCGAGCATCGCCAGCCCTTCCTTGAGCAGCGCCTCGGTGCGGTAAACGCCGCAATGGTCCTGCATGATGCGCTGCATCTCGTCGCGCAAGCCGGCCACGGTTTCCGTGCCTTTGGGTTTATCCCAGCGCGCCAGGCGGGCCATCACCTGATCCACCTTTTCCTGCGGCAGTGGACGCGGATACGGGTTTTCGCGGAGATATTCGATGACATGCTGACCAGCGGCACGGCCGAACACCACCAGATCAAGCAATGAATTGCCACCCAGCCGGTTGGCACCATGCACTGAAACACAAGCGCACTCACCGACGGCATACAGTCCCGGTGTCGGTTCTTCCGGACCATAGCGCACCGGCGACACCACCTGGCCGTGCATATTGGTCGGAATGCCGCCCATCATGTAATGCGCGGTCGGCGTCACCGGAATCGGGTCGGTGATTGGATCGGCGCCGGCGAACTGCATCGACAGCTCACGAATGCCGGGCAGGCGCGCCATGATCTTTTCGGCGCCCAGATGCTCGATTTTCAGGTGCACGTAATCGCCATGTTCACCGCAACCCTTGCCGGCGCGAATTTCCTGAGCGATGGCACGGGCCACCACATCGCGCGAGGCCAGATCGAGGGCGTTGGGGGCGTAACGCTGCATGAACTTCTCGCCGTCCTTGTTGACCAGATAACCGCCCTCCCCGCGCACGCCTTCGGAAATCAGACTGCCCACTTCCGGAATGCCGGTCGGGTGGAATTGCCAGAACTCCATGTCCTCCAGCGGCAGGCCGGCGCGCAGCACCATGCCGAGGCCGTCGCCGGTGTTGATATGGGCGTTGGTGGAATGACGGAAGATTCGGCAGGCGCCGCCGGTGGCCAGCAAGGTGGCGCGCGACTCAAACAGACTCGCTTCACCGGTTTCAATTTCCACCGCCACCACGCCGAGCACGGTGCCTTCATCATCGCGGATCAGATCGAGTGCGAAGAACTCGTCGAAGAACTGCGTCCGCGCCGCGATATTGCGTTGATACAGCGTATGCAACAGCGCATGGCCGGTACGGTCAGCCGCCGCGCAAGTGCGAATCGCCTGCTCGCCGCCGTAGTTCTGCGATTGGCCGCCAAACGGGCGCTGATAAATCTTGCCGTTTTCCAGCCGCGAGAACGGTAGGCCCATGTGTTCCAGCTCGTACACCGCGCTCGCCGCGTTCCGGCACATGAACTCGATGGCATCCTGGTCGCCGAGATAATCCGATCCCTTGACCGTGTCGTACATATGCCAATGCCAGTTGTCATCCGACACATTGGCCAGCGCCGCAGTAATGCCGCCTTGCGCCGAAACAGTATGCGAGCGGGTCGGAAACACTTTCGAGATCAACGCCACTTTCAGGTTGGCCTGCGACAGTTGCAACGCAGCACGCAAACCGGCGCCGCCGCCGCCGACGATGACCGCATCGAAAGTGCGCTTCGGGATCTGGGATGAATTCATCGGTTTGCTCACCTCACGCTCCAAAGGATGTCCACCGCCCAGACCAGGCAAGCCAGGTAGAGCACGGCAAATGCGAAATACAGCGCCAGGCGCAACAGGGTGCAGCTTGCGCAGTGCAGATAATCGATGAAAATTTCACGCAGCCCGATCCAGGCATGCGCCAGCATCGCGGCAATGAACAGGAAACTCGCCACTTTCATCGACAGTGAATCGAACAGGCCATGCCAGACGGCATAGTCGAGCGGCCCGGCAGTCAGCGCGCAAATCAGAAAGATCGGCAGAAACAGCGCCATGTAGATTGCGCTGGCGCGTTGCAAAAGCCACATATCGAGGCCACGGTGTGACCCGCCGACGTGTCTCATACCGCACCTCCGGCATTCATCAGGTTGTACAACGCCACCAGTCCAACCAGCAGAATCGCCGCTGCCATTGCGAGTTTGGCGGTCAACCGCGCGCGTAGTTTTTCTTCACCCCAACCAATATCGAAGCCGAGATGCCGCAGGCCGGCGAACAAATGATGCAGCAGCGCCCATAGCAGGCAGAGACCAATCAAACTGCCTATCCAGCCGCCAAAAAATGCCTGCACAGAAGCAAAATCCTCCGGCGAGCGCAAGGAAAGCATCAAGCCATAAAGCAATGCGGGAATGACCAGAGAAAGCAATGCGCCACTGGCGCGATGCATGATCGAAACCAATCCGCCTATCGGCAGCCGGATGGCCAGAAGATCAAGGAAAAATGGGCGTGGCCGATTCATGTCTCCGTCCTCTCGTGTGCGGCGTTGTGGTTCAAGCTGGTCGCCGCATTTAACGCTTATTGCGCTGCACAATCAACACTTGAAAAAGCCGGTATTTGGCATTTTCAGCATGAATCGGACTGTGTCTGCATGGCAGCGCATTTTTCGCAAAGCGGATTAAGTATTCTGTACTGCTTCAGCTTGCCAAGCACGAGATAGCCACACCCCAAGCATGCCCATCAAGCCAAATAACGCCAACCAGAAGAGCGTCTCGTCGGCTTCCCAACGGATACGTTTGACGCTTGCATCGGCCAGAATCAAGCCAAGAATCGGCAACACACCCCAAAGCGCCAATGTCAGCCCCAGTGCCCGCAAGTCGCTGCGAGTGGCGCCGCGTAACAGCACCCAGGCCCCCAATGCCGGGGTCAGAAAGGTGACGCTGTAGAGTTGGGCATGGAAAGCATCCAGCTTCCAGGGCCAGAATGCCGATGCGGCGAGGGGCGCAACGAGCATTAGCAAGCCGTAAACACCAAGCGCGACAACCACGACCCAGAGCATGCCGCGTAGCGCCCCCCTCGGATGTAAGGCGGGTTGGGGCAGCGGAAGTTTGCGGTAAAGCCAAAGATGAACCCCGGCATTCAGGCAAACGCCGATGTAAAGAACGAACCAGATCCAGGCTTCCAGCCGACTCAGGTCAAAGCGTTCTAGATGAACGAAGGAAAACACCGTCACCACCAGCGTGAAGACAAAGATCATCGGCGTCACCACGCGCGCCGGCGACCAGCGTCTAGATACGGCCTGCAGTAGTGCAGCGATCAGCGCGGCGGCATAGAGCGCACCGAGAAAGCGCAGATTGAACGGTGCCAGCGTCCATGGCCAGAATGGTTGCATGACGGGTGGATAGAACAACAAGCCGCATCCGGCCCAGAACAGAATGACCACTTCAAGACCGGTCACGCCACTGAGTAGTTTGCTGATCGGTGGATTGTTGTCGTTGTTCAATGGCTGGTTTCCGCTTCTGTTTCCGCATCCATTTCTGCTTGTGTCAGTGGACACCATTGACAGCCGCTTGCCGCACCCAGCCCTTTGAGGAACGCCCGTCGAACGATGCCTGCTGCGATGGCAGCGGCGGTTTCCTTCGATCGACGTTCTGCGCCAGTCAGCTTTCTGACCCAGCTGCGGAATGGCACCACGCTCTCGGTGGTTCGACGCAGTGCACCAATCGCCGCATTGCCGGCTTCATTTGTGCCGCGCTCGATCAGTCCCGGTTTGGTATTGGAAGCCTCGGCATCCAGGTCGGGGCCCAGCACTGCGTCGAGTTCAAGAATCAGTATATTCAGGCTGTCGCAGCTCGCATCAGCGGGTAAGGCATAAGGTTGTTGCTTGGCGATCAGCACCACCACGGGAATCTCGACCTGAACCAGATTCAGGTCGCTCAGCGGGGCCGTGGCTGCGCCCACAACCGGCGATGGCTTTTGGGTTGCACAGGCCGATAACGTGAGGATGAGACCGAGGCAATGCAGCGATTGGCGAAAAGAATGAAACACGGCAACGACATCTTTCAAATGGGATAAACCCTTTGTAGCAGTCTGTTGAAAAAACGCGTTACCAGGTGGATCGGATAGCCATCAACACAAGAACGGATCAACCTGGAATCCTCAGTTGGGATTGAATATTGTGAAATTTCAAGCAGTTGCGTTACTGATGTAGGTGCGAATTCATTCGCACACAAGCGGTTGATTTTGCGAATAAATTCGCACCTACAGTCCGGTCAACTGCGTTTTTTAGGATC
>CAMDHJ010000200.1 GCA_945897865.1 Tepidiphilus sp. J10
GATCCCGGTATCGAACGCGTCGAAGTCGCCTTTCTTGAACTCGCCGAACCCGGCATTCCGGAAGGATTGGCAAACTGTGTAGCGCACGGAGCGCAGGAAATCATCGTGTTCCCCTACTTTCTCGCTGCCGGCACGCATGTGGCGAACGACATACCGGAAGCGATTGCGTCATTCAGTGCTCAGCACCCGCAGATCAAGGTGCGTCTGGCCAGCCATCTGGGTGCGTCGACTGCGTTGCCGATGACGATTCTGGATGTGGCAAGCCAGGTGGCTTGAGCCCGAACTACCCAGTAGGATGGGCGAAGCGCAGCGCGCCCATCATTCCAGCGTTGGATGATGGGCGCGCCTTCGGCTTCGCCCATCCTACGAGTTTGAAGCTAAGGCCAGCTTTCTGCCGACGCGATTTCGTCATAAGCTGAAGCAATCAAAACAAACGGATGCGTATGCCATGGCGCAAACCAATGAAAGACTTGATCGAGTCGTGCTGGAAGCACGGCTCAATGCTGAAAAACGCGAGCAGGGTTACCGGGCGCAGGCGCTGAAACTGTACCCCTGGGTCTGCGGCCGTTGCGCGCGGACGTTTGACCACAACAATCTGCAATTGCTGGAAGTGCATCACAAGAACAGCAACCATCACGACAACCCGCCCGATGGCAGCAACTGGGAACTGCTTTGCACTTACTGCCATGAAAACGAGCACGCCAAGCTGAAGGATATGGAAGGGCGCTCTGATAGCGGCAATGCGGTGCCGACTTCGACGTTCAATCCATTTGCTGACTTGAAGTCGATGCTGGCGTCGAAGAAGTAGGCCTTAAGCGGACGCTTGCAACATGTCGATCGGCGCAATCAGCGGTGGCGGCGGATATGCCGCGATGCAGGCGCAACGTTCCTGCGAGGCGACCGCACCCGGCGCACTGACGCCGGAGGAGCAGCAGGAAGTCCAGAAACTCAGGCGTATCGACCAGAAAGTGCGCCAGCACGAAGCCGCGCATTCTGCCGCCGGCGCCGGTCTCACTGGCGGTGCCAGCTATGAATATGTGCGCGGCCCGGATGGCCGCCAATACGCCGTCAGCGGTGAAGTCAAGATTGATGTCTCGCCGGCGCAAACGCCGGAACAGACCATCGAAAAGGCAAAGCGCATTCAGGCAGCCGCCCTGGCGCCGGCCGATCCGTCAGCGCAAGACCGCGCCGTTGCTGCCCAGGCGGCGCAGATGGCGGCTCAAGCCCAGGCCGAATTGAGCCAGATGAAGAATCAGGAACGTCTGAACGGAGACGACGGCGAGGCTGCGGGACAGGCAAACCCGGCATCCCTCGCCCGGCGTGAAAATGGCAGTGAAAACAGCCGCACAAGCCGCGCCGTCGCCGCCTACAACTATCTCGAACCGCAACCGGAATCGCTACTCAGCCTGTTTGCCTGATGTGCAGGTTCAAGGTTCATGGTTCAACCTGTAGGTGCGAATTTATTCGCATCATCAACCACTTGCGTGCGAATGAATTCGCACCTACATAACTCCACGCTCGCGCCGCAAGCGGACGCTCCTACAACGCGGCCAACTGCCGTTTCACGGTTCAAGCTACCTTCACCTCGACCTTGCGGGGCTGTGCGTGTTCAGCCTTGGGAATGCGCAGTTTCAGCACGCCCTGGTTGAGTTCCGCCTCGACTTTGCCGCTGTCGAGTTCCTTCGATAGCGTGAACACGCGCCGGTAGCGTGGCAACGCGACTTCAGCGTGGCTGGGTTCCATGCCTTCCGGCAGGTTCAGCGCCACTTCGCCTTCGATGGTCAACGTGTCGGCTTCGACATGCAGCGAGACTTTGTCTTTCGGTACCCCGGGCAGGTCGGCGTACAACGTGATGCCGTTGGCATCCTCGATCACATCCACCGGCGGCAACAGCGCGGCTTCATTTCGGGTGGGTTCGTTGGTTTGGCTGACTTCGGTTCTATCGGTCATGGCAGGCCTCCTTATTGAATCGCGATCATTGAATGGTGATGCGGCGCGGCTGCGCGGTTTCCTTGCGGGCGATGCTGATGTGCAGCACGCCATCCTGATACCGCGCTTCGACCGCATTGCTGTCGACATCGTCCGGCAAGGTCACCACGCGGCGGAAGCGTCCGGCGAAACGCTCGTCGATATGCACGGCGGCTTTATCCGGAATGGCTTCGACGCGGCGTTCGCCGGCGACGGTCAACACGCCTTTTTCAATCTGGACTTCCAGGCTGGCCGGGTCGATGCCGGGCGTGAAGGCATAGATTTCGACTGACCTCGGCGTACCGCCGACATTCAGTGCCGGGAAGCCTCGGCTGAGGCCGCGGATGTTGGGTGAAAGGTCGAATGATTGCTGCATTTCACGTTGCAGGCGATCCAGATCGGCGAACAGATCGCGGGGAAAAAGGGCGCGATAGGGCATGGTGTAATCCTCCTGAATGAAAAGTGAAAGGCGCACTGATCAGCGTCTTCGAAGCATAGATAGGGGGGCGGAACCTCGTCTTCAAGACCTTGAATTGCCCCGATTGATGCCATATGTATTGTTCTTTCCGTGATGAATCGACTGGAAAAATAAATATGCCAATCACCTCACATAACCCTGTTCTGTCGTTGTTTCTGGCGGTCGCTTTAGCCTTGTCCTTAACCTTGCCCGCCGACGGTGCCACCGATAGCGGCATTGAAAGCCTGCGCGCCAGCAGCAAGGCTTTTTCCAGCGTGGCGAAGAAAGTGTCGCCGTCGGTGGTGTTCATCCAGGTTGAAGGCCAGAGCCGCGAGAATTTCCCCGCCGAAGCCAGAGAACGGGGTGTCTGGCCATTCAATGACGATCTGTTCAGCCGCTTCTTCGGCGATGACTATCCTGCATTGCAGCGGCGTAAACCCGGCAAGCCAAGGCGCGAGATCAACCAGGGATCGGGCTTCGCTTTTGCTGCGCAGAAAGACGTCACCTATCTGCTGACCAACAGTCATGTCGTCGAAAATGCTGGCCGCATCCGGGTGAAGTTGCAGGATGGGCGTGAATTCAACGCACGTCTGAAGGCGACTGATCCGAAGTCCGACATTGCCGTGCTGGAAATCAGCAGCCGCGATCTGCCGATTCTGAAGCTGGGCGATTCATCCCGGCTCGAAGTCGGCGAATGGGTGGTGGCGCTGGGTAATCCGTTCGGCTTGTCGCACACGCTGACTGCCGGCGTGGTCAGCGCCACCGGCCGCACCAGCCTGGGCATCAACGATTATGAAGACTTCATCCAGACCGATGCCGCGATCAACCCGGGCAACTCCGGCGGCCCGCTGTTAAATCTGGACGGCGAAGTGATCGGCATGAACACCGCCATCTTCAGCAAGAGCGGCGGCCACATGGGCGTCGGTTTCGCCATTCCGAGCAATCTGGTGCGCGTTATCGCCGACCAGATTCTCGCCAGCGGTAGTGTCGTGCGCGGCTACATCGGGCTGGCCGTGCAGCCGCTGGATGCCGATCTGGTGCAGGCGCTGAGTCTGCAAAGCCACCGTGGCGTGCTGGTCAACCAGGTGAATCCGGATTCGCCGGCTGAGCGCGCCGGCATCCAGCCGGGCGATGTGCTGGTCAGCTTCAATGCCGCGCCGCTCAGCGATGGCGGCCACTATCGCAATCAGGCAGCGTTGGCCAAGCCGGGCAGCCGGGTGATACTGGGTGTGTTGCGCGAGGGGCGCACACTGACTGTGCCGGTCGAAGTCGGCCAGCTCGATGAGTTGGCCAACCAGCGTGCCGAGGCGGTGCAAAGCATCGGCCTGGTGGTGCGCGCGCTCACCAGCGAGGAAAGCCGCCGCCTGCGCAACCTGCGCGCGGTGGTCGTCGTCTCGGTGGATCGCGGTTCCCTCGCCGCGCTGGCAGGAATCCAGCCGGGCACGGTGATTCTGGAAGCCAACCGCAAACCGGTCAGCAGCCAGGCCGAGTTTGCCGCGGCCCTGGGCGACAGCGAAGGCAGCGTGCTGCTGCGCCTGCTCGACAACGGCAGCAGCCGCTTCATGACGTTGCGTTGGCGATAATGACGTTGCGTTGGCGCTAATTTTCTTCAAAGGACAACCCCATGCGCGACCGTTTTCTTACCCGCCTGTTCTGGCTGACCCTGGCCGCCGGCTTGCTGATCCTGCTCTGGCGCGGCGTGCCGGATATCGAAACCTGGTTTGCGCCCACGCCGGATGCGACGCCGCGCAGCATCACCGCGCGCGGCGACCTCGCCAGCGACGAGAAATCGACCATCGAACTGTTCGAGAAGGCGAAGGATTCGGTGGTGTTCATCACCACCAAGTCGCAGGTGCGCGATTTCTGGACGCGCAACGTGTTCACCGTGCCGCGCGGCACCGGCTCCGGCTTCATCTGGGACGATGCCGGCCACGTGATTACCAATTTCCACGTCATTGAAAACGCCAGCGAGGCGACCGTAAAGCTCGCCGACGGCCGCAGCTACAAGGCGGCGCTGGTGGGCGTCTCGCCAGCACACGACATCGCCGTGCTGCGCATCGGCGTCGGTTTCAAGCGGCCGCCGCCGGTGCCCCTGGGCGAGAGCCACAACCTGAAAGTCGGCCAGAAGGTGTTCGCCATTGGCAACCCGTTCGGCCTCGACTGGACACTGACTACTGGTGTCGTTTCGGCGCTGGACCGCTCCCTGGGCGGCGACGGGCCGAACGGCCAGACCATCGATCACCTGATCCAGAGCGATGCGGCGATCAATCCGGGCAACTCCGGCGGCCCGCTGCTCGATTCCGCCGGCCGCCTGATCGGCATCAACACCGCGATCTACAGCCCCAGCGGCGCTTCTGCCGGCATCGGCTTCTCGGTGCCGGTGGATACTGTCAACCGCATCGTGCCGCAGCTGATCAAGGGCGGGAAATACATCCGTCCGGCGCTCGGCATCGAGGTCGATGAAGGCGTCAACCAGCGGCTGGCGCAATTGCAGGACATCAAAGGGGTGCTGATTCTGCGTGTTGCGCCGGATTCGGCCGCCGCCGCCGCTGGCTTGAAGGGCGCGGCGGTGTCGAGCGATGGCGGCATCGTGCCGGGCGACAGCATCGTCGCCATCAATGACCAACCAGTCGATACGGTTGCCAGCCTGTTGTCACGGCTGGATGACTTCGAAGTGGGCGAGCAGGTCAAGGTCGGCGTGCTGCGCGCCGGCAAGAAGGAAGACGTGATGGTGACGCTGCAGCCGGGGGTTTGAAGATCAAGCGTGACGGCCAGCCCGTAGGATGGGCCAAGCGCAGCGGGCCCATCACGCGCAAGGTTCGATGGGCCCGCTGCGCTTGGCCCATCCTACAAGGCCTACCCCGCGTTTTTCTTCAGCCCGATCAATTCGATCTGATAGCCGTCCGGGTCGGCGACGAAGGCGATGCGTGACGGCCAGCCCGCAGGATGGGCCAAGCGAAACGGGCCCATCACGCGCAAGGTTCGATGGGCCCGCTGCGCTTGGCCCATCCTACAAGGTCTACCCTGCGTTTTTCTTCAGCCCG
>CAMDHJ010000201.1 GCA_945897865.1 Tepidiphilus sp. J10
AGGGTGAAGGGTGAAGGGTGAAGGGTGAAGGGTGAAGGGTGAAGGGTGAAGGGTGAAGGGTGAAAGGTGAAGGGTGAAGGGTGAAGGGTGAAAGGTGAAGGGTGAAAGGTGAAGGGTGAAGGGTGAAGGGTGAAGGGTGAAAGGTGAAGGGTGAAAGGTGAAAGGTGAAACGAGGTGTTCACATTTCACGTTTCACCAGCGGCACAGCCGCATCACGTTTCACCCGATGCTTACCAGAACTTCCACCAGGTTTTTTCGGGCAGTCGCCCCTCACTGGTGAGGAATGCGCTGTTCGGGAAATTGTGTTTGAGCACCTTCAGCGCGTCATCACGCAGATCGTTCATGCCGAGTTTGTCGTAGCTGCGGGCCATCAGTGCGACAGCTTCTTCCAGCGCTGGAGTTTGCTGGTAATTCTCCAGCACATATTTGCCACGATTGGCAGCAGCGATGTAGGCACCACGCTTGTAGTAATAGCGTGCGACATGGACTTCACTGGCGGCCAAGTTGTTGACCAGATAATTCATCCGGGCGACGGCATCAGCGGCATATTTGCTGTCCGGTAAGCGAGTGGCTAGTTGCCGGAAGGCGTCGAATGCTTCACGCGCTGCTTTCGGGTCTCGTTCGCTCATATCCTGATCACCGAAACGGGCAAACACGCTCTGGTCTTCGACAAAGTTCGCCAGGCCACGCAGGTAATAGGCGTAATCGACGTTGGCATGATTCGGATGCAGCTTGATGAAGCGCTCGCACGCGGCAATGGCGGATGCAGGCTCGTTGTCCTTGTAATAGGCGTAGGCCACTTCAAGTTGCGCTTGCTGCGCATAGGCGCCGTAGGGATAGCGCGCTTCAAGACTCTCGAACATCTTGATTGCCTCGGCAAAATTACCTTCGGCCAACGATTCCTTGGCTGAGAAGTAAAGCTTGGATGCCGACCAGTTCTTGGTCTCATCGATCTGCTCCGGCAACAAGCCGCAACCGGTAATCAGGCTCATCGCCATCAGGAAAGCTAGAATTCGCCGCATCTTGGTCCCCAAAAAGAGCGGCGCATTATACCTACCCGTCTGCCCCGCGCGTTTCTCGTCGTATTTCCACCTCCACGCCATCCATGACCGATCCCCGCCAACTCACCATTCCACCGGAACATGCCGGCAAACGGTTCGATTCGAGCCTGGCTGAGCTGTTGCCCGAGTTTTCCCGCAGCCGGCTGCAAAGCTGGATTGAATCCGGTCATATCCTGCTTGGCGGCGCGGTGGCAAGCCAGAAACAGAAGGTCTGGGGCGGCGAAAGCGTGTTGGTAACGCCGGAAGCGCTACCGGAGGACAACGCCTACCAGCCGGAAGAGATCGCTTTGAACGTCGTCTATGAAGACGATGCCATTCTGGTCATCGACAAACCGGCCGGCCTGGTGACGCACCCAGGCGCCGGCAACTGGCAGGGCACCTTGCTGAACGCGCTGCTGCATTACCTGCCGCAGGCCAATACCATTCCGCGCGCCGGTATCGTGCACCGGCTGGACAAGGACACATCCGGCCTGATGGTGGTGGCGAAGACGCTGGAAGCGCAGACGCAACTGGTGCGCGATTTGCAGGCACGCACGGTGAAACGGATTTACTGGGCGGTGGCGCTGGGCGTATTCACGCGCGCCGAAGGTTCGATCGACGCGCCGATCGGTCGCCACCCGACGCAGCGGGTCAAAATGGCGGTGCATGACAAGGACTCGTCGGTGAGCAAATCTGCGCTGACCCACTGGAAAGTGCTGCAGCAGTATCCACGCGCAGCCTGGGTGGAATGCCGCCTGGCCACCGGCCGCACGCACCAGATTCGGGTGCATCTGACGCATCTGGGGCATCCGCTGTTGGGTGATACGGTGTATCGAGGCAAAAACCAGCCGCCGGGTTTGCCAACCTTCCCACGTCAGGCGCTGCATGCGGTGCGACTGGGTCTGGTGCATCCGATAACGGGCGAGCCCCTGGAATGGGAAGCGCCACCGCCGCAGGATTTCGCCGCTCTCCTGACCACCTTGGAGCAGAACCATGCAACCTGACTGGATCCTTCCCGACTGGCCGGCACCGGCCAATGTGCATGCGGTGATGACCACCCGCGCCGGCGGCGTCAGCTTGCCGCCATATGCCAGCTTCAACCCGGCCAGCCATGTCGGCGACGACCCGGCTGCGGTCACGGAAAATCGCCGTTTGTTAAGGCAATGTTTGCCGGCTGAGCCGCTCTGGTTGAATCAGGTGCATGGCTGCGAGGTGATCAGCAAGGTAATCAGCGAAGCCACGTCGGAAACACCCGCAGCAGATGCCAGCGTGGCGTTCGAACCGAATCACGTGCGCGCCATCCTGACCGCCGATTGTCTGCCGGTATTGTTTTGCGACGAAGCCGGCAGCGTGGTTGCCGCCGCGCATGCCGGTTGGCGCGGCCTGGCGGCGGGCGTGCTGGAAGCCACGGTGGCTTCGATGCGCGTGCCACCGGATCGCATTCTGGCCTGGATGGGTGCGGCGATCGGGTCGGAAGCGTTCGAGGTCGGCGAGGAAGTGCGCGAGAACTTTGTTTCTCAACATGCGCTGACCGCGATTGCGTTTCGTCCGGCGCTGCCCGGTACGCTGGATGGCGCACCTCGCAAATGGTTGGCCGATATCTACGCACTGGCACGCATCCGGCTGGCGCAAGTCGGCGTTGAACAGGTTTATGGCGGCGGCCTCTGCACCTTCAGCGACGCCGATCGCTTTTTCTCCTATCGCCGTGAGGCGAAGACCGGCCGTATGGCCAGTGTGATCTGGCGCGAGTGATCCGCTTGAAACAGCTAGAATCTCGCCCTTTTCCTCGCTTGGCATTTCAATGAGCCTGCTTGTTGCAATTCTTCTCGCCAGCGCCGCCGGCGGCGTGCTGTCCGTTCTGCTGGCGAGCGTGGCAATGCGGATGAAGGTGGAATGGGTGCCGGTGATGGTGAGTTATGCCATCGGCGCCTTGCTTGGTGCTGCGTTTCTGGAAATCCTGCCGCATGCGCTGGAAGAGGCGGGCAGCCTGCAAGCACTGAGCGCGACGGTGCTGGCTGGCATCATGGGTTTCTTCATTCTGGAAAAACTGGTGCTCTGGCGACATTGCCATACCGCGCATTGCGAAGCGCACGGCGCCGAGGCGTTCGCGCCACCGCCGCATGATCACCAGCACGACCATGGCCGTTCCGGCTTGATGATCACGGTTGGTGATACGGTGCACAACTTCGTCGATGGGGTGATGATCGCCGCCGCGTTCCTGGTCGATTTCAAGCTTGGCGTGGTGACCGCCTTCGCCATCGCCGCGCATGAAGTACCGCAGGAACTCGGCGATTTCCTGATTCTGCTGCACTCCGGTTACACCAAGCGTCAGGCCTTGTTGCTCAACCTGCTGTCCAGCCTGGCGATGATGGTGGGTGCCGTGCTGGGCTATTTCCTGCTCGCACCGATGCAATGGATCTTGCCCTACATGCTGGCGATTGCCGCCTCGGGCATGATTTATGTTGCCGTGGCCGACTTGATTCCTGGCCTTCACAAACGGGTGGAACTGGCCCATACCGGCCAACAGGCGTTACTCATCGGCCTCGGCATCCTGACCGTCTGGGCGGCGGGTACCTTGGCACATGAATGGATGCATGCACATTGAGTTTTTTTTGGGGACGTTAACAAATGGCAATTGAACTCTTCAACGATGGCAAACATGTTTGCCTGATGTTCAACGACCTGGTGGATGACACCGGCAGCGATGCGGTGCAAGCGAACCAGTTTCTCATCGTCTCGGATGGGGAAGGCGCGCTGATCGACCCAGCCGGCAACATGACCTACAACGCGCTGATCATGGCGATGCAGCATTACTTTCCGTTCAAGAATCTGAAATACATCTTCGCCTCACATCAGGATCCGGACATTGTTGCTTCGCTCAACAAGTGGCTTTCGGCAACAGATTGCACGCTCTACGTTTCTGCACTCTGGGAGCGATTCGTACCGCATTTTTGCACCGGCAACCGAACCATCGGCCGCATGATCGGCATTCCCGATCAGGGCATGGTGATTCCGATGCGCGATACCCGCATGGTTGCGGTACCGGCACACTTCCTCCATGCCGAAGGCAATTTCCAGTTTTACGACAGCAAGGCGAAGATTCTATTCAGCGGCGACATGGGCGCTTCGCTGGTGCATCACGACAAGATCGCGAAGCCAATCACCACCAAAGCCGAATTTACCGCCCACCTCCAATACATGGAGGGGTTCCATCGTCGCTACATGGTATCCAGCAAGGTTGTGCGCTTCTGGGCCAACATGGTCCGCGAGATGGATGTCGAAATGCTGGTGCCGCAGCATGGCCGCTGGTTCAAGGGAAAGGAAGCGATCAACGCCTTCCTTGACTGGGCGGATAACCTGCGCTGCGGCATCGATCTGTTCTCGCAGGACAATTACAAGATGCCGGGCTAAGGCTTGCTGCAGATTGAGTGAACGCTTTGAGTGAACGCTATATCCATTCGTTCGAACCTGACGAACAAGCCCGCCTGATTCGCCAGGGCCGCTTTCTTGAGCCCTGGATTCAACCCGGCGTCGATTTGTCTGGCCGCGCTTCGGTGCTGGAAGTAGGGTGTGGCGTAGGGGCTCAACTGCAGGTTCTGCTGCGGCGTTTTCCGGACGCTCATTTCACCGGCATTGATGCCTCTGCATTGCAACTTGATCGAGCACGTCAGTTTCTGGCAGAGGCGCTAAACGCCGGCCGCGTCGAATTGACGCAGGCTTCCGCCTATCAATTACCCTTTCCCGACGCGAGTTTCGATGCCGCCTGCATCTACTGGGTGTTGGAGCATTTGTCGGATCACCTCGGCGTGCTGCGCGAAGTGTTGCGGGTGCTGAAGCCGGGCGGCGTGCTTTATTGCACTGAAGTATTCAACAGCGGCCTGTATGCGCATCCGCATCAGCCGGCGCTGGAACACTACTGGCGGGCGTTCAACCGCTTGCAGGAAGAACTCGGCGGCGATCCCGATGTTGGTGTTCGTTTGGGCGCTTTGCTGAATGCCGCCGGCTTTGAACAGATCACATTTTATGAAGTCTCTGCGCAGATGGATGCCCGTCTGGCAGACCCCGCCGCGCGCCTAGATTTTGTCGACTTCTGGCAAACCCTGCTGTTGAGTGGCGCACCCAAGCTGGAACAGCACGGACGCATCACGATGGCGGACATCAGCGCGCTGAAATCGGCTTTTTCGAACCTGACCGAGAACCCGCAGGCGATCTTCCGCTATGCCGCAATGCAGGCGCGCGGCTTGAAATCAGCCTGAATCAGCCAAAACCACCGGCCTGAATGGAACTTGAATAAATGAACGCGAAAACCATCCCGAAAATCGGTTTCGTCTCCCTCGGCTGCCCGAAAAACACCTTCGATTCGGAGCGCATCCTGACTCAGTTGCGGGCCGAGGGTTATCTGAT
>CAMDHJ010000202.1 GCA_945897865.1 Tepidiphilus sp. J10
ATCTTGTTCTTGCCGCCGGAGACCAGTTCGCCCTTGGCGGTATCGAAATAGTCGAAACCGTTCACCTCCACCTGGTACAGACCGTCATCAAGTTTGCGCACCTCGACATCCGGCTGGCCCATCAGCCAGAACGACTGGTTGTTGCTGCGCGCCTTCTTCAAATCTTCGGTCAGCAGGTCGGTGTTCATCTGCGCCTTGAGCAGGGTGACGCCCGGCCACTTCATCTCGTCGATGTCTTTCGCCGCCTCCGGGGCGAAGGTGAAGGCGGTGAACACGATGTAGCGCGGCGTCGGGCGGATTTTCTCCGCCTCGCGCAGCGCCATTTCCACCTGCCGCTGTTCCAGCGCCGCATGTTCCGGGCCGAAGCTCACCACCACCCGTTCGCCGCTGTCCAGATTGCCCACCGCATGCAGATAGGTGGTGTCCGGCAGGGTCTCCAGGTCGGCGAACTTCATCATCTGACCGCCCTTGCCACGGATGCCGGTCTTCAGCAGTTCATCGCGCCACTGGTGCTGCCGCGCCGACTCGCCGGAGCGGGCGATGCTGACATCGGCTTCAAACGGCTGAGCAGCTGCTCCCAGCGTATCCAGCGCCTTCACCGACGGGAAAGGCACCGCTTCCACCGTGAACGGGCCAGTGATGCGCAGCTTGTTCTTCGCTTTTTGCGGTTGGTCGTACAGCGTTTCCTGATCGGCATGGGCGGCGATGGAAGCGTCCATCTGCTTCTGCATGGATTGCCGAGCGGCGTGGAAGGCATCGAACGGTGCGCGCGCCGCTTCCTGCCAGACCGGGGCGAAATCGAATGGAACTTCCCATTCCTTCATGTTGTGGAACGTCGCCTGGTTCAAGACAGACAGTGCCACCTCGATTTCCGGGTGCATCCGTTCGTATATCTCGTCGATCTCCGGGTTGTTGGCGATGGACTTCAGCGTGACGTGTGGCACGGTCTTGTAGAAGAAGCCGCCCTTGATGCCTTCATGCGGGTAGCGCAGTTCGTAGTAATCGAAGCTGGACGTCATCAGCCGCTGCTTGGCCAGGGTCACCGCCACGCGCGAGGTATCACATGTGATCCAGCGGCGGCCCCATTTCTCGGCGACGAAGGCAGTGGTGCCGGAACCGCAGGTGGGATCCAACACCAAATCGCCGGGGTCGGTGGTCATCAGGAGGCAGCGTTCTGCGATGCTCGCATTGGTTTGCACAACATACGTTTTCTTGTCGGAGAACCCGGAGGTGCCGGTGTCCGTCCACACGTTGTTGTATGGAAACACAGGAAAATCATCGAGAAAGCGGATGTAACGCAACGTATTGCCAATGAGCATCAGGCGGTTTGCACGTGCAAGCGTTGCCATACCTGCTTCACCGGTTTTCCAGTAACCCTTGCCTGGCCGAATTTCTTGCCCTTGAAAAGAGACGGGGAAATCACCGGGAGGGCGCTGACTAGTTGAGTTGTCGTGGCTGAATAGACGGCTGTTACCTTCAAGCCCGTTCTGTCCCAAAGGATGGCGGCGGCCATTTGATTCTTGGACGAGGTTGTACTGTGTGGCACCAACCCCACCGATTCCCTTGGTTTGGTAGATCGGCCGGTACTTCACCTTTTCTGCAGCTTTTGCATACCAGACGAGGTAGTCCGCAACACCTGCTAAGAGCTCACTGGATGCGCTACTGGTTTTCGTCACGGTGATTTGGCTTATGAGGTTAGCTGCGCCAAAAACCTCATCCATTACCTCTCGCACATGATGCAGGTTCTCATCCGAAATCTGCACAAACACGCTGCCGGTCTCGTTCAACAACTCCCGAGCCAGCAATAGCCGGTCGCGCAGATAGGTCAGGTAGGAGTGGATGCCCAACTCCCAGGTATCCCGGAATGCCTTGATCATTTCCGGTTCCTGGGTCAGATCGGCATCGGCGCGGTCCTTCACGTCGCGCTTATTGGTGAAGGGCTGGAAGTTGGAGCCGTATTTGATGCCGTAGGGCGGGTCGATGTAGATCATCTGCACCTGTCCGGCCATGCCTTCTTTGCGCAGTAGCGAGTTCATCACCAGCAGCGAATCGCCGGCCACCAGCCGGTTCATCCAGCCCCGGTCGTGCTTGTAGAACTCCACCGCCTTGGCCAGCGGCAGCGGTTCTTCGAACCAGGCGCGGAAAAAATCGCCCTGACCGGGTCCGTCCTTCACCTCGCCATCCTTCATCCGTTTCTGCACCGCGCGCAGGATGCTGGCGGGGTCGATGCGTTCATGCACATGCAGGCTGACCGTGTCCACTTCGAAGCTGGTGCGTTCTGCCTTGCCGCTCCAGTTGAGATAAGGCGTTTGCAGACGTTTGAGTTCTTCCAGGGCGGCGCGCATGGTGGCCTCGTTACCACTGGCAAGGGCATCGTCGATCAGACTTTCGAGGTTGGCCCGGCCGGAGTCAAATTGCAGCGCCGGGTCCAGATGCGGGTCATACGCCCAGCGAGTCTTGCCGCCCTCCGGATCGCTGTCCGGCGTGACCATGCCCACTTCCGGATTGTTCGCCCGCCGGTCGGCATGGCGATAGGCGATGACCTGGGGTTCCTCCGGCGCGGCAGGAGCGGGGGGCTTCCGGGGGGCTGCGGGCTTGCGCGGGGCGACCGGGTCGGTCTGCGGCGCGGCCAGATCGAAATCAGCCAGATCCGGATTGGCCCGATGCATGGAACCGCCGCGTCCCTTGCCCTTGGTCAACATGCCCTGATCAATCAACCGGGTGCGCAGTGATTCAAACAGCGCTTCATCCGCATCCAGCCCGGCGGCTGCCGCGCCCGCAATGAACTTTTCCCGTAACGCCTGGTTGCCGATGGCGTTGCCGTTGGCCGGGACGAGACTCAGCAGCAGTTCGGCCAGTTGTTCTTGTTGGTTCATTCATGCTCCCAAGGCGGGTTATTCAGTCAGCAGAAAACCTCATAGCCGCGAGTTTCTCAGAATCCAAACCCACAGGTGAGCTAGACCGGGTTCTGCAAAAGACCATGCCAATAAAAAACCCGCACTTTGGCGGGTTTAGTGAACTGCTTTGGACTACCTTGGACTACTAATTGGTGCCCCGAGCCAGACTCGAACTGGCACGCCTTGCGGCGCTGGATTTTGAATCCAGTGCGTCTACCGATTCCGCCATCGGGGCTGGAAAGGGCGGCAATTATGGCTGAAGGGACAGGTTCTGGGCAACGTATAATCCGCGCCCTCATGAAAACCAGTGATTTCGATTACGAATTGCCCGATGCGCTGATCGCGCGCTATCCGCTGGCGCGGCGCGATGCCAGCCGGTTATTGCATATCGATTCGCCGCATGCGGTTTATGCCGATCGATTGTTCGCCGAGTTGCCGGGTTTCTTTCGCCCCGGTGATTTGCTGGTGTTCAACGATACCCGGGTGATCAAGGCGCGCCTGTATGGCGAGAAATCCAGCGGCGGCAAGATCGAGGCGTTGGTCGAGCGGGTGCTGAGCGAACACGAGGCGCTGTTGTTCATGCGTGCCAGCAAATCGCCCAAACCTGGAGCTGAGATTCGTTTTGCCGATGCGATTCCGGCGCGGGTGACCGGGCGCGAGGGCGACCTGTTTCGGGTTGCTTTCGACCCGGCGCATAGCGTGCTGGAGTGGCTTGATCTGCATGGCGCGATTCCGTTGCCGCCGTATATCGACCGGGCGGCCGAAGGCGACGATGACACACGCTATCAGACGGTTTATGCCAGCAATCCCGGCGCGGTGGCGGCACCGACAGCAGGCTTGCATTTCGATCAGGCGATGCTGGCGACTTTGCGCGCGCAAGGCGTTGAAACCGCATTTGTCACCCTGCATGTCGGCGCCGGCACGTTCCAGCCGGTGCGCGCCGAAACGCTGGCCGAACATGTGATGCATAGCGAGCGTTATGCGATTCCCGAGGCAACGCTGGCAGCCATTCAGGCAGCGCAACAACGCGGTGGCCGGATTTGCGCGGTGGGCACAACCAGCCTGCGCGCGCTCGAATCCGCTTCCCGTTCCGGTACCTTGATTGCCGGCGAAGGTGAAACCGATCTGTTCATCACGCCGGGCTATCGGTTCAATGTGGTGGAGCGCTTGCTGACCAACTTCCATTTGCCGAAATCAACCCTGCTGATGCTGGTTTCGGCGTTCGGCGGCAGCGAGTTGCTGCGCCAGGCGTATGCACATGCTGTGGCGCAGCAATACCGTTTTTTCAGTTACGGCGATGCGATGCTGATTGAGCGACAGAATTGAACCAAGATTGGGCATTCTTCCGTTCTGGCACAAAAATGACTGTTAATTCAATGGGTTTTCACTTATAGTGCGCGCCGTTGTGCAATGCAGTAGTTGGCTTCGCGATCGCCTGATCGTTGTTCTATCTAGCCCACGGGACTGTTTTCACAGCCCCATCGTCCCCGACCTCACCTGATCCTTTCCACGGAATTCGTTTCCGTCGATTCGGCTTCGCGGCATTCGGTTGGCGCCGATGTTTCGCGAGAATCGACACGGCCAAAATTGTCGGCCGGAGCGTTTCTGTTTTCGTCCCCCTGCGGGACGTGATGTCTTTTGCTTGCCTATCAAGATGGCAGGTAGGGACAAGTATCGAAAGGATTTACATGAGTTTCGCTGATCTGGGTCTCAACCCCATCGTATTGAAGTGTCTGGAAACCACCGGCTATACCGAGCCGACGCAAGTCCAGATGGAAGCCGTGCCCGCCGCGCTGGCCGGTTCCGACCTGCTCGTCTCCAGCCACACCGGCAGCGGCAAGACCGCCGCTTTCCTGCTGCCCAGCCTGCACAAACTGGCTGAACCCTCACAATTGCCCGGTCAAGGCCCGCGTCTGCTGGTACTGACCCCGACCCGCGAACTGGCTTTGCAGGTGCAGAAGCAGGCCGCCATTTACGGCGCCGGCATCAAGAAGCTGCGCACCGTCTGTCTGGTCGGCGGCGCGCCGTTCGGCCCGCAGTTCCAGGCCATGCGTTACAACCCGGAAGTGATGATTGCCACCCCCGGCCGTCTGATCGACCACATCGAACGCGGCCGCATCGATTTCTCGCGCCTGGAAGTGCTGGTGCTGGACGAAGCCGACCGCATGCTGGACATGGGCTTCATCGAAGACATCGAGCACATCGTGTCGAAGACCCCGGAATCACGTCAGACCCTGCTGTTCTCCGCCACGCTGGATGGCATGGTCGGCAAACTGGCGATGAACATGACCAAGTCGCCCAAGCGCATCGAAGTCGCCACCAAGGAAGAGCACAAAGCCAATATCGACCAGCGTCTGCTGTTCACCGATGACGTCGGCCATAAGCGCCGCCTGCTCGACGTGCTGCTGCGTGATGTGGAACTGACCCAGGCGGTGATCTTCACCGCGACCAAGATGAGCGCCGACG
>CAMDHJ010000203.1 GCA_945897865.1 Tepidiphilus sp. J10
CAGCCTGGGCATTGCCTGCGAAGCCGGCTGCGGCGCCAATGGATGCAGCCAGGGCGACGGTCAGATGGGTTTTACGTGCGTTCATGGTAAGTCTCCTAAGGTCATTTCGTAAGCCCAAATGGGCGGTTCATGACGATGCTGCCCGTGCCCAAAAATGGCCTGATATAGCATCGTTCAACCTTTGGTCGGCGCACACGTCAATTCCTGACAAAACTTATCAAGATATTTTTCATTTGTGATTGAAGACCTCTCTTAACTCGACGAAGACTTGTGCGAGTCCTTGCGCTAGGAATCTCTGATTTATTCCAAATCCGTCATTCCGGCGGCATGCCAGAGCAATAAAGGCAAAGCGGGTAAGAACGCGTCTTGGAGAAAAGAGGCCTGCATGGATGTCTTCTTAATTCAGGTGGAGTGAACGTGCCAAAGCATCGAAGAACAGGCAATACAAGGCGATGGGTAGGGGCAACCCGAGCAAGGTGCCAAGCAGATAGGTTCGGAAACGGACACCGGACAACGCGAGGGCGTAATTGAGCGCCGGCAGGGTCTGAAACAACATTCTTGCCAGCACCACGCTCCAGATCGGGCGCGCGTCGAGATGTCCGAGGATGCGAGAGATAACGCGGTTATCCAGTTGGCGCAGGGCATCGCCCCCGACAAATCGGATAAGCAGGAAGCTGACCAGGCAGGAAATGCTGGCGGCGATATAGGTCGCCAGTCCGCCCCAGACTTGTCCCAACGCCAGCACGGCGGCGGCGAGAAACAGCCAGCCGGGGATCTGGATCAGGTTGCCCAAGGCAAATACCAGCGTAAAAACCAGCAGTCCGCTGATCTGGTTGTCGAGGATGGTCTGGCGCAAGAACGCCAGGCTGAAATGATCGCGCAGGCCGCTCAGCTGGAAGATCGCCAGCAACACCCCGAGAAACAAGGCCACCATGAGTATTCGTCGAATTGGGGAAGTCACACTTTTCAAGTCTCTTTGACGGATTGGTCGGTTGTACTGCTGATTCATGACAATGGATTTCCGGGTTTTGGATTTATTCGTGATCTGTCAGGAATCCGGGTTTGCCGCGACGAAAGTTAGCACCGTTCCATTTCAGGTTTGGATACCATCATGTCGATCAATTGTCCCGCCGGCTGTCCGCCGCCGCGCCCATGCCCAGCCAGCCGCTACCCTTGCCAGCCAACACACACCACTTGACGCTGCCAGACGAGCTTGCTGCCTGGCGGCAGGGTTTGTTGACGCGTCGCCGTTTTCTGCTCGCCAGCGCTGGTGGTCTCGCGGCGCTGTTTGCGCCGATTGGCGCGAGCGCTGGCGCGAACACAGGAAACCCTTGGCCATTGCTGGCGGCGGTGCAGGCGCATTTGTTTCCCTCCGAAATCGATGCACCCGGAGCGGAAGAAATTCACGCGCTGGCCTACCTGCAAGGCGTGCTGGGCGATCCGCGCGGCGATCGCGATGAGCAACGCTTCCTCCTGAAAGGCGTCGATTGGCTGGAAGACCTCAGCCGGCAACGCCACAAGACGAGCTTTATCAAGCTTGACCCGACCCACCGCGAACAGGTGTTGCGTGAAGTGGTGAGCACGCCCGAGGGGGAAAACTGGGTTGCCACGTTGTTGTTCTACCTATGCGAAGCCTTGCTCGCCGACCCGATCTATGGCGGCAACCCGAACGGTATCGGCTGGGCCTGGCTGGCGCATCAGCCTGGCTTTCCCCGCCCCTTGCAGGACCAACGTTATGGTGTGCTGCATGAACGCTAAACCGGACAACGAGTTCGATGCGGTCATTGTCGGCAGCGGCGCTGGTGGCGGCGCGGTGGCCTGGCGTCTGGCGATGGCCGGAAAGCGGGTGCTGGTGCTGGAGAAAGGGCCGTGGTTCAGCGAGGCCGATTTCACCAAGGACGAACTGGCCTGTTGCCGGCGCAGTGTCTACACGCCAGACCTTCGCGACGAGCAACACGTCATCGAGGAACGCGAGGGCCGCGCCTGGTCGGCTACGCCCACCTTGGAGTCTGGCTGGGATTTCTGGAACGGCAATGTGGTGGGCGGTTCCAGCAACTTCATGTCCGGTTTCTTCCACCGCCTGAAGCCGGTCGATTTCCGTTTGCGCAGCGAATTCGGCCCGATCAAGGGCGCCAACGTGGTCGATTGGCCGATTGACTATGACACGCTGGAGCCTTATTACGCCGAGGTGGAGCGTGTCGTCGGCGTTTCCGGCCGGGTGGTGCCGCACGCATTCCTGGAACCGCGCTCGACGCCGGATTTTCCCTATCCGCCGACCGCCGAGCACCCAGTATCGGCCTGGATCGATACCGCCTGCGCGCAACTGGGTTACCAGGCCTTGCCGCTGCCGCGCGCCATCCTGTCACAGCCCAAGGGGCAACGGCGAAGCTGCGAATACGCCGGTTATTGCGGCAGTTACGGCTGTTCCACCGGAGCCAAGGGAAGTTCCCGAGCCGCGCTGCTGGATGATGCGGTGGCGACCGGTCGATGCGAGGTGCGTCCACATAGCCAGGTGTTCCGGCTGGCAAGCGATGCCAAAGGTCGTGTCAAGGCGGTTGAATACTTTGACCGTGACAGCCGGCGCCAGCGGGTGACGGCGAAGGTTTATGTGGTCGGCTGCCAGGCCATCGAAACGTCCCGCCTGCTGCTGGCCAGCACCGGTCCGCGCCATCCGCGCGGACTCGGCAATCGCTACGGTCAGGTTGGCCGCAATCTGGTGTTTTCCGCCGGTGGCGTCAGCCATGGTCGCCTGGTGTTTGGCGAGCTCGACGCCGAACGTGCTGCCCAGGCGCGGGTGGTCGGCCCGTTTCTCAACCGTACGCTGCACGACTGGTACGTGATCGACGACCCCAAGCTGGGCCGCATCAAAGGCGGCTTGCTCGACTTCCTGATGGGGCATCCCAACGTCATATCACGCGCCCTGGCCGAACGTCGCGACGATGACGGCAATCTGGTCTGGGGCAGCGCGTTCAAGCGCCGCCTGGAAACCACCATTCGCGGCGAACGCCGCATCGACTGCGAATCCTTCGCCGATTGGCTGCCGACTGATAACGGCTTTGTCGCGCTGGCGGCAGGGGTGAAGGACAAGTGGGGACGGCCGGTGGCACGCATCCGCCTGGCGCCGCACCCGCACGATTTGAAGGTCGGCCGCTATCTGTCGGAACGCGGCGCGAAAGTGTTGCAAACGCTGGGGGCGAAAGACGTCGTGGTCAGTGTCTCCGACTCGCCGCCGCCCAATCTGGTGGCGGGCGGCTGTCGCTTCGGGCGAGACCCGCGCGCATCGGTGCTCGACCCGGATTGCCGCATGCACGGCGTCGACAACCTGTTCGTCGCCGACGCCAGCTTCATGCCCACCGGCGGCAGTGTGCCCTACACCTGGACGATCTACGCCAACGCGCTACGCGTCGGTGACAGAATTCTGGCGCAAGGGGTGTAAGGCCTTTTGGCTGGGCGCTTAAATCCAGCCGCGCTGCTTCAATCTTCGATACAACCAGAAGCAACCAGCGGCGGTGCCGAGCAGGGCGAGCGGGTAGCCCCACGTCCATTCCAGTTCCGGCATGGTTTTGAAGTTCATGCCGTAAAGGCTGAACACCAGCGTTGGAATGGCGAGGATGGCGCCCCAGCCAGCAAGTTTTTGCACGGATTCGCTTTGTTGCAGGGCTGCGGTGGTCATCGACAGTTGCATTGCGTCGCTGATCAGGTCGCGTTGTCGGTCAAGGCCTTGCACCAGACGCAGCGCGTGGTCCTTGACGTCGCGGTAATAGGCGCGGAGTTCCTTGTCTACGATGTTGGTGTGCATCCGGATCAGGTCGCCGCAGATCTCGGGTACCGGTTGCACGGCGGACATCAATGCCTGGATTTCACGTTTGGTCTCGAACAGGTGTTGCAGGTTGTCGCTGGAAAGCCCGCCCGAGAAGAGTGCGGCTTCCAGGTCGCTGTAGCGTTCTTCCAGGCCGGCGGCGAGCGGGCGGAAGTCGTCGACGATATGGTCGATCAATGCGTAGAGCGCCAGGCCAGGGGTCAATGCGCGTTGGTAGGCCTGCAGCCGCTCCTGTACCTGGCGGTAGCCGGGTCCAACGCCATGGCGAATGATGGTCAGGTAACCGTCGCCGCAAAAAACGTGGGTTTCGCCGTATTCGATGACGTTGTCCCACAGCCGCGCGGTGCGCAGCACGACAAACAGACCACCAGCGTAATCCTCGACCTTGGGCCGCTGGTGAGCGGAGAGCGCGTCTTCAACGGCCAGTTCATGCAGATCTAGTTCTTCTTGCAACAACTCCAGTGTGTTTTTGTCTGGATCATTCAGCTCGATCCAGACCAGGCCGCTTTTTGCCGCGATGTTTTCGCTGACGTCTTCAAAATGGATCGGTTCACGTCGGCCGCTTTGCAGCAGCATGCACGACACATCGGCGGCCATGGCTGGCTCAGTCCTGATACAGGATGATGCCTCCCAGCGGCGGCAAGGTGATGACGAGTGAACTTGGATAGCCCATCCAGGCGGTATCTTCCGACATCAGGCCGGCGCCGTTGCCGATGTTGCCGCCGCCGTAAAGGGTGGAATCGCTGTTGAAAATTTCGCGCCAGAAGCCACTGGCAGGGGCGCCGATGCGGTAGCCGGTACGCGGCACCGGGGTGAAATTGAGCGCCACCACTACCGAGCGGCCTTGGCGGTCGCGGCGCTGGAAGACGAGGATGGATTGATCGGCGTCATGGCAATCGATCCAGGCGAAACCTTCGACTTCGAAATCCAGGTCATGCAGCGGCGGCAGGTCGCGGTAGAGGCGGTTGAGGTCACGCGCCGCCTTGCTGACGCCGACATGCCAGTCGACATCCATCAGGTTCCAGTCGAGCCCCCACTGTTCCGACCATTCGCGGCCCTGGCCGAATTCGTTGCCCATGAAATTCAGTTTCTTGCCCGGGCTGCAGGTCTGGTAGGTCAGCAACAGGCGCAGGTTGGCGAATTTCTGCCAGGCATCGCCCGGCATTTTGCCGAGCAGGGAGTTTTTGCCGTGCACGACTTCATCGTGCGAGAACGGCAGCACGAAGTTTTCCGAATAGGCGTAGAGCTGGCCGAAGGTCAGGTTGTTGTGGTTGTAGCGGCGGTAGATCGGGTCTTGCTGGATGTAGGCGAGGGTATCGTTCATCCAGCCCATGTTCCATTTCATCGAGAAGCCCAGGCCACCGAGGTAGACCGGACGCGACA
>CAMDHJ010000204.1 GCA_945897865.1 Tepidiphilus sp. J10
CTACAGCCATGTCAGCTACTACCCGTCGATCCTGTTTCTGGGCTTCTCGTACTTGAGCATTGCCGTGGCGAGCATGGTTTATGCCTTTGTTTTCCTGAAATTCAGCGGCTTCATCAAACCCGCGCCTGTTACGGCCTGATGCCATGAAAATCAAAGTGATATCGCAACAGCCGCCCGGAGGGCGCTGCACCCTGTACGCCGGTTATGCCGATGTGCTCGAACGCCACTTGAAAGCTGTCGCCGAGCTGGTTTTCAGCGACCGGCGGGATGCCCACGCTGAGGGCTTCCCCAGTCTTTGGCTGAATGGCGCCGCAGTCCAGCCCGAGGACGGCGTGATTTTGATGCCGGCCGATGTCCTCGCCGGGCTGCAGGCCCATGGCGGGCCAGAGGAGGCCATGCCGGGTCTGGCGGAAGCCCTTGAAGCGCCCCTGAATCGCATGCTTGAAACGGAAGGCTGAAAACATAAGCCGCACTTTTTGACTTTGCTTCGCCAGTCATGCTGGCGAGGTTCCTGCCCGGAGCAATCCAGGAAATTTTTGCTTTTTGAACCAAGGAGTTTCACCATGAATCTGTCGCGTATCGCAATGTTTTCCGCCCTGTTGTTTTCCCTCGTCCTTGGCTTCGGCGCTTCCGCCGCCGAACTGGATGACCATCATGCACTTGAAGGCGTGAAGACCGGCAAGGCCGTTTTCGACATCGCCAGCGGCAATCCCAAAGCCATCGTGACTATCCTGAGCATCGTTGACGAGACCATCGATGGCTTGAAACGGCAGGGCGTCGAGCCGCTTATCGTGGTCGCGTTTCGCGGGCCGGCGGTTCGGTTTTTGAGCAGCGACAGCAGCGTGATCCCCCCGGAACATGCCGCTACGGCAATGGAGCTTGCGGATCATGTTGAAAAGTTGGCCGCGCGCGACGTGCGGGTGGAAGCCTGCGGCATCACCACACGCATGATGAAAATCGACCATGCCAAGTTGATCAAGGGCGCGCACCCGGTCGCCAACACTTTCAATTCACTGATCGGATACCAGACCAAGGGCTATGCGTTGATCCCCGTGTTCTAAGACCCAATATTGAAAAACACACCCAACCCGCAGCGAATGCACCGATATGTGTGAATTACTTGGTGCCAGCAGCAGCCTCACGCGCGGCCTTGGCCGCTGGCTGACCCCATTCCGCGCGCGTGGCGGCGCGGCCGCCGACAACCCCGATGGCTGGGGCGTCGCTTACTGGCTGGATGGCCATCCGAAAATTGAGAAATCGCCGGAGCCCGGCTGGAACAGCGACGCATTTCTGCATGTAGCGGACAACCTGGTTTCCGACCTGGTGATCGCCCATGTCCGCAAGGCGCGGCATCCGCCGATACTCAGTCTGGAAAACACGCACCCCTTCGTGCATCTGTGCTGCGGCCGCGCCTGGGTATTTGCCCACAATGGCCTGGTCGCTGAGGTGTTCGAACAGCCGGTGGCTGAATTGTCGTGCAGCCCGCTCGGCGCGACCGATTCGGAGTTCGCTTTCTGCCAGCTTCTGGCCGGCATCGCCGGCAGCTACAACCATGACGATCAGCAAAGCTGGCTACATGCGTTGAATCGACTCGCAGATGCCATTGCCACGCTGGGCAAGTTCAATTTTCTGCTCTCTGATGGCCGCATCCTGATTGCTTACGGCCATGATCGGCTGCACTACCTGGAATCATCGGGAGTCCACGGCCACCGTGCGCTGATTGCCACCGAGCCACTTTCCGACGATGCGTGGCAGCCGTTCGCCGCGCGGGAATTGCGCGTCTATCAAGGCGGCGCGTTGGTTGCCAGGCATGCGCACGATCTGCGCGAAGCGTGATATTGCCCACTGATCCAAACCTCAACTTCCGATCACCCATGACCGACTCTCCGATCTACCTTGACTACAACGCCACCACACCGATCGACCCACGAGTGATCGAGGCTATGCTGCCCTGGCTGCGAGCCGGATTCGGCAACCCGTCCTCGGATCACGTTTATGGTCGCGACGCCAATGCGGCTGTGCATCACGCGCGGGAACAGGTGGCAGCGCTCATCGGCGCACGGCCGGAAGAAATCGTGTTTACCAGTTGCGCCACTGAGGCCAACAACCTTGCTATTCTGGGCGTTGCGCGGGCATTGCAGGGCGGCAACCGCCATCGGTTGTTGTATTCCGCCGTTGAACACCCGGCCGTGGCTCAGCCTATGGAGCATCTGTCGGCAGCTGGTTGGAAGGTGGAAACAATAGCCGTAGACGCGACCGGCAGGGTCGATGACGAACAAGTTGATATTGATGCCGACGTGGCGCTGGTCTCCGTGATGCTCGCCAACAACGAGGTGGGCACGCTGCAGCCGGTGGCTGAAATCGCCACCCAAGCGCATGCGGCGGGTGCGCTGATGCATGTGGATGCTGCCCAGGCTGTCGGCAAGATTCCCGTTAATGTTGACGCGCTGGGCTGTGATCTGCTGACTTTGGCCGGGCACAAGTTCTACGCGCCGAAGGGCGTCGGTGCGTTGTATGTGCGCTCCGGTACGCCGATTCAATCAATCCAGTTCGGCGCTGGCCACGAATGCGGTCTGCGCCCCGGCACAGAGAACGTGCCGCATATCGTTGCCTTGGGCGAGGCCACTCGATTGGCGCGAGAAACTTTGAGGATGGAGTACGCGCGCATCAGAAATCTACGTGACGACTTGCAGTGGCGGCTTGCCGATGCCATCCCTGGCCTGCTGCTCAACGGCCATGCCAGTGAGCGACTGCCCAATACCTTGAATGTCTCGTTCCCCGACATCGCCGGCTGGCAGTTGCTGGCAGCTGCCCCGGGTCTTGCCGCCTCTACTGGCTCTGCGTGCCATGCCGGGAAACACGCGGCCAGCGGCGTGCTGGGCGCGATGGGCTGCTCCGGCGAATGCGCCGCCGGGGCGGTGCGTCTGTCATTGGGGCGCTTCACTACCCTATCTGAAATCGAACTTGCCGCCGCAACTCTGATCACCGCCTGGCGACAACTTACGGCATGAGCCCGGCGGACTACGATGCCTGGTACAACACGACACGCGGGCGCTGGATCGGCGAGACCGAATTCAGCCTGATGCATCGCCTGCTCGCGCCACGACCCGGCGAAACCATCCTTGACGTGGGCTGCGGCACCGGCTGGTTCACCCGCCACTTCGCCGCCAGTAATGGCTGGAACGTCACCGGCCTGGACACCGATGTAGCCCGCCTGGCCTTTGCCCGCGCGCATTGCCGCAACGAGCGTTATCTGGAAGCCGATGCCCGGGCGTTGCCATTTGCCGATGCCAGCATCGATTGCATCGTCTCGGTCGCTGCACTGTGTTTCATCGGCGACTGGCGGCTGGCACTGAGTGAGATGGCGCGAGTGGCTCGGCGGCGGATCGTGGTCGGACTGCTCAACCGGCAAAGTCTGCTGTGGCGGGAGAAGGGGCGAGACGGAGGAAAGGGCGGATATGAAGGTGCCCGCTGGCATACGGCCGACGAGATTTGCGAGGCTCTGAGTGCACTGCCGCTAGCCAACATCCAGGTGCGTAGCGCGCTGTTCCTGCCCGGCGCATCGCCTCTCTCCCGCGCTTGCGAGCGCTGCCTGCCAAGCCGCCTGCCCTGGGGCGGTTTCCTGGTCGCGGCGGCGGATAAACAGCCATAATCATGCGTCCCCTCACTGAGCCATCGCATGAATTCAAGATTGTTTGCCTTGCTTTCCGCAGCACTCGTCTTGCTGCCTGGACTGCCAACCAGTGCTTCACAGACCCAACGCAGCGATCCAGAAACCGGTGCGGCAAGCTGGGAGACGCACGCCCATGGCGTCACCCTCCTACTTTCGCAGATCCCGCCGGATCCGGCGCGGGCGTTCTACCTCAATCGCGGTTTCCCGCCACAGGCAGTGGAACCCTATGCCACCGCCTGCGTATACATGACGGTGCTGCGCAACGATGCGGCGCCGGGCGAACTGAGTTTTCGCCTGGACGATTGGCGCGTACAAAGCGGAGGCCAGTCGCTGCCGCCCAAATCGGTCGAAGCATGGATGGCACAGTGGCGTGCGTTGGGGCTGACGGAAGCGGCGCAGATTGCTTTCCGCTGGGCGCAGTTCCCACCGGAACAGGAATACGCCGTCGGTGAGTGGAACCAAGGCATGCTGACCACCGGTTTGCCACCCGGCAGCCGATTTGATCTGATCGCCCGCTGGACGGTGGCGGGAAAGACCTATGAAGGGAAACTGGAAAATGTCGTTTGTGCGCGCTGAAAGTGGAATGAAGCAAGGCCTGTTCACTCTCTTGCTGGCTTGTATGGCAGTTCTCCCCGGAGCAGCTGCTGCTGCCGACCTGCCGCCGTTGACTCAAGGGCTCACTCCGATTGCGGAGCCCAAACCTGCTCCGGCGCTGCGTCTGACCGACCTGGATGGCAAGGTGCACGATCTGGCCGATCTCAAGGGCAAGCTGGTGGTGGTGAATTTCTGGGCCACCTGGTGTCCGCCTTGTCGGCGTGAAATGCCCTCGCTTGAACGCCTTCGAGTTCGTCTGGAAAAGCAGGGGCTGGCCGTGCTGGCGGTGGATGTGGGCGAAGATGCTGACACCGTATTTTCATTTTCCGGCCAACTGGAACCCGCTCCCAACTTTCCCCTTCTGCTGGATCAAGACTCGAAAGCCATGCAGCGCTGGAAGGTCAAGGGGCTGCCCACCACCTTCGTTATCGATCCGCAAGGACGAGTGATCTACCGTGCCGTGGGCGGCCGCGAGTTTGATAGCCCCGCCATGATCGAGGCGTTGCTTGCGTTGACACTGAAGCAATGAAGCGGCGGAGAGCTTTTTTCACGTGGGGAATCTGCCAGGTTTCAACGGATGTTGGTTATGTCCATGTGACAGCGTCGGATGGTTCAACTCGCAGCAGTCAATAGTCTGTGTCACTCATGGCTATGCATCCGGGCCTGTTCAACAATAGTGTGAGCTGCGCGGCATCCGCACTGGCTGCAATGGCAGCGTTTTTGCCCCCGCTTCACCAAACCCCCACTTGATACGGAGAAGACAATGCAAGACATCCAGAGCGCCATCGCGGCGCTCCAGCATGGCGGCGTCATCATCTACCCGCTGCTGGTCCTGGCGCTGGCCGCGTTGGTGGTGGTGCTGGACAAGACCATCGTCTACCGCCGCCA
>CAMDHJ010000205.1 GCA_945897865.1 Tepidiphilus sp. J10
CGGCCGGCGATGCCGTACTGAAACGCTTCAGTGAAATCGTGCATGCCAATCTGCGTGGATCTGACATTTTTGGACGCTGGGGCGGTGAAGAGTTTCTGGTGATCGCGCCGCATCTGAATCTGGGCGATGCGATGAAGATGGCGGAAAAGTTGCGCGAGGCCATTGCAGTGGCCACATTCGATGACGGAATTTGCCTGACCGTCAGCATTGGCGTCAGCGAATATTGCGTTGGCGAGACTGCCGCCGCGTTGATCGACCGTGCTGATCATGCCCTCTATGCGGCCAAGGCGGCGGGGCGCAACCGGGTGGTGTGCGAACCTGGCGTGGCGACAGGCGCTTGATTTTCTATCGCTGGCGGAGGCCGGGGTCCAGCACGGAGGGCTCAGCGAAATCAGCGGGTTACTGGATACCGGCCTGCGCCGGTATGACGGTTTATTGAGGTTTTTCACGTTTTTCAACGCCCTGTTAAAGCTGCCTCTCCGCCCTGCGTGTGTGACTCGTGCTCGTACTTGCGACCCTGATCGGATTGCCCGATTCGGGCGAGAAGGGCGAGATACTTGTTGGTATCCTTCGGTCGCGGAGCCAGCGGGTGATCAGACCCCGCGCCCGAGGGTGGCGCAACAGGCCGCAGATTTTTCTAAGCAGGGGGGCGCATGTGGTTCATCGGGGCATTGCTCGGGGGAATGTTGTTCGCGGCTTTTTGGCCGGATGGCTGGGTGCTCGGGGCCGTCATCGGCGCTGTCGCCGGTTTCTTGCTGAACCGCCGGCAGCGTGTCGATTCGCCCGATAAGCCGGATCGGGTGCTGAAGCTGGAACGGCAACTGAGCGTTCTGTCCGATGAGATGCGACAGGTGCGGCAACGGCTGGCCGCGCTCGAAAAGGGCGAGACAACGGAGGATCGGTCCGCTACGGCGCCCCTAGCAACGGAGGCGGAGTTGCAAGCGCAAGCCATGGCGCCGATCGCCGACATTGTCGAACCCGTCATGCCAGTTGCCGATTTTGTTCCCACTCACGTCCCTGTTGCCGAAGCCGATTCCGGTGATCTGCCGCCGATGCCGACGGAACCCGCTCGTGCCGCCAGCGGGCGATCCGAGCCCACGGTTGCGCGGTATGACCCGCCTACCGTTCCGCCGCGCATTGTTGAATGGCTGATGGGGGGCAACCTGGTGGCACGGATCGGGGTGGTCATCCTGTTCTTCGGCGTCGCGTTCCTGCTCAAGCATGCCTACGAGACCTACGATCTGCCCATCGAACTGCGCTTGACCGGCGTGGCGCTGGGCGCGGTGGCGCTGCTGATCGTCGGCTGGCGGCTGCGGGAGAGCCGGGCGGGATATGCGCTGGCGCTGCAAGGCGGCGGAGTGGGCTTGCTTTACCTGACCATTTTTGCGGCGTTTCGGCTGTATGCGCTGTTGCCAGCCCTGCCGGCGTTCGCCTTGTTGTTCGGGGTGGCGGCACTGGCGGCGATGCTCGCCGTGCTGCAGGACGCGCTGGTGCTGGCGGTACTCGGCGCGGCAGGCGGTTTTCTGGCGCCTATCCTGGCTTCCACCGGGGACGGTAGTCATGTGTTGCTGTTCGGCTATTACGCGGTGCTCAACGCCGGCATTCTGGCGATAGCCTGGTTCAAAGCCTGGCGCGTGCTCAATCTGACCGGCTTCGTGTTCACCTTCGGCATCGCCGGGATGTGGCTGAGTGCCACCTATCAACCCGAGCAATACGCCAGTACCCAGCCATTCCTGCTGCTGTTTTTCCTGATGTATGTGGCGATCGCCGTGCTGTTCGCCCGCCGTGGCGGTGACCGCAATGAGCGTGCGATGGACGGCACGCTGCTGTTTGGTGTGCCGTTGCTCAGCTTCGCGATGCAACTGAAGCTGGTGGAAGCGTTCGAATACGGCGCCGCCTGGAGCGCTTTGGCGTTGGGGCTGTTCTATCTGCTGCTGACCCGTTATCTGATGCGCCGGGAAGCGGCGAACCTGATGCCGCAAGCTTTGCTAGCCATCGGCGTGGTGTTCGCCACCCTGGCCATTCCGCTCGCTTTTGACGGCCGCTGGACCTCAGCCGCCTGGGCGGTGGAAGGCGCCGGCATTCTTTGGGTCGGGGTGCGGCAGAAGCGGCTCGCCGCCTGGGCGTTCGGCGCGGCGCTGCAAATCCTCGCCGGTCTGTTCGATTTGAGCGACTTCGGGTCAGTAGTCGGTGACCTGCCGCTGCTCAACAGCATTTACCTTGGCGCGCTGTTGCTTGCCCTTTCAGGCCTGTTCTGCGCCTGGATGCTGGATTGGAAGACCGATGCGGATGACGCGCGTGGCGTCGCGATCCGCCATCTGGCCGGTCTGGCGTTGTTTGCCTGGGGCGTGATCTGGTGGGCGGCGGCGGGCCTCAACGAGATCGAGCAGCATGTCGAACCGGATTACCAGACGCATGCCGCGTTGCTGTTCGCCGCCGCTTCCTGCCTGGGTTTCAGTTGGCTGGCGCAGCGCCTGGCGTGGACGGTGGCACGTATCCCGGCTTTGGCGCTGCTGCCGCTAATGGCGCTGGCGGCGCTGGCTGAACTGGGTCAATCCATGTTTTGGACATCCTCGCGGCCGTTCGCCCGGCCGTTCGCATATCTCGGCTGGCTGGCCTGGCCCGCTGCTTTCGCGGCGCATGGGTGGCTGTTGCGGCGGCATGACGCTGCGAAACTGCCGTTGCTGGAATGGTTGCATGCCGGTGGACTCTGGCTGCTCGCCGGCTTGGGCGCCTGGCAAGTCGCCTGGATGATCGATGACTGGGTTGCCGGTCAGGCAGTCTGGCCGCTGATCGCCTGGGCGTTGGTCCCCGGCTCGCTGCTGGCGTTGTCGACCATGCAGTTAGTGCGCCAACGCTGGCCGCTGCTTGCCTGGCCGAATGCCTATCTCGGCTGGGGCGCGCTGCCGCTGGCGGCCGGCCTGGTCGTCTGGTTCCTGGCGGCCACGCTCGGCTCCGACGCCAACCCGGCGCCGCTGCCGTATGTGCCGCTGCTGAACCCGCTCGATCTCGCCCAGGCCGGTGTGCTGCTGGTGCTGGTCGCCTGGTTTGCCGATACCCGCCGGCTGGGCCTGATGCCGATGGCGGGAATGCCGCTTGCCACCGCATGGGCGGGCCTTGGCATAGGCGGCTTCATCTGGGCCAATGCCGTGCTGCTGCGCACGCTGCACCATTACGCCGCTGTGCCGTTCCGGATCGATGTGCTGCTGGCTTCCGATCTGGTGCAGGCCTCGCTGTCGCTGTTCTGGACCCTGATCGCGCTGGTCGCCATGGTGCTGGCCACCCGTCGCGGCTGGCGCGGCCTGTGGATGTCCGGCGCCGGTCTGATGTTCGCGGTGGTGCTGAAACTGCTGCTGGTGGATCTGTCCAATGTCGGTACCATCGAACGCATCGTCTCGTTCGTCGGGGTTGGTCTGCTGATGCTGGTGGTGGGATATTTCGCCCCCGCCCCGCCGAAAGCGATCGTTGTAAAGGAAACACCATGAGAAACCTGCTTGCCATCCTGATGCTGGTGGCGCTCCCGGTCCACGCCGAAGCGCCTGGCGATTTTGCTTCCGCGGCGACAGTGGAAGCCGCCAGTCAGGAAGCGCTGCTGTGGTTGGAGCTGCCCTCGGCTGTCTACGAGGGCGCGGTGCGTGCTGATCTGGGCGACCTGCGGGTGTTCAATGCCGCCGGCGAAGTGGTGCCGCATGCTTTCCTGCCGCGTAGCGAGGGCGCCAAAGTGGTTGAGCCGCCGCTGCGGGTGCCGCTGTTTCCGCTGCGCGGAGCCGCCGCAACCGGCTTGCAGGACGTTGATGTGCAGGTGGATCGGACCGGCATCCAGACGCGGGTCACGCTGCGCGGGCGTGAAACCGCCTCGCGTGATTCAGTGCTGCTGGGCTATCTGGCGGACCTGAGCGCGCTGGAGCGTCCAATGGGCGCGCTGTTGCCGGTCTTCTCGGCAGAGGCGGGTGATCTGATCACCAAGCTGCGCGTCGAAGGTAGCGATGATCTGTCGCGCTGGACGCTGCTCACCGATGCAGCACCAATGCTGCGCTTGGAATCGGGCGGCGAGAAACTGGAGCGGACGCGGGTCGAACTAGAGCCGCGCAAATTCAAGTATCTGCGCTTGTCCTGGCCGACAACCACGCAGATGCCGACGCAGACGCCTGAACTGGACTCGCTGTCCGTCGAACTGGCGCCGCTGATGGCCGCACCGCCGCGAGCATGGAAATCGGCGACCACGATTGACGCAGAAAAGCCGGGCGAATATGCCTTCGATCTGGGCGGCCACTTTCCGGTTGACCGGCTGCGCTTGAAACTACCCGAGTCCAACACGGTGGTTGCCGTGCAGATACTTTCGCGCGCCAAGCCGGAACATCCATGGCGCCCCGTCACCTCGGGCAGCGTCTATCGCCTGCTGCGTAACGGTGCCGAAGTCACCAGCCCGGATCTGGCCTTCACCACCACCCGTGCGCATTACTGGCTGGTGCGCGTTGATGCGCGCGGCGGCGGACTCGGCAGCGGGGCGCTGGGAATGGATGCCGGCTGGTTGCCGCAGCGTCTGGTGTTCACCGCCCGAGGGGCTGGCCCGTTCCAGATCGCTTGGGGCAATCGCAGCGTCAGGCCCGCCGAATATCCGGTCGATACGCTGATCCCCGGCTATCGGCAAGAAGTGGCGCTGGACCAGTTGGCGGTGCCAATCGGCGCGGCCCGTCTGGGTGTCGCGCGTGTATTGGCCGGGGATGCGGCAACCCGCGAACGCTACGACTGGAAACGCGTGCTGATGTGGGCGAGCCTGGTTCTGGGCGTGGCGGTGCTGGCCAGGATGGCGTTCGTGTTGACGCGCAAGATGTCTCAATCGAAACAGCCCTGAGCGGCTGCGGATGGATTGGCGCGGGGTGTTTCTGAGTTTTCGTATAAGCGCCGATTGATCCGGCCGGATCAATCAACCTGGAATCCTCAGTTGGGATTGAATATTGTGAAATTTCAAGCAGTTGCGTTACTGATGTAGGTGCGAATTCATTCGCACACAAGCGGTTGATTTTGCGAATAAATTCGCACCTACAGTCCGGTCAACTGCGTTTTTTAGGATC
>CAMDHJ010000206.1 GCA_945897865.1 Tepidiphilus sp. J10
ACGCGGAGGTTGACGGCGCGGGTGGTGGTTTCGGTCGTTGGGGTGATCTGCATGGTTTGCCTGAGTCTTTTCCAGAAGTGTTTTTTATGATGCGCATTGCGTATTGGTTGGCGATGCTTTAGCTACCCCGCTGGCTCTGCTTTCCACGAATATTGTCTGGATGTTCAAGCCGTCTTGAACATGAGGATAAATTCCTATTGGCGGATGTTCTTCAAACACGTGTTCTGCGCAGAACTTGTCATGCCGAAATGAATTGTTATTCGCACGCGGCCAAAGGCGGCAGGCTCGCCATTGTTAATTTGTCGCAGGCATCGATTGCTTGGTTACGTCGACCAATTTTCCATCCTGCCGAACGATGCAAGGGGTATTAGTTTGTATAGCGATTTCGCGCGCGCGTTGCGCGGCCCGTTTGATGGCTTTTTCGGAGCCAAGCAGGTCCGGGGAGGTGGGGCGTTTTTTCTGTGTTGAGGTCATAGGTCATTCCAGTCAAGAGGAATAGGTTCGTTGCCTGAATTGTCATAATGCATCCAGGTATCGACAAGCGGTTTGTAAATAAGGTGGAAATTCTTGATGCCACTCACAAAGCGGCGGCGGATCGTTTCTTCCGGCATGTTATGGCCACCTTGTTCGACGCGTGCCTCTACCCTTGCAATGGCGGTTTCCGGGGTGTCCAGGGAGAGGAAAAACAATTCCACTTGATAACCGGCTTTGCGCCACTCGACGATATGCCGCGCATAACCGTGGCCGGATAGTGTGGTTTCAAAAGCGAAGCTCTCGCGTTTGGCGGCCTTCTCAGCAATTTCGGCCAGCATGATGCGGCCGGCCTGGATGGCAGCAATATCCGGGTTGAATGGCGATAAGCCAGCTGCGATCAGGTCGGCATTGATGAAAACAGGTAATCCGGCTTCCTTCGGCAGAAACTTGCGCGCGAAGGAGGTTTTGCCGGCCCCATGGGGCCGGCGATGATGATGACGCGCGGATTTGTTTTCATGGCAACATCCTCGATGTTTGTTGCTCAGTCAAACAATACGCATCGTGTATCGATGCTGTGTAGCGCATGCTTCAGTCCAGGTTGATCGGTTTGGCGACCAGGTCGGCCGGCGCTTCGATGTCGAGTTCGCCCGCCGCCCAGACCTCGCGAAACACGTCCGCCGCGCTCCTGCTTGCCCTGGGCTCCGGAATGAGGCGCGCCACCGCTTTTCCCCGCCGGGCGATGACGATTTCCTCGCCGGATTCCACCCGATCCAGCAGGGCGGAGAGATGGGCCTTGGCTTCGGCGATCTGGACTTGTTGCATGTTCATTCCTCTATATGACCAACTTGGTCATGCCATTGTGAAAACGGCCCGCAGGTGGGCAATCTGGCTTCGGGCGACCGATTCCCCCATTGAATTCGCCACAAAATCACGCATCCACCCAATTCTCCACAACCAGTCCTGGCACTCTTTCAAACTCACGCTTGTTATTAGTCACAACGATCCAGTCCTCGGCGCGGGCATGAGCGGCGATCCACAAATCGTTATTGCCGATGGGCTGGCCAGTCTTTTGCAGTTCTGCGCGGATTTCCCCGTAATGCTCGGCTGCGGCAATGGGCAGCGGGCAAACTTCGATCCGGGAGCGAAGCTGTTGAATGGTTGCGCGAGCCTTTTCACTGGACTGGCTCTTTTCTGCGCCAAACACCAGTTCGCCAAAGGTGACCACCGACATCGCCAGTTCGCTGGCGGCTTGGCGAGCAAAGCGTTCACGGACGGCGGGCGGGTTGTGTTTGGCGATGTAGATGCACGTATTGGTATCGAGCAGGTAACGCACGGCCATCAAATCGGCTCCCGTTCTTGCGGCGGCGTGTCATTCCGGCCCTCTGCGAGGAAGTCGGCGGGCAGGTCAGCCAGTGCGTCAAAAATATGGACGGCGCTCTCCGGGCAAGGGCGGAGGACGATTTCGTCGCCACGCCGAAAAATCTCGACCTGATCCACCTCCAGGCGGAATTCCTTGGGTAAACGCACGGCCTGGCTGTTGCCGGATTGAAAAACACGGGCACGTTGCATGTTCATGTCCCTCTCAGGATGTATATACGTAACGTTTATATACTGTGAGTGAACTGCTGACAACTTGCTCTGTTTCCGCTGGCTGCATCCGCCACCCAGCACAGCAAATTCACCAGCGCCATCTGTTCCACCGTGTTGCATTTCACCGTCAGCAAATCCGGGCTGGCGACGACGATGGCGAGGCATTGGGCGCGAGAGATGGCGACGTTGAGGCGGTTCTTGGAGAACAGAAAGCCAATGTCGCGCGGCAGGGTGTCTTCGCTGGAGGTGGCCATCGAGACGATGACCACCGGGGCTTCCTGGCCCTGGAATTTGTCGACGTTGCCGACGCGCGCGCCTGCTGGCAGGGTTTGGCGCAACAGGTTGACCTGCATGTTGTAGGGGGCGACGACAAGAATGTCGTCGATGCCGATGCGATGTTTCTTGCCGTTGCGGTCGATGAAGTGCTGGTGCAGCAGGTTGTCGTAAAGGGCGCGAATGCGGGCGGCTTCTTCCGGGCTTTTCTGGCTGTTGCCGGCATGGGTGACGGGGAGGAAGCGGATGCCGGATTCGGTGAGGATGGGATCGGGGGCATTTTTACCCTTGCAAAATCCCCCCCGGCCCCCCTTTTGCAAAGGGGGGAGGAGTAGGCGCTGTTTTGCATTGTCGGCTTCCGGGTGCAGGCGACCGTCGTACACCGCATCGGAAATGAACTGACAGACGGCGGGGGCCATGCGCCAGCTGGTGGGCAGGAAGATGCCGCGTTCGGGGGCGACGGTGGCGCGGCCATCGAGCAGATATTCCAGGCCGCTTGCGCCGGAATCACCGGGGTGGACGCCCTGGGTGGGTTGGCCGAGTTGCATCGGGTCGCCCAGCAGGATCAGGTTGCGGGCGCAGGTGCCCAGCGCGAGCAGGTTGGCCAGCGCCACCTGGCCAGCTTCATCGACGAAGAGAGTGTCGAAGGTCTGGTCGAATTCCGACTTGCTGAACAGCCAGGCGGTGCCGGCCACCAGTTGATCATCGTCGCCAATGCCATCGGCGGATTCTTCATTGCGGATGAAGGCGCCGTCGAAATGGCTGTCCGGGTTGCGGCTGGTGGCTTTCTTGACGCCCCTGAATTCAACGCTATCTGCCAACGCAACCTTTTCCACGGCGGACAGCAGGTTGTGAATGGCCTTGTGGCTGTTGGAAGCCACCGCAATGCGCTGGCCGCGTTTGAGCAGATCGACGATCAAGCGGGAGCCAGTCCAGGTCTTGCCGGCGCCGGGCGGGCCTTGAATGAACAGATGGCTGTGATCGAGCTGCGCGGCGGCTTCGATAATCTCTGGCAAGTTGGCGGTTTCGGAAACGATGGGTTCGCCCGCCGCGCGGCTGCGGATTTTGGGCAACTCACGTCCAAGTATGGCTTCTAGCGCTGGATAACGCCGGTCGCCACGGAGCAGGCTGTCGGCAAAGCGACGTAGTGCGGCTTGCTGGTCGGTAGTGTTGAACGGTGACCCCGGACCAATCGCCAGAGTTTCATGTTGCGGGCGTTTGGCAACGACGCGCAGGATGACGCGGCGCGTGACTTCGTCCAGGGTCAGTTCCCCCAGCGGCTCTCCCGTTGCGGCGTTGGTCACCGCATCCCCGGTTTTCAGCTTGGTTTCCTGTTCCGGGTACAGATAGGTGTAGATCACCGAACGCTTGTCAGGCTTGGGCGGGTTCGCGGCATCCCAAACCAGGCCGCCCAGACATTCGCTGTCTTCCAGCAAGGCTTCTTCGCTCATTTCCATACGCGCGAACATCGCCCACCACTGTGGCTTGGCTTCGCGGCGATGAAAGTCGAGCAATTGATACGCCAGTTCGCGCACGCGATCCGCATCGCTCCAGGCGGTCGGGTCTTCCGGCAGGTGGCCGATCAGCGCCTGCCGGTAGGCTTCAAGCTCGATTTCCCTGGGCTTGCGGGTGTCGGTTGCGGTTTCTTCCTGTGGCTCGCTTCGCTCGGCCCAGGGCAGATGGGGCGGGCGCAGGCTGAGCAACCAGTCGTGCAATTGCCAGGTGGAGCGGCAATCGTCTTCGTTGTAGGCGCGGATGTCGGCCAGCAATTGCGCTTCGCCGGTTTCCTTCCAGCGTTCGTAATAGACAATCGAAGCGCCTGCGCTTTTGACTTCGCCGGCGCGCTTTTCCGCATAGAAGGTTTCCAGATTCTTGATGGAATAGCGCGGTTCGGACACGCGCAGCCCTTCGCGCACCACTTTGTACAGATCGATCAGCTTGCCGGCACGCAACAGGTGATCCACCTCGGCTTCCCGCGTGCCATGCAGCGACATTAGCCGTTTCAGCGCAGTTTCTTCATAGGCGGCGTAGTGGTAGATGTGCGCCGCCGGGTGCTGTTTCAGGCGCTGCATGGCGAAGTCGATGAACGCCTCGAAGGCTTGGCGTTCTTCGGCGCGGTTGTGTGCCCAGAAATCCTTGAAGCGAAACCGCTTTTTCTCCAGATAGCCAACGCCGAACAGGTATTCCAGCCCATCCGTTTCGTAAGGGTCGCCTTCCATATCGAAGAACAGATCGCCGGCATCGGGTTGCGGCAGCCGGGTGAAACCCCGGCCCGCTTCGATGGACAGCAGTTCGTGAACATCCTTGCCGGTTTCACGCTTGTGAACCTGCAAGCGGGCTTGGGCACGCAAACGACCCAGCGTGTCGGGATGCAGGTTGGCGATGCGGGCTTCTGCCGGAAGTGCTGCCAATGCCGCCATCTGGCTGACGCCGGCGTCCTGTAATTTGCGAACCTGCAGACGGCTGATATTGGCCACCTGTGACAGATGGTCATCCTGCAGCCGCTGCTGCGCGCAGGCTTCACGCCAATGGCAAAGGTCGCAACGGGAAACCGGATCGGGATAGGTAGCCTGTGTGTCGGCGCTGACAAAAACTCCGTAACGCCTCCGCAAATTGGTGAAATAGGCCATGTAATCGGTCGTGCGGAATGCGCGTTCGCCGCCATCGCCGAACACCAGATGCACGCGCTCCGGCAAGCGGCCTTGTGCCTGCGCCAGCAGGTCGGC
>CAMDHJ010000207.1 GCA_945897865.1 Tepidiphilus sp. J10
TCCGCCGTGCCGGCCAGCGAGCGCACGCCACGGCCAAACTCGTTCAACGCTGCTTCATGCACCGCCTGCACCGCCATGCCGAGCGACACGCCCAGAATGATGGCGACCAGCGAAAACAAGGTCGCCAGTCGTCGCCGGGCCAGCGATCCAAGAAAAACCGGCGCCAGCCTCATCCATGCAACCCGTTGGCGGTCAGGTGCAGCACCCGATCCGTGGTTGCCGCGGCTTCCCGCGAATGGGTCACCAGAATGCCGATGGCGCCCGCCTCGCGAATCCGCTCGGCCAGCAAAGCCAGTCCTTTGGCGGCATTGGCCGGGTCGAGATTGCCGGTGGGTTCATCCGCCAGCACCAGACGCGGGCGATGCACCAAAGCGCGGGCGATGGCGACGCGTTGCATTTCGCCGCCGGAAAGCTCGCGCGGCCAACTGGCATGCCGCTCGCCAAGGCCGACGGCATCCAGCAACTGCTGCGCCGCTGCATCCGCCACCGCCATCTCCTTCCCGCCTTGCAACCAGAGCGGCAACGCGACGTTTTGCAGAATGTTGAGATGCGGCAGGATGTGAAAGGCTTGAAAGATGAAGCCGAGTTTGTCGCGCCGTAATCGGGTCAGCGCCGCTTCATCGAGCTGGCTGTAATCGACGCCATCGAGAACGAGTCGCCCGCCATCCGGCCGATCCAGCCCGGCAATCAGGTTGAGCAGAGTCGATTTGCCGACGCCGGATTCGCCGACGATGGCCACATATTCGCCGGCTTGCAGTTGCAGCGAGACATCGCGCAGCACGCTGCGGCCATTGAACCGGCGGGAAAGATGATCAATTTCGAGCAAGTGCTTTACTCAATCAAACCTCAACCGGCGGAACCGACAGAAGCCGCTCGATCTCTGCCGTTAGCTCGCCAGGCTTGGTGGTGGGGGCATAACGCGCGACCACTTGACCGTTGCGATCGACCAGAAATTTGGTGAAATTCCACTTGATTGCCTCAGTACCGAGCAATCCGGGCGCGGCATGCGTCAAATATTGGTAGAGCGGATCGGCTTGGGCGCCATTAACCTCGATCTTGGCGGACATGGGAAAGCTGACGCCGTAATTTTTGCTGCAAAACTGGTCAATCTCAGCGGCATCACCCGGCTCCTGCTTACCGAACTGATTGCAGGGAAATCCCAATACGACAAAACCGCGTTCCCGGTATGCCTGCCACAATGTTTCCAGACCGGCATATTGCGGCGTGAAACCGCATTCGCTGGCGGTGTTGACCAGCAACATCACCTGGCCGGCATAGTCAGCCAAGCGAAGGGTGCTGCCGGTCAGGCTGGGCAGGGTCAATTCATAAATCGACTGAGTCATTGTCTTCACCTTGTTGATGGCATTGGCCGGCGAAAGATACAACGCATTCAAGACTTCTGCAGACCACACCCATGCTGATCAGTGCCACTGGCTCTTTGCAGGCTTTTGCGATTTGTACCGGGCTGGCTGGACGCGGCCCGGTCGGAAAGCAATCCAGCATGTTGGTGATGAACTTGCTGAGCGGTATCCTTGATCAACAGAAGGCGCTAGAACCAGTACTCAACCTTCGGGACAAGTTTCTGATTGATTTTGATTGATTTTGATTGAGCAAGCCGTGACGCTTGAAGTTGAATCGGTGTTCGACAAGCAGGAAAAACCATGATCAGATTTTGCGTGCTTTCTGCAGCGATGCTATTGGTCGCTGCACTGTCCGGCGAACCAGCCTTGGCCGACTTGAGCCTGGATCGTCACACCATCGTGAGCGCCGACCTGCCCGCCGACGCTCCGCGCTTTGCGGACTATCGGGTTGCGCGCTACACCGGCAAGCCGGCCCGGCCGGACGTGCGCTCGCATCCGCGCTCGCGTTTGTTCCGCACCGAATTGCGCGAAGCCGCTGCAGCTGGCCCGAACTTCGCCGGCCATTACCGGCTGGCCAGTTGGGGCTGCGGCGCCGGCTGTTTCCAGTGGGCCATCGTCGATGTGAAGTCGGGCCGGGTTTTCCACCCTGCCAATCTCGCCAGCACCGACCACGTCAATGTCGAGGAAGCGCTGTACGAAGGCGGCATCCAGGCCGTGCACACGCGGCCTGACAGCCGCCTGCTGGTAGTAGTTGGCGGCATTAACGAAGACCCAAAATTGCGCGGTATTTCCTGGTTCGTCTGGGATGACCAGAAACTCAAGCGCATCCGTTTTGTTGCCAAACCCTATGGCGATTCCTGACGCCATGACCAAGCTGATCTTCATACTGCCGCTGCTCTTCACCCTGGCCGCCTGTCAGGCCGGGCGTGCGCCCCAGCCGCCCGCCGAAGTGCGCGCCGCCGTGACCCTGCAACTGGCCGGAGTCGGTGTCGAAGCCGGTCAAGTCGAGAAAGCCTCAGGCCTGTTCAAACAGGTTGAACTGACCTCGCAGGCGGCGCCCGACTGGCTGGTCGATTTCAACGCCCTGCCGAACGGCCAACTGTGCGGCACCGGCGGCTGCCCCTTGCAGGTCTGGGTCAAGATCGGCTCAGCGCCCTATGCCCTCGCCTTCGACCGACAAGTATTGGGACATGAAGCTGCCCGCCACAATAATGGCCGGCGCTGGCTGGCAGTCGAGCTGCACGGGGTACTGTGCGGCGAAACCGGTTCAGAATCCTGCCGATACCATTTCGAATGGCGCGGCGACGCCAATGCGCCGGACGGTCATTTCGCTGCCGCCAGTATCTGGGGCAAGCCATTGCGCTACCAAGGCCCGCTGGCGCAAGCCATGCCAATACAGGCGCCTGCCGGCGCGGTGGCGAATACGCTGGAAACCTGGCGCGCAGCCTGCACGGCGGCCGGCGGCACGGCCGCTATGGAGGCGGCTCTGCTTCGCCTGCCCGACCTCAACCAGGATGGTCGTCCAGAACTGCTGTTCGATGCCGGCCAGGCCGATTGCCTGCGCAACGATCAACCTGTGGCAATGAACTGCGCAGGCGAAATCTGCCGCGCCCGTCTGTTCACCGAACACCGCAACCAGGGCTGGCAAGCTGCCTGGTCTGGTGAACCGTTCGCCTACGCCATCGATTTCAGCCAGCCTACAGCGCGTTTGCTGATCAGCCCGGCGGAGTGCGACGAACACTGTCCTGAACAGGTGATGAACTGGCTGGACAGCACGCGTCGATTCGCCCCTATTCCTCTCACACAGTCCCGATAAAGGAGCCAACATGGCCAAGCTGTTCCTGCACTACACCCTGAAACCAGGCGTCAGCCAAGACACCTACGAAGCCTGGACTCGCACCACCGACTACCCATCCATGCGCGGGCTGAAACGGGTGTCGTCGTTCACCGTCAACCGCGTGCGCGGCCTGCTGATGGGCGAAGGCGCGGTCGGCTTCGACTACATCGAAGTGTTCGACATTCCCGACCTGGACGGCTTCATCGCCGAAGACATGGGCGGCGCAGTGGTGCAGTCGGTGATGCAGCAATTCATGGGCTATGTCGACAACCCGCGTTTCATCATCGCCGACGAAGTCGTCTGAAGCCGCTGGCGGTCGCCGCTGGCTCGGTCCGGTCCTGATTTCTTCAGGCCTGGCCCTGCTTGGTCTGGTCTGGCTGACGTGGCAGCTTCAGCCGGCCTGGGCCGTGGCCGGTTTGCTGGAACGGGTTCAGCGCGGCGGTCTGCCGGCACCGTCGGCAGACCTTGACCGTGCGGCCTTGGCCGCGGGCCTGACGCCCCAGATTCAGCATGTGCTGGATGACGAGCAAGCTACGGCCCGGCGCTGGGCGGCGGCGGGAACCGCCCTGCGCGGCGCGGCAGCGGCCTTTCATCTGGTCGCCAGCCTGCCGGTGCTGGTGATGGAACCGCTGGCCCCACGAGCGGCGGCCAGCGTCAAGCGGACCCAGGCCGCCTTGCTGCCCGAGCCGGCGCCACCAGCGCCCGATACAGCCAGGCTGGCGCGGGACCTGGCCAACGTGATGACGGACAAGCCCGGCACCGCCGCGCTGATTCGGGCCGCGTTCGAGCGCGCGCCGGAACCCTGGCCAGACACGCGTTTCGGCCAGATGCGCTTCGTGCAGTCGCGTTTGCAACGCACCGGCGACGACACGCTGGAACTGCCGCTGGAACCGTCCGGCATCGCGCTTGGCTGGCGCAACCGACTGACCGTCCTGCAATTCCAGCGCAGCGGCCCGTGGGAATGGACCTTGCACGGCATTCGCCTGCCGCCTTCGCCCGACCACGCACGCGTCCTGCTGGACGCCGTGAAGACAACCGAGATAAAACCCGTCGCACCATGAATCCCGAACCGCCTGACGACGAATTCAGCAACGCAGCCCTGTTCCCCGAACTGACCGAGGCGCAACGCCTGGGCTTCCTCACAGCATCCCGGCTCGACCTGGGTGCGACCTACCCGGAGGCGGTCGCCATGCTGAACCGCCTGCGTGCAGACACGGATTCCTGCGTCGATGCCGAGGGTTATGACTGGCGCATCGTCCACAGCCAACTGGACGATGAACGGCAACGGCTCGCCTGGGTGGAATGGCGCCACCGCGACCGCGGCAACTCCGAGGACCACGGCTATTTCCTGAAGGCGCGCGACAGTGCGGGCAGGTTGCGGGCGTGGGAGATCGAGACTGTCAATCCCTACTTCGGCTGCTCGGTGCAATCGCTGACCTGGGAGGGCGACGACGTGGTGCTGGTCTACGCCGACAAACACGCCACATGGGAAGCCCGGCTCGGCCCCGATGGCCCGGCCCGCCGGCAGGAAGCAGTCAAGACGGAAGTCGCCTGCCAGCTCACGCCTGCCGATATCCAGGCCGTCCACGAAGCGCTTTACCACCCGGCCTGGGGCGCCCGCCACTGGGGGCGTCACGAGCGCTGGCGGCGGGTGCTGGCCGCGATGGCGCTGACCACCTTCGTCATGCTTCTGGTCAAACTGTTCGCCCGCAACAAGCTGGGCGCCGATATCGTCGGCTGGGACATGGTGGCTGGCGCCATGCTCGGCG
>CAMDHJ010000208.1 GCA_945897865.1 Tepidiphilus sp. J10
GTATGAAGTCAAGGGCGGTGCCTGGCAAGTACTGGAAACAGTCAATTAAGTCCATGCTGGCGGCTTTGCCGCTTGCCCCCTGCCATGGACATCTTTACCCAACAGCTCGTCAACGGCCTTGTGCTGGGCAGCATCTATGCGCTGGTCGCGCTCGGCTACACCATGGTTTACGGCATTTTGGAGCTGATCAATTTCGCGCATGGCGAGGTGACCATGATCGGCGCCATGGTGGCGTTGACGGTGATCGGCATTCTGGTCGGCGTCGCACCCGACATGCCTGGCATCCTGGTCGTGCTGGGCGGCATTCTGGTGGCCATTCCGGCCTGCATGCTGTTGGCCTTCGGGATCGAAAAAGTCGCTTACCGACCATTGCGCAAAGCGCCCCGCCTGGCGCCGCTGATCACTGCCATTGGCGTGTCGATCATTCTGCAGAATCTGGCGATGCTGATCTGGGGCCGACAGTACGTGTCGTTCCCGGAGATTCTGCCCACCACCAAGTACGAATTTCTCGGCGCCCATGTCAGCCTGCTGCAGATCAGCATCGTGGTGCTGGCTTTCAGCATCATGGCCGGGCTCTGGCTGCTGGTTGAACGCACCCGGCTGGGGCGTGCGATGCGCGCGACCGCGCAATCGAAGGAAGTCGCCGAACTGATGGGGGTGAACGTGGACCGAGTGATTTCCGCCACCTTCATCATCGGCGCCGCAATTGCCGCGATTGCCGGCGTCATGGTCAGCGCTTATTACGGTCTGGCGCATTACTACATGGGTTTCATGCTCGGCCTGAAAGCGTTCTCGGCCGCGGTGCTGGGCGGCATCGGCAACATCGCCGGGGCGATGCTGGGCGGCTTGTTGCTCGGCGTCATCGAGGCGCTGGGCGCGGGTTACATCGGCGACATCACCGGCGGCTTCCTTGGCAGCCATTATCAGGATGTGTTCGCCTTCTTCGTGTTGATCGCCGTGCTGGTTTTCCGGCCGTCCGGCCTGCTTGGCGAACGGGTGGCGAATCGTGCTTGACGGTTTGCGCAAGCGGCCGCGTCTGACCGCCGTTCTTCTTGCGCTGCTGCTCGCCGCATTGCCCTTCATCATGGGATTCGGTCTGGGCAATTCCTGGGTGCGGGTACTCGATTTCGTTCTGCTCTACGTGTTGCTGGCGATCGGTCTGAACATCGTCGTCGGCTATGCCGGCCTGCTTGATCTCGGCTACATCGCGTTCTATGCCATCGGTGCCTACCTCTATGCGTGGCTGGCGAGTCCGCATTTCGGCCTGCATCTGCCGTTCTGGCTGGTGCTCCCGCTTGGCGCCATGCTGGCAGGTCTGTTTGGTGTTCTGCTCGGGTCGCCGACCTTGCGTTTGCGCGGTGATTATCTGGCTATCGTCACCCTCGGTTTTGGCGAGATCATTCGCATCTTCATGAACAACCTGAACGCGCCGTTCAACCTGACCAACGGCCCGCAGGGGATCAATCTGATCGATCCGGTCAGCGTCGCCGGTTTCGCTTTCGGCAAGCCGCTGCACATTTTCGGCATGACTTTGCCGCCGACCTACTTCTACTACTACCTGTTTCTGGCCTTCACCCTGCTTGCCATTTTCGTTGCCCTGCGTTTGCAGGATTCGCGCATCGGGCGGGCCTGGGCGGCGATTCGTGAAGATGAAATCGCGGCGGCGGCGATGGGGATCAATACGCGCAACATGAAGTTGCTCGCATTTGCCATGGGTGCCACGTTCGGCGGACTCGCGGGCGGTTTGTTCGCGGCGTTTCAAGGCTTCATCAGCCCGGAAAGTTTCAATCTGTGGGAATCGATCCTGGTGCTGTGCATGATCGTGCTCGGTGGCATGGGCAATATTCCAGGCGTCATATTGGGCGCGGTATTGCTGACAGTGATTCCAGAGGCGCTGCGTTATCTGGGCGATTTGCAGCGCGCGACGCTCGGCCATGTCGTGGTCGATCCTTCCGATCTGCGCATGCTGCTGTTCGGTGTCGCGTTGGTTGCGATGATGCTGTATCGGCCTGCCGGCCTGCTGCCTTCGCGCCAGCGCAAGCGAGAGTTTGCCGCCGAAGATGGAGTCGCCGATCAGGAACAGGCCGATCTATACGACGCCAAAGCATGATCACGGATTCCTTGTTGCGTGTTTCAGGTGTCACCAAACGCTTTGGCGGCCTGGCGGCGTTGGAAGACGTTACTCTTGATGTCCGCCTGGGCGAGATCTACGGCTTGATCGGACCCAACGGCGCCGGCAAGACGACGCTGTTCAATTGCATGACCGGCCTCTACAGCCTGACGGCGGGCGAGGTGAAACTCGATGGCGCCGCCTTGCACGGGCTGAAGCCGCATCAGATCGTCGAACGCGGCTTCGCGCGCACGTTCCAGAACATCCGCCTGTTTGCCAACATGACGGCATTGGAAAACGTCATGGTCGGTCGTCATGCGCGTAGCCGCACCGGCATTGTCGGCGCGGTTCTGCGCAATCGCCGCACGCGCGCCGAAGAAGCCGATATTCGCGATAAAGCACGACATCTGATGGATTACGTCGGTCTGCATAACAAGGGTCGTACCTTGGCCGGCCACCTTGCTTATGGCGATCAACGTCGACTCGAAGTCGCCCGCGCGCTGGCGACCGAGCCCAAGTTGCTGGCGCTAGATGAACCGGTAGCCGGGATGAATCCAAGCGAGCGTCGCCAGATGGGTGAGCTGTTCCAGCGCGTGCGCGAAGGCGGTGTCACGTTGTTGCTGATCGAACATGATGTGAAGCTGGTTATGGGTCTGTGTGATCGCGTTGCCGTGCTCGATTACGGCCGCAAGATCGCGGAAGGCGATGCAGCCAGCGTGCAACGGGATGCGGCGGTGATTGCAGCATATCTGGGAGGCACGCCGACATGAGCTTGCTCAAGGTTAGCGGGCTGAAGGTGGCTTACGGTGGCATCCAGGCGGTGCGCGGCATTGATTTCCATGTCGATGAGGGTGAACTGGTTTGCCTGATCGGCGCCAACGGCGCGGGCAAGAGCAGCACGTTGAAAGGGCTGATGGGGCTGGTTACGCCACATGGCAAAGTGCATTTTTCCGGCGAGCGCCTGCATAAACTGCCGACGCATGCCATCGTAGCGCGTGGCATGGCGTTGGTGCCGGAGGGAAGGGGCATTTTCGGCCGTCTGACTGTGGCTGAAAACCTCGATATGGGCGCCTATCTGCGCAATGATCGCGAGGCGGTGCGGCGCGATATCAAGCGCGCGTATGCGCTGTTTCCACGTTTGCTGGAGCGCAGTAAACAACTCGCCGGCACCCTTTCCGGTGGCGAACAGCAGATGCTGGCCATTGCGCGCGCCTTGATGGGTCGGCCGCGTTTGCTGTTGCTGGATGAACCGAGCATGGGCCTGGCGCCTTTGATGGTGCAGAAGATCTACGAAACGATCGGCATGATCGCTGCCGAGGGCGTCACCATTCTGTTGGTTGAACAGAATGCCAATCTGGCTTTACAGGTCAGTCATCGTGCTTACGTCATGGAGAGTGGAGAGATCACCTTGTCCGGCGCCTCGGCCGAACTGGCAAAAGATTCGCAAGTCCGAGCAGCTTATCTGGGTGATTAAGTGGATGCCTGTTTTTTGTGCAAATTATCACATGTTGCTGAATCGCAACATGTGATAAGCGGCACTTCCGGCTTAATGTCGGGACAATCGAAAGTTCTAATATTGGTCTCTATACTGCGCCCCGTGGTTCAGATTTCTTCCTTTCTTTTCAAACATCTAGGAGTTGTAGACATGAAAAAACTTTCCGCCTTGATCCTTGCCCTGATCGCTCAATCCGCTGTTGCCCAGACCGTTACCCCGGAAGCCACCGCAGCTCAACTGCTGGATCCGGCCAAGGTTGCCGACATCGCCAAGGATCCCAAGGTTGCCATTACCGCCATGACCAACATGATGGACCCGGCTACCACGATCGCGCTGATGCAGAAGTCGATGGACCCCGCCACCTTCACCAAAATGATGCAGTCCGGCATGTCTCCTGACATCCTGAAAGCCTACGCCGGCTTCATCGACCCCACCATGTACACCAAGTGGCTTGCCGCTTCCCTGGATCCGAATTTCTACACGGCTGCCATGGCTCCCCTGCTGAACCCCAACATGTACATGAAGTGGCTGGCTGCTCCTTTGGACCCGCGCGTTCTGCAGATGCTGGCTGCTCCGTTGAACCCCAACATGTACACCAACTGGGCGATGGCTCCTTTGGCTCCCGCCAACATGAACCTGATGATGGCTCCGCTGAACCCCAACCTGTACACCCAATGGGCTGGCGCTGCGGTTAACCCGAGCACCTATGGCACGTTCGGCCAGTTCCTGAACCCCGCCGCTTACGGCAATATCGCGAACCCGTTCGCTGGCTTCATCCCCGTTCCCGCCAAGTAATCTCGGCGCGTTCTGGTGGTAAAAAAGGGCGAAACCTAAGGGTTTCGCCCTTTTGTTTTGTGCCAGACTCGCATGTTAAGATATTTCTAATATTGTGATATCCATTCGGTTTATAGGGTTTTGATGATGAAGCGCCGCAAGCTGATTGCGTTGGTAAGTTTGATCTGCTGTTCGGTGCCATGGGTCGAAGCCCATGCAGCTATCGGTATCGGGATGTTGGTTGAGCCGACGCAAGCCAGCGCATCGAAAAAACCGGTCAAGCGACTGACTGAAAGCGTTGTGCGACCGGATGGACGTGTCGTCGACCGGCTTGCCGAGTTCAATTCGGCGAAATCCATATCTTCTGGAGACCATCAGAGTGCTGTACCGGCAACGCCGGAAGCCTGGTTATCGCGCATGCTGGATCCGACCAAGAACGGGCTGGTGGCGAAACATCCTGAATTGCTGGCCGAATGGCTCGATGC
>CAMDHJ010000209.1 GCA_945897865.1 Tepidiphilus sp. J10
TGGATACGCGCTGGCTGGCGGTGAAGGAGGCAGCGATACCCGGCGTGCTGGGCCTGATCGTTGCCGGCTCCGCGCTCACCCGTGCGCCCCTGGTGCGCGTGCTGCTTTACACCCCCCTGCTGCTCGACACCGGCAAGATCGACGCGGCACTGGCTGAACGCGGCCACCTGCCGGTGTTCGAGGCCCGCCTGCGCACCGCCACCTGGATGCTGGCCGGCTCGTTCGCGTTCTCGTCGGTCATGAACTACATCCTCGCCACCTGGATCGTCACCAGTCCGGCCGGCTCCGCCGCCTTCAACGAGGAACTCGGGCGTCTGACCCTGTTGAGCTACCCGATGATCGCCCTGCCTGCCACGTTGATCATGATGGCCGTGCTCTGGTACCTGGCGATCGGCGTGAAACGTCTGGCCGGCCTGAGCCTGACCGACGCGCTGCACGGCAAATAGGCCAGCGCGAGCCTGCTGTTAACCCAAGTCGAAAAGGAGTGATCCCCATGAATCCCGAACAACAACACGCCTTCCTGGCCATCGCCCTGTTCGCCGCTTTCGCCGACGGCGAGAAGCACGACCGCGAGCGCGACGAAATCCGCCGTATCGCAGATTCATTGGCCGGCGAGGCCGGTGCGCCCGACCTGGCCCGGATCTATCAGGATGTGCTGCTCAAGCGCCTCCGCCTGGAAGCCGCCGCCGCTGCGCTGACGGAGACCGGTGAGCGCCAGCTTGCCTACGAGATGGCGGTGGGTGTGTGCGAGGCAGATGGCGGCTTGAGCGTTGCGGAGCGCCGTTTTCTGGACGAACTGAAGGCCCTGCTCAGGCTTGATGGGTCGCCGACGGAACGGATCGATAGCGAGGTTGACACCAAGGCCGACGCCATCGTCGAACTTGCCCAGGTCACCGCCCCCGGCGCGGTGGTGGCGGTTCAAGCCAGTGTCTCCGAAGCGGAGCTGGACAAGTCCATCCTCAACTACAGCCTGATGAACGGCGCGCTGGAACTGCTGCCGCAGTCCTGGGCTTCGATGGCGATCATTCCGTTGCAGATCAAGATGGTCTACGGCATTGGCAAAGCCCATGGCGTCAGCCTCGATCAAGGCCACATCAAGGAGTTCATCGCCGCCGCCGGCGTCGGCCTCACCTCGCAATACCTCGAACAGTTCGGCCGCAAACTGCTCGGCGGCTTGCTCGGAAAAATGGCCAGCAAGACGGTGGGCAAAGTCGGCGGCGCGGCCACCGGCATGGCGTTTTCCTTCGCTACCACTTACGCGCTGGGTCAGCTCGCCAAACGGTATTACGCCGGCGGCCGGGTGATGAACACGACATTGTTGAAAGACACCTTCCAGAATCTGCTCGGCCCAGCCAAGCAAATGCAGACGCAATACCTGCCGCAAATCCGCCAACAGGCCGAAACCCTCGACATGGGGCGGGTAATGGCCATGGTGCGCGGCGGCTGAGCGGATCGCGGCTATTTATTGAAGGAATCAACATGAACGACTCCACACCCGAAGTCCCCCCAGATACAACGCCCAATCGCCACCTCGGCTTTCGCATCGCCGTCGGCGTGGTGGGTCTCGTCCTGATCGCCCTGTTCATCATGTTGGGAACAGTCGCAAGCAAACAGTCCGACACCCTGCAGGCGCTGGAAAGCCACGAATCCCTCCAGGCAGCACCTGCCCCCGCACAACCCGAAGGAACTCCATGAAACACCTCGAACACAAACTCGAATCATTCATCTTCAATAGCCGCTGGCTACTCGCACCCTTCTATCTGGGCCTGGTGGCAGCCATCGGCCTGCTGCTGGTGAAATTCGTCAAATCCTTCGTCGCCACCTTGCCGGCGGTATTCGAAGGCAGCAGCGGCGAAGCCTTGATCGCCATCCTGACGCTGGTGGACATCACGCTGGTCGCCAATCTGCTACTGATCATCATCTTCGCCGGCTATGAGAACTTCATTTCCAAGATAGACACCGGCGAAAATGAAGATCGACCGGATTGGATGGGCCATGTCAGCTTCTCCGACCTCAAACTCAAGCTGATCGGTTCCATCGTCGCGATTTCCGGTATCGAACTGCTGAAGTATTTCGTCAACGTCAAGCAGTCGACCGAGCACGAGTTGATGTGGGTGGTGATCCTCCACCTCACCCTGGTGGTCTCCGGCGTGATGTTCGCCCTGATGGATCGTATCGCCGGCAGCAATCATGGTCATGCAAAGGCGAAACAGGACGCCAAGGAGTAACGGTATGACAGCCGCCTCGCCGCTCAGCCGCCCCTCTCTGGTGGCACTGGGCGTACTCAAAGTCCTGTTTTCCCTGATCCCGTTCGCCACACCTCTGGCAGCCTCCGCGTCCTTCGTAACAGCAACACGGACACATTGAGACAAGGAGAAAACATGATCACGCCCACTCTCTGGCATACGCAAACCGCCGAAGCTGCTTGCTCAACGCTTGGGGTTGATCCGGCGCAAGCTCTGGCTGGCGCTGGTGGGGATGCTTGCCTTGCAGGTGATAGCGGTGCATTGGTCACCGGCGCAGGCAATATTCGGCACCACCGATTTGCTGCCGGGCGATTGGCTATTGGCGGCGGCGGCCTCCAGCGTGCTGCTGCTGGACGAGGCGCGCAAACTGCTGTTGAAACTGCTGCGTGCCGCCCGGTAACGGCGCAATGATCCCGGCTCGGGCACTGCCACCGTACCCTGATCCAGAGGGGAGCCCCAGAAGCCGACCGCGCGGGGGCTGGCCGGTAATTCATCCCGCCATTCTGTATTGGTTGCTGGGCGCGGCCTGCCTGATGGCCGGGGCATGGCTGGTCTGTCCAGCGGGGCAATGCCGGGTGCCCGGGTTCGATCGGGCAGGTCTCGACCTCGCGCATCAACTTCACCACACCACGCTGGATGAGCTGATGGCCAGCATCACCCACTTCGGATCGATCTGGCTCTTGCTCCCGTTGGTCAGCGCCGGCGCCGCCTGGCTATGGTTCTGCGGCCGGTTGCGGGAAAGCGGTTTCCTGCTGCTGGCTTTGCTTGGCGCCACCGCCCTGGCGCAACTGGTCAAGTTCTGGGTGGCGCGGCCGCGGCCGGATTTGTATGCCATGTCGTTTGTCTCCCCGCTGCCGGTGCCTGCCGACTTGTCCTTTCCCAGCGGCCACAGCATGCAGATAGCTGCGCTGGCCATGGCGTTGTTTCTCGTCCAGCCCTCTCAGCGGGCTGGATGGCGCGTGTCGTTAGCCTTGCTGCTGGCCGCCTTGGTGGGGTTGGTGGGCCTGTCGCGCATCTACCTGCAAGTGCATTTCCCAAGCGATGTCCTCGCCGGGATCCTGGCGGGTAAGTTCTGGGTCTTCGGCCTGCATGCCTTGATGTTTCCCCAACCGGCCCGATGTGGGCAGAACACGGCTACAGGAAACACGGCAGGAGACACGCCATGAGACATAAATTCCTCGGTACCGGCGAGCCCGGTTATCACCCGCTCAGAAAGCTGCGCACCATCTACTCGGGCCTGCGCTATGCCGTGATCTACGACTTCAGCGTCGCCTGGAAACTGGTCTTCTCCCTGCCGATTCTTGCCGCCGCGCTGGTTGCGCGCGACTGGATCGATTCGGTGTTGATCATCGTTGTCACCGCGCTCGTGTTGTTCGCGGAAATCATGAACAGTGCCATCGAGGCCTTGTGCGACTTCGTCGAGACCCGTCATAACGAAAAAATCGGCATCATCAAGGACATCGCGGCGGCTGGCGTCGGCATCGCGATGTTCGCCTGGCTGTTGGTGCTCGGCTTCGAGGTGGAAGCCATGCTGCGCGCGCTTTTTTAATCAAGAAACCGAGGTTATCGGGATGATTCAATACCTGAAGCAATTCGAGCACTTTATCGTCGCCGCGCTCATTCTCATGCTGGCCGTGGTCATCCTGCTGTCGGTCGGAGAACTGGCCTGGATCCTGGTCCAGGATGCGATATCGCCGCCGGTGCTGATCCTGGATATCGAGGAACTGCTGGAACTATTCGGTTTATTTCTGCTGGTGCTGATCGGCATCGAGCTGCTGGAGACCATCAAGCATTACTACACCGAGGGCAAGATCGAGTTGACCGTGATCTTCACCGTTGCCCTCATTGCCCTGGCCCGCAAGATCATCACCCTGGAGCCGGACAAGTACGATCCCCTGACCCTGGTCGGCCTGGGCATCATCATCCTGGCCCTGGTCTGTGGTTACTGGGTGACGGTGACCCTGCGGCGGGCCGAGAAAGCGTTGCTGGCTGAACGGCCATGAGCGTCGATCCACGCCCTGCGTTCGCCCGAGCAGAGATCACAGCACCCGGATGAGGAGCCCGCCATGTTTTCCGTCTACGGTGTCACCGGACAATCCTTTCGCGGCTCGCTGGAAAAGCTGGTTGCCGTTCCCGGACTGAGTGCGGCGCGCAACTCACGCGGCATCGATCAGGAAGGGGAAGAACTGGGGCCGGAATTGCGCGTGTTCCAACGCGACAACAACGAAGAGGGGCAATACCAGAAAGCCGCCCAGGCCTATCGCCAGATGCTGCGCGTTTCGACCGAGCGCGCGCCCATCCTGCACACCTACCAGTTGATGAGCCGCGATGTGATGACCTTGCGTCCCGATGCCACGGTCGAAGAAGCCTGGCGCCAACTCGCCGCGCGCGGCATCGGGCAGGCGCCGGTGCTCGACAAAACGCTGCGGCTGGTCGGCTTGGTCTCGGTTCAAGACCTGCTCACGGTCATCAATGTGAAGGATGGCCAGGTGCGCGATATCCTGTCGCACAGCGTCGCCGATGTGATGACCTCGCCAGTGGTCAGCGCCGATCCGGTCACCGACATCCGGCGCGCGGCGCGGGTGCTGCT
>CAMDHJ010000210.1 GCA_945897865.1 Tepidiphilus sp. J10
AATGGGCGCGACACCTTGCGCAACATCATCGCCCGGGTCAAGAAAGCCTATTGCGGCACGCTGTCCGCCGAATACATGCACCTGTGCGATACCCAGAAAAAGCGTTGGCTGCAAAAGCGGCTCGAAGGCGAGTTTGGCGCGCCGGTGATGGATGAAGATTTGCGCACCTGGTTGTTGCGCCAATTGACCGCTGCCGAAACGCTGGAAAAAACCTTACACACCCGATTTGTCGGGCAAAAGCGCTTCTCGTTGGAGGGGGCGGAGTCGCTAATTCCGCTGCTGAACGATCTGATCGAGCAGTCCGCCCGTGTCGGCGTGCAGGAAATCGGTCTAGGCATGGCGCACCGAGGTCGACTGAATGTGTTGCACAACGTGCTCGATCGTTCGGTCATCGAGCTGTTCGAACATGCAAAACATGAAGAAATCGACGATCGCCGCAGTGGCGATGTTAAGTATCACCAAGGTTTTGCTGCCGATCTGGTGACTGCCGGTGGCTCAATTCGGGTTGCACTGGCGTTCAATCCGTCGCATCTGGAGATCGTCAATCCGGTGGTGGAAGGCTGGGTGCGTGCGCAGCAACAACGTCGCGGCGACCGCGACGGCAGCCAGGTGATGCCGATCCTGATTCATGGCGACGCTGCTCTGGCTGGTCAGGGCGTGGTGATGGAAACGCTGAACATGGCCGCTACACGCGGCTTCCGCACTGGTGGCACGATCCATATCGTAATTAATAACCAGATCGGCTTCACCACCTCGGACCCGCGCGACAGTCGCTCCAGCCTGTATTGCACCGATGTCATGAAAATGGTCGAAGCGCCGGTCTTGCACGTCAATGGTGATGACCCGGAGGCGGTGATTCGCGCAGCCCGGATTGCACTCGAATACCGCATGTTCTGGAAGAGTGATATCGCCATCGACCTGATCTGTTATCGCCGTCTTGGTCATAACGAGCAGGATGAACCGATGGCGACACAACCGCTGATGTACCGCTGTATTCATGCTTTGCCCAGCACGCGCGCGTTGTATGCCGACCGGTTGGCTGCGTTGGAAGTGGTGACGCCAGAAGAATCAAGTTCAATGATCCAGGTCTACAAGGCGCGCCTGGACGCGCCCGCCAGTCATCAAAGCGGTGCAAAAAGTCTCTATGCGGCTGATTGGGGACCGTATCAAGCCACCCATTGGCGCGATGAAGTCAAAACCGCCATCCCGGTCAACCGATTGCAGGCGTTGTCAAAACGCCTGCTTGATGTGCCACTCAATTTCACCTTGCACCCGCGCGTGCAGAAGATCATGGACGATCGGAAATTGATGGGGGAGGGCGCTCAATCCCTCGATTGGGGCATGGCTGAAAACCTGGCCTATGCCAGCCTTATAAGCGATGGTGTTTCGGTACGGCTGACCGGGCAGGATTCTGGCCGTGGTACATTTTTTCACCGCCATGCCGTGCTGCATGACCAGAATCGCGAGCGCTGGGATGCTGGCGTTTTTATTCCGTTACAACATCTGATTCCAGGGCAAGCCAATTTCCTGGTAATCGACTCGTTGCTTTCGGAAGAAGCTGTGCTTGGATTCGAATACGGCTATGCCGGTGTTGCGCCTGATCAGTTGGTTATTTGGGAGGCGCAATTTGGTGATTTCGTCAATGGCGCGCAAGTCGTGATTGATCAATTCATAGCTTCCGGCGAATCAAAATGGGGGCGTTTGAATGGTCTTACCCTGTTTTTACCGCATGGTTATGAAGGTCAGGGGCCGGAACATTCTTCAGGGCGGATTGAACGTTTCCTGCAATTAACTGCGCATGACAATATCCAGATCATCCAGCCCAGCACACCGGCGCAAATGTTTCATCTGCTGCGCCGACAAGTGGTACGGCCTTACCGGAAACCTTTGATTCTGTTTACCCCGAAAAGCCTTTTACGGCATCCAGACGCGGTATCTCCTCTGGCAGAACTGGCTAGCGGTAAATTCAATACAGTCCTGGACGATGTCAGGCACGATGTGAACCCTATTGACCCTGACAAGGTGAAGCGTCTGGTGTTTTGCAGCGGTCGGATTTATTACGATTTGGCACGCGTTATCCGCGAAAAAGGGCTCGAGCAGATTGCGCTAATTCGGGTCGAGCAGTTATATCCCGTACCGGATATTGAATTAAATACCGCCATTCAACACTATCCAAATGTACACGACATGGTCTGGGCGCAGGATGAACCCAGAAACCAAGGGGCTTGGCGCTTCATGGCGCATCATCTGCGCAGATTATCCTCGTTGCCTCTGGTGTATGCCGGCCGACCCGAATCATCTGCGCCAGCAACCGGCATCGCAAGCCAGCACAAAGTGCAGCTTGAGGCCATCATCAATCGGGCTTTAAGTATTTCCTGATAAATCTGCACGACCTGAGTGGAAAATCGCCAATACGCCAATAAACATCCCATGGAGTACCCAAAAAAAACCCCGCAAAGCGGGGGTTTTTTTGGTCTTCGTGGTTCGTTTCTATCAAGCAATCCGGCAGTCATCAAGACTTTTGCCTTGCACCTCAAGATCGACCACCCAACCTGGGCGACGACCACGACCCGTCCAGGTTTTTCCGCTGATCGGATCACGATATTTCGGGGCAACAATACCGCGGCTTTTCACCTTGGCTGCACCCGCACGACCGGAGAGACCCAGATCATCGCCTGTGATACCAAATTGAGCCATCAACCGCTTGATTTCTGCAATGGCACCGGACATTTCTTGCTGGCGAACATCTTCAGCCTTGCGCTTGAGTTCTTCGATTTGGGAAAGAATTTCCTGATAAGAAGACATGTGTATTCTCCAATAATGAGTAAGCCCGAAATCCTTGAGCGCCGCGATGATAATGAATTCAATCAGACGAATGCAATGATTTATTAAAAATAATTGCAATCTGAATAAATCAGAATCACCGCTGCGTGTTTGATTTGAGCAATACCATCACTGCGCCGCCACCGCCATCAATGGGTCGAGCTTGGACAAATGCCAATATTTCTTCGCGTTGCATCAGCCAATGGCGTACATGCAATTTGAGCACGGGTTCACGATTTCTGGAGCCCAGGCCCTTGCCATGAATGATGCGAATACAGCGAATTCCCCTACGTTTGCATTCAAACAGAAAACTGGCCAATTCAATCTTGGCATCCAGTCTGGTCAAGCCATGTAAATCCAGTTCCGCTTGCGAAACCCATTCGCCACGTCGCAAGCGTCGCAATATCAAGCGCGACAGGCCAGGACGCACAAATGAAAGTTCATCTCCATTTTCTGTCGCTTCATCCCAACGAATCGGGTCATGCATTGATTCGTAAATCACTTCGCGCTCATCACGCATACGACTCAAGGGAATAGGAGGCGGTCGATTCGGGACCGGCACAATGCAACCATGCGGTGTGATCGGAATGACATCAGTCAGGGCAGAGCGAAAGAGTTCTTTGTCTGCTGGACTTGGGGCGAGAGTTTCGGGCAAATTTACTTTGCCAGAAATCCCGCCTTTTTTCATAGGGGTACGGTGCTTATTTAAGCCAGATTATCAAGAAAACGCTCTGCATCAAGTGCGGCCATGCAACCGGTTCCGGCACTGGTGATGGCTTGACGGTAGATATGATCCTGCACGTCGCCAGCAGCAAATACACCCGTTACGCTGGTTTGTGTGGCATTGCCAGTTTGGCCTCCATGCGTCACCAGATATCCATGCGCATTCATTTCAAGTTGGCCTTTAAACATATCGGTATTCGGCTTGTGGCCAATCGCAATAAATACACCCATCAGTTGAATGTCTTTAGTTGCGTTGGTCTGAACATTTTTCAGTCGAAGTCCGGTAACACCTGATTTATCGCCGAGAACCTCATCCAGCGTGCTGTTCAATTCAAGAGTGATCTTGCCTTCCTTGACCTTTTCCATGAGCTTATCAACCATGATTTTCTCGGCCTTGAAGGTATCTCGCCGATGCACTAGCGTGACATGCTTGGCGATATTGGCGAGATAAAGCGCTTCTTCGACGGCTGTATTACCACCACCAATAACCGCGACATCCTGGCCTTTATAGAAAAAACCGTCGCAGGTCGCGCAACCAGAAACGCCTTTGCCCATAAAGGCCTGCTCAGAGGGCAAACCGAGGTACATGGCTGAAGCGCCGGTTGCAATGATCAAAGCATCGCAGGTGTAGACACCGGCATCACCAGTCAATGTAAGCGGTCGCTGGGTCAGATCGACCGAGCTGATTGTGTCGAAAATGATTTCGGTATTGAAGCGTTCGGCGTGCGCCTGAAAGCGGGTCATCAATTCCGGGCCCATGACACCATCGACATCGGCTGGCCAGTTATCAACTTCCGTGGTGGTCATCAATTGACCGCCTTGTTGCAAGCCGGTGATCAAAACGGGTTTCAGATTGGCGCGCGCGGCATAAACAGCTGCGGTGTAGCCAGCTGGGCCGGAGCCGAGAATCAATAACGGGGAATGTTTAGCAGACATGAAATCTCCTTGCGTGCATTTGAGTGATTGGGTTGAAAGTGAGTGAAGAGAGGGGGGAAATTGAATGGCGGGAAATTTTAGCAGTCAGGTCAGCGCCAGCGTTCGACATGTTCTTTATGTCTACATTTAACATAATATACATTCAGAACCTAAGAAGTACGTTTCAGACAGATGAATTTGCGTTCTATGTGCAGCCACATGGAGAGATTACAAGCCATCCTTTATAGTGCGCGCCATGCTTGGTAAGTCCTCTCGACGCTGCGCCGTCTCCAAACCCGTTCGCAAACCGCTTGCACCCCGCGT
>CAMDHJ010000211.1 GCA_945897865.1 Tepidiphilus sp. J10
GGATGAACCTCTGCATACTGTTGCAATTTCGCCACCTTCGACAGTTAGGTAAAAATGACTTCATTCGATGAACCTCAGATCGTGCGTCTGGGCGCGCTGGACTGGCGTTTCCCGGCTTGGCGGGACGCTTTTTACCCGGCCGATATGCCGGAGGAATGGCAGTTGACTTATTTCAATACCCAGTACAACTGCACGTTTCTGGAACGTGCAGTCTGGCAGCAGGCCAGCGCGGCTGAGATGATCCAATGGCAGGCTGACACGCATGAACGCTTTCGCTTTCTGCTGGAGGCGGATTCACTCCGCACGCTTCCGCCCGAGTTGGCGGGCAAGGCGTTGCTGATTAATCGGTCGGACGCGCGCATCGTCTGGTTCAGCCGTGATACTTCACTGAAGGAGCTGGCGGCAAAATTGACACCCGATGTGGTTTTGCCCGCTACCGTTGCGCCAGGGATGGCGGCTTCCGTGCAATACCTGATCAGTCAGGATGGCGATCTTCAGCAGCTTGAACGCGTTGCAACGCTGCTCGAAGTCATGGGGCTTGCGACGTGATTTCTGACGGCCCTGTTAGAATGCGCCCGCTTGTTCAAAAAAACTCTGTCCCCCGTGTCTGACAATCTCATCGCAATCAAAGATCTTTCGTTTTCCTATGGTCAGCGACTGGTGCTGAAAGGCATCAATCTGACGGCACGTCGCGGCCAGGTGATCGCCATCATGGGAAATTCCGGCTGCGGCAAGACGACCTTGTTGCGTTTGATCGGTGGCGCAATGAAACCGACCAGTGGCAGTCTGAAGGTTGATGGCATCGAAATGGGGCAGATTGATCAAGTTTCTTTGTACCAATTGCGCCGCCGCATGGGGATGTTGTTCCAGTTTGGTGCGTTGTTCACCGACATGTCGGTATTCGAAAACGTGGCGTTTCAGTTGCGTGAGCATACCGACCTGCCGGAAGCGATGATTCGTGATCTGGTGTTCATGAAGTTGAATGCGGTCGGTTTGCGCGGCGCCCATGAGCTGATGCCTTCGGAGTTGTCTGGCGGTATGGCGCGGCGGGTGGCTTTGGCGCGTTCGATCTCGCTTGATCCGATGCTGATCCTGTATGACGAGCCATTTGCCGGCCTTGATCCGATTTCGCTGGGGGTGACCGGCAATCTGATTCGTCGTCTGACCGATACTCTGGGCATGACTTCGATCGTTGTGACACATGATGTGCAGGAATCGCTGAAGATGGTTGACTATGTGTACTTCGTTTCTGAAGGGGTGATCGTGGCGGAAGGTACGCCTGCCGAGATCAAGGCTTCGCAATTGCCCTATGTGCATCAATTTGTGCATGGCGAAGAAAACGGGCCCGTGCCTTTTCATTTTCCGGCAGCTGACTACGCGGCCGACCTGGGATTGGCAGCATGATGCAGGCGCTGATTGGACATATCCGTGGCATTGGCCGACGTACTGTGGACCGGGTTTCGCGGATGGGCGTGGCGGCGCGCTTCTTTCTGTTGGTTCTGCTGCATTCCGGACCCAGCTTTCGCCGTTTTCACCTGATCATCCGCGAGATTTTCACTGCCGGCGTGTTGTCGCTGATCATCATCCTGGTCTCAGGCTTGTTTGTTGGCATGGTGCTGGGGTTGCAAGGCTATGAGACGTTGCAGACTTATGGCGCTGAAGAATCGCTGGGGGTTCTAGTGTCGCTGTCGCTGGTGCGCGAACTTGGACCGGTGGTGGCCGCATTGTTGTTCGCCAGTCGGGCCGGTTCCGCAATTACGGCTGAAATTGGACTCATGAAGGCAACAGAACAAATTGCCGCGATGGAAATGATGGCGGTGGACCCGATTGCTCGTGTCGTTGCGCCGCGTTTCTGGGGGGCGGTGATTTCCATGCCTTTATTGGCTGCCTTGTTCTCGGCGATGGGCGTGCTGGGCGGCTATCTGGTCGGTGTCGTGCTTATCGGTGTCGATGCTGGCGCGTTTTGGTCGCAGATGCAGGCGGCCGTCGATTTCAAGGAAGACATCCTCAATGGTGTAATCAAGAGTGTGGTGTTTGGTATCGCAGTCACCATCATTGCCTTGTTCGAGGGGTATGACGCCCCACCCACGGCGGAAGGGGTGTCTCGTGCCACCACCCGTACCGTGGTGACTTCGTCCCTGGCCATTCTCGGCCTGGATTTTGTTCTGACCGCATTCATGTTCCGTGGAGTTTGATCCATGCAGCGCGCAACACTTGATCTTTGGGTAGGCCTGTTTGTCGTGGCCGGTATTGTCGCCGTCCTGTTTCTGGCGTTAAAGGTGGGTAACCTGGGTAGTTACGACAACGGCGAAACCTATACCGTTAAAGCGTCGTTCGACAATATCGGTGGTCTGAAGCCGCGGGCGCCGGTGAAAAGCGCGGGCGTAGTAGTGGGTCGGGTTGCGGAAATAGGATTTGACCCTGAAAACTACGAAGCGTTTGTAACCCTTTCACTGGCCGCGCGTTATTCATTTCCTCGGGACAGCAGCGCCGCAATCATGACTTCGGGTCTGTTGGGTGAGCAGTACATTTCTTTGGAAGCAGGGGGCGATGAAAAAATGCTGGCCAACGGAGATGCACTGAAGATTACTCAAGGCGCGGTGGTGTTGGAAAACCTCATTGGGCAGTTTTTATACAACAAGAACGAAAGTCAGACGGAACAGGCAGCCCCTTGATGCTGTCAGAAGGACCGGTTTGATCGTCATGCCGGGTTCCTTCGCCGAATAGATTGAATTCATTCACAACAGAGGTAAATAACGATGACAGGTTTAAAACAATTTTTGACGATAGCTTTGTTCGCGGTTTATTCGCTGGCAGCGTTGGCGGATGTTGTTCCACCGGATGTGCTGGCCAAGAACACGACCAATGAAGTCTTGCATATCGTCAAGCAGGACAAGGACATCAAAGGCGGGAACAACAAGAAGATTCTCGAACTGGTGGAGGAGAAAATTCTGCCCAATTTCGATTTTCGCCAGATGACCCGGCTTGCCGTCGGCAAAAACTGGAGCAAAGCGACTCAGTCGCAACAGGATGCATTGGTGAATGAGTTCCGCACCATGCTGGTGCGGACGTATTCCGCGTCATTGAGCAGCGTGGCCGACTACAAGATCACCTTCAAGCCGTTCCGATTAGCACCTGGCGAGACCGATGTCACAGTCAACACCGAAGTCAGCAAGCCCGGTGCGCCGCCGATTCCAATCAATTACCGTATGGAAAAGCAGGACGATGGCTGGAAGGTCTATGACGTGCAGGTGGACAACGTCAGCATGGTGACGGTGTATCGCAGTTCCTTCTCTTCCGAAGTCCGCAAAGGTGGCATCGATGGTTTGCTGGCGACGTTGACGCGTCGCAATCAGCCGGCCGCCAGCGGGCCTAAGAAATAATGCGTATTGAAGCGGACGTCGCTGTGTTGGAGGGCGAACTTGTCCTCGACAATGCAACGCGCATATTGGCTGAAGGCGAACAGGCAATCCTGGCTGGCACACGCGTGTTCGACTTGTCTGGCGTGGTGAAGATGGATTCTTCTGCACTCAGCCTGCTGTTGGCGCTGCGGCGCAGCGGTCTCAAGAACGCCGCCGGCAATGCCTTGCAGTTCCGTAACGTGCCGGAGAGTTTGACCAGTCTGGCACGCCTTTACGGCATCGCCGATCTGTTCTGATTTCCCCATTTAATGCGTGCCGCCGTTCGCTTGCGCGGGTTGGAGAAGCGTTTTGCCCGTGTGCATGCGCTGCGTGGCATCGATCTGGATATCGAGGAAGGTGAGTTTTTCGCGCTGCTGGGTCCGAATGGCGCCGGCAAAACCACCCTGATCAGCATTCTTGCCGGCCTGACGCGAGCTTCCGCCGGTTCCGTCGAGATCATGGGTTTCGACGTCACTGCGCAGTACCGTGATGCCCGTCGCGCTCTCGGCGTCGTACCGCAAGAGCTGGTGTATGACCCGTTCTTCACTGTGCGTGAGACCCTGCGCCTGCAATCTGGTTATTTTGGGTTGCGCCGCAACGATGACTGGATCGATGAGCTGCTAACCAATCTTGGCCTTACTGACAAGGCGGATAGCTATACCCGCCTGCTTTCCGGTGGCATGAAGCGGCGGGTGTTGGTGGCGCAGGCGCTGGTCCACAAACCGCCGGTTATCGTGCTGGATGAGCCAACCGCCGGGGTCGATGTCGAATTGCGCCAGTCGCTCTGGAGTTTCATCCGACGCCTCAATCGCCAGGGCCACACCATCGTGCTGACAACGCATTATCTGGATGAAGCTGAAATGCTGTGCGAACGTGTCGCGATGCTGCGCGAGGGTCGAATCGTGGCGCTCGATCGCACCGCCAACCTGCTGCAGGCGGGGGCGGAACGGCGCTTGTTGCTGGATCTCGATACGCCTGATTTGCCGGATTTCCTGCGCCCTCGCTTGCAAGGCCGCGATGGCAACCACTACATCCTGGATCTTCCCGACTCTGCTGATCTGGAGGGCATCCTGGCTCAATTGCGCGCCGCCGGCATCGGCATTCGCGATCTGGCCTTGCGCCAGCCTGATCTGGAACAGGTGTTTCTCAAGATCATGCATGCGCATCGATGAGCAACCCGGCATGAGCGGCTTTCGCACCTTGCTTTACAAGGAAGTGCTGCGCTTCTGGAAGGTGCTGGTGCAGACCGTTGGCGCGCCGGTGCTGACTGCGTTGCTCTATCTACTGATTTTCTCGCATGTGCTGGAAGACCACGTTCATGTCTATCCCGG
>CAMDHJ010000212.1 GCA_945897865.1 Tepidiphilus sp. J10
TGGCCGGCGGGCGGGTCAAGTTCACCTTCTTCCCGACGCCGGAGCCGCAGATCGTCTATGCCAATGCGACGTTTGCCAGCGGCACGCCGCGCAGCCAGGTGAATGCCTTTCTGGAGCATCTGCGGCAAAGCCTGGACGCGACCGAGAAAAGCTATGGCAGCGAGAACAAGGTGATCCAGCATTCGGTGTTTCGGGCGGGCGCGCTGGCCGGCGATCAGAATCCGCGCCAGGGCGATCAGTTCGGCTCGATCAGCGTCGAATTGACGCCATCCGAGGTGCGTTCGGTGCGCACCGAAGCCTTCATCAAGGATTGGCAGTCGCGCATCAAGGTGCCGGCAGGGATCGAAAACTTTGTTGTCGTGCCACGCAAACAAGGCCCGCCAGGTGGCGATCTGGTGATCCGGCTGGCCGGGCAGGATGCGCATACGCTGAAGCTGGCAGCGCTCGATCTGCAAGCCAGCCTGCGCCAGATCACCGGGGTGTATGGCGTTGAAGATGACATGCCGTATGGACGCGAGCAGCTGGTGTTCAACCTGACGCCGGCAGGTGAGGCGATGGGGCTGACGCTGGATGATCTGTCACGCCAGTTGCGAGCCGGCCTTGATGGCAAGCTGGTGCAACTGTTCCAGGATGGCGCTGATGAAGTCGAGGTGCGCGTGCGTCTGCCGGTGTCAGAACGTTCCAGTCTGAATCTGCTGGATCGGATGACCGTGCGCACACCTTCCGGCGACTGGGTGCCGCTGCCCAGCGTCGCCAGCTGGACGACGCGCCAGGGCTTTGAGGCATTGCGCCACGCGGAGAGCCAGTTGGCGATCGAGGTCAATGGTTCGGTGGATAGCGCGCGCGGCAACAGCAATGAAATCCTGGCTGGCCTGACGGAAAACACCATGCCTGCGCTGGTAGCCAAGTACGGCGTCAACTGGAGTTTCCAGGGCCGCGCAGCGGACCAGCGCGAGACCATGGCGGATATGAAAACCGGCCTGATCCTCGGCTTGAGCCTGATCTACATCGTGCTGGCCTGGGTGTTCGGCCATTACGGCTGGCCGATCATCATCATGTTGGCGATTCCGTTTGGCTTGGTCGGCGCCATCACGGGCCACTGGCTGATGGGCATCGATCTGACCATCCTGTCGATGTTCGGCCTGTTCGGCCTGTCCGGCATCGTGGTCAACGATTCCATCGTGCTGGTCGAGTTCTACCGGCATCAGCGGGAGAAAGGGATGCCGGTGAAGGACGCGCTGATCAACGCCGCCTGTCTTCGCCTGCGCGCCATCCTGCTGACCTCGCTGACCACCATCGGTGGTCTTTCCACGTTGATGTTCGAAACCTCATTGCAGGCGCAATTCCTGATTCCGATGGCTACTTCGATCACTTTCGGCCTCGCCTTTACAACCATTCTGGCGCTGCTCTGGCTACCGGCGATGTTGTCGTATTACGAGTCCGGCCATGTTCGGCTGATGCGTTTGCTGGGTCGGTCGGCGGCGCAGCCAGCGGCATAGCGAACAGATGAGAAGCATCCTGATCACCGGCTGTTCCACCGGCATCGGCGCCACCGTCGCACGCGGTTTGAGCGAGCGCGGCTGGCGTGTGTTTGCCACCGCGCGCAAGCCGGAAGATGTCGAACGCCTACAAGCTGAGGGCATGCACAGCCGGCTGCTCGATCTGAATGATTCGGCTTCGATTCAGGTTGCGGTCGATGCCGTGCTGGCGGAAACCGGCGGCCGGCTCGACGCGCTGTTCAACAACGGCGGCTTCGGCCAGGTCGGCGCGGTGGAGGATCTGACCCGCGATGCGATGCGCGAACAGTTCGAAACCAATCTGTTCGGCTGGCTGGAACTGACCAATCGCATCATTCCGGTGATGCGCCGGCAGGGGCATGGCCACATCGTGATGAACAGCTCGGTGCTGGGTTACTCGGCGTTTCCCTATCGCGGCGCCTATGTCGCGGTGAAATTTGCGCTGGAAGGGCTGACCGACACGCTGCGCCAGGAACTGCATGGCTCCGGCATCCATGTCGCACTGGTCGAACCCGGCCCGATCACGTCACGTTTCCGGGAAAACTGCGTGCCGCACTTCGAGAAGCATATCGATTGGCGCAACAGCGTGCATCGTGCCGAGTACGAATCACAACTCGAACGCCTGAACAAACCTGGCCCCGCCGCGCCTTTCACGCTGCCGGCGGAAGCCGTGCTGGAGAAGGTGGTGCATGCACTGGAAAACCCGTTTCCGCGCCCGCGTTACCCGGTCACCGTACCGGCGGTTGCGTTCTGGTGGCTGAAACGTTTTCTGCCGGTGCGGGCGATGGATTGGGTGTTGATGCGCGCTTCCGGCGGCGGCAAGCGCTGAACTGCAACAAGCCGGCGTCTGGTTTTCTGCGGCAGAATCTCAGACACCTGCCGGCGCGGTGCTGGACGATTCCTTTTTCATGAACTCCAGCAAGCTGGCGGAAGCATGGCCATCCGGCGGCAAGCCGGCGGCTTTCTGGTAGGCACGAATCGCCAGCCGGGTTTTCGAGCCGGGAATTCCATCGATATTGCCGGGATCGAGGCCCAATTGGCTGAGCTGATGCTGGATTTGCATCAACTGATCGCGCGTCAGGCGCTGGTTATCGACGTTACGCCCCAGCGCCAAAGCCGGCGCGCCGGTGATCCGGTCAGCCAGGTGACCGACCGCCAGCGCGTAATTGATCGAACGGTTCCATTCCATGATCACGTCAAAATTTCGGTAAACCAGAAATGCCGGACCGTCGTGGCCTTGCGGCACCACGATTGCGCCGATCTGTTTGGTTCTTGGCAGTGGCTTGCCATCGGCTTTGCGCACGCCCAGCGCCGCCCATTCGTGCAACGGCCGCTTGATTTCAGGGCGGGCCGATTCAAAGTCAAAACCTTCCGGCAACAGCACTTCCCGTCCCCAGATTTCATTCGAGCGCCAACCAATTTTCTTCAGGTAATTGGCGCCGGAGTGAAACGCGTCAGGCAGTGAACGCCAGATATCCTTGCGTCCGTTGCCATCGCCATCGACGGCATAGTGCAGGAAGGTGGACGGCATGAACTGCATCTGCCCCATTGCACCGGCCCAGGAGCCATTCATGTCGCCCAAGCCAATGTGGCCCTGTTCCAGGATGGACAGCGCATTCAGCAACTCTCTGCGAAAGAATTCGCTGCGTCGGTTGTCATAGGCCAGGGTCGCAAGCGCGAGCGGGACCGGAAAGTTACCCGTGGTGCCACCGTAATTTGTCTCCAGACCCCAGAATGCAACCAAGACCGACGCTGGAATGCCATGTTTGGATTGCACAGAGCGCAGCAATTTTGCGTGTGCGCGCAGATGCTCCTTACCTTGCGCGACGCGCCGGTTCTCGACGCGGCGGTCAAGGTAGTTCCAGAACGTATCGACAAATTCGGGTTGCCGCTGATCCAGTTCGATGACGCGCGGGATGGGTTGAAACCCGGCCAGCGCCTGATCAAAGGTTTTTTTGCTGACGCCTTGTCGCAGCGCATCCTGACGCAGTTGTGCCAGCCAGGTGGTGAACTCGGGCGAAAGGGCCATTTCGCTGGCGGGCGTGGCAGGGGTTTCGTCGGTTGCCTCGACATAGGGGCTGGCGATGCACAGACAAAACAGCAGCAAGCGCGCCAACAGCGGCGCGGTGTGAAGAAAACTCACTCTTCAATCCTTCTTTTTGATTTCGTAAAGCGATGGTGTGACGTGTGCCGAAGCCAGAAATTGGCGCAGGTTTTTCACATCCTGCCGTTGCAGCACATTGCTGTGGTGCGGGTGGTGCAGAACGCCCTCGACACCATTCAACACGACGCGAATTCGCGCGCCCTGGATGGGTTCGATCTCGGCGCCAAGGTGATTCAGAAGCGATTCGATGTCGCGCCAATGGATGTTGCCGCTGATCGGATCCTGAAAAATGCTGTGCAGCAGATGTTCATGTTTGTGGCTCATGGCAGGGTCATTCGTAACGGTTTGATAAGTTCATCTTCGCAGCATGCGTGTGTTCAGACTGGGCGGGGTGCTGGGAGAGCTGCCATGCGCGCGGCCAGGGTTTCCCAGCGCATTTCGCGCAGGCTTTGGGCCAGGCGGTGAACTTCACCGGTTTCCACCAAGCGGCGACGTTCGCGGCCATCGGTGATCTTGTGATGCCGCAACATTTCACGCAGGGCTTCATTCTTCAATTTCAGATCCGGTTTCAGCACGTCGGCCAGACGGGTATGAAAGGCATCTTCGCCCACCGCGCAGACCGTGTTGAAAACATTGAACTGACGGCAAGCCATGGGGCGCAGCGGGTGAATGGCACAGGCTTCATCGACCAGAAACGGGCAGGCGCCAAGGTCACGATGTTGCAGCAACTGTTGCCTGACGCGGTCGCGCAGATCACCGCTCAATTTCTCGCTGGCATACCAGGCAATGCCCATCAATTCGAGCGGATACACCGGGATGTCGGTATGTGTCCGGCAACAACTGGCACAACCACGGCCACACGCCAGTTTGCGGGCGTCGGCTTTGATCGCTTTGCTGACACCCTGATTGGTCAGGTGCTGGATTTCCAGCAGCAATGCAAGCCAGGGGTGGCGATTCTCGTCCTCCGGAAAAGCAAGACGACCTGACTGAGGCTTCATATTGGCGCCTCAGTCCCGCGCAGGTTCCATCACCGCATCGAGATTCAGGTTGTCGCAATAGTCGAAGAAATCGCCGCGCAGGGTCGGCAAATGCATGTC
>CAMDHJ010000213.1 GCA_945897865.1 Tepidiphilus sp. J10
CAGGCTCAGTCCCTGCTTTCTCAAAACTTTGATTTCCACATACACCTCGTCACTGATCATCAAGGCTCCGAAAAAGCCCTGATCGTCCTCGTTCGGTGTATCAGTTTTCAATCGGCATGCTGTATCAAATTACATCCGGCAGTGACACCAACGAAATCCAGATTAACCATCAGCGACGTTCGGGACCGCTGCCCGATGTCGGCAATTTCATGCTGCGGCTGGAATCCACCACCGGCAAAACCATCTACGCCTCCGCTGGTTTGCACGGGCAGCGCATGTCAGCGGAGGCGCGACCCAATGTCGTAAAAATCGGCGCACTCAGCTATTGGACCGTGACCCACGCCACTCCGAACTGGCGCCTGCGCCTGCTGGAACCGACGCTCGACGACAGCCGCGTCCTGCGCCTGATCAGCGCCGACTTGCTGACCTATCTGCTGATCGCCTTCCCGCTCGTGCTGCTGCCGGTCTGGTTTGCCGTACGCCAGGGTTTGCGCCCGTTGCGGGCGCTGGGCGGCCAGGTCGCGGCGCGCGCGGCGGACGATCTGTCGCCGTTGCGGGCGGTACCGGACTACGCCGAACTGCGCCCGCTGGTCGAGGCCTACAACGCCCTGCTCGCACGCGCCCGCCACAGCATCAAGCGGGAACGCACGCTGGTACAGGATGCCGCCCATGAGTTGCGCACACCGCTGGCCGTGGTCGCCACCCAGGCACATGTGCTGGCCCATGCCGACGACACAACGCAACGCGCCGCCGCTCTGACCGCGTTGGAGCAGGCAGTCGCCCGCGCCGCGCATCTGGCGCAACAACTGCTGACCCTGGCCGCGCTGGAAAACACCGGCGACCGCGCCACCACGGAATGCGATCTGGTAGAAACCGCCCGCGCCATCCTGATCACCTTCTCCCCCGCAGCCGCCGCGAAAGACATCGAACTTTCGCTCGACTCGCCCGAACACCTGCCCACCCGCCTGGACGTGGCTACCTTCCATTCTGTGTTGGAAAACCTTCTCGCCAATGCCGTCACCTATTGCCAGAACGGCGCCCGGGTGCAGATCACCTTGCAAGAAATGGCAGGCCAAATGCACCTGGAAGTCGCCGATGACGGACCGGGCATCCCCGCCGACGAGCGCGACCAGATATTCGAGCGCTTTCGTCGTGGGCGCACTGAATCCCGATCAGGCAGCGGCCTCGGCCTCGCCATCGCCCGCCAGGCCGCGCATCGGCTGGGTGGAGAAATCCATTTGAAAAGAGGTTTAGCCGGCCGGGGTGCCCGCTTCAGCGTGGTATGGCCGATTGAAACTCGATAAGACTGGCGCAGGTGTCTCGAAGCGAGAATGCAGCGTTGACGTCATTGGCTTGCTGTTCAAACGACGGTCGGGACAAGCGCAAGCCGATTGACCGGAAGGGTTCACGACACCATAGCCACAGCCATTGTTCGGGCGAAAAACGAACACATCAACGATCAAGACGACGGTCAATCTCGGATAAACCGGCAGGATCAATAGGTTAACTCGCCGGCTGCGCCAGTTCCGCGCCGACCTTGGCGACAGATTCGGCATCGGGCAGGCCGGCAAGCTGGCTGAGCAGATGATCCTGGATGATGTTGTCGAGGGCTTCGAAGCGTTCGGCCGGCATGCCGATGCGGCTGGCGATGGCCAAGGCGGCGGCGCGTTCGGCCTGGCTGAACTGGCCGTCGGCGTAGGCGACCATCAGGCAGGAGCTGATCACCAGATCGCGTTGGTCTGGTTCCGGGAAGCTGTCGGCGGTCAGCGGCGCCGCTTGGCTGGAAGCGGCCAGCAGGCTGTCGAACGGGATCTGTGCCGGCTCGGCATCGGCCTCGTAGAAGCTGCGGATCAGGGCGATTTCTTCCGCGACATGTCCGGCGTCGACCTGAGCGATTTCCAGCATGGCGCGGGTGGCGAGTGCTTTCTGGGCGAGGTCGAGTTCGACGGTGGCATTCAAGGGCAGCATGGGTGTCTCCTAGCGGGAAATTTTCAGGCGCAGCGCCGAGAGTTCGGCGCGTAGATCGGTGGCGCTCATGGATTTGAAGCGGGGCGGCATCAGCGAACGGCGCGAGGTTTCCGCGACCGCCAACAGTTCCATGTAGCGAATCATGTCGTGTTCCTGCGGCGGGATGAAATCGGCCACGGCTTCGGCGAACAACTCCGCGTCGAGGTTGCGCCCGGCCCTGCCGGCGAATTCCAGCGCCAGCAAGGCGACCGCTTCCAGGTCGGCATTGGAATAGCCATCCATGTCGGCGCACAGGGTTTCCAGCGTGCCGGCATCCAGCCCACCGCCGTCGTATCGGCGCAGGATCGCGGCGGTCACGGCGGCGCGTTCAGCGGCGCTGTCGGCATAGAAGAACGGAATCTTGCGGTCCAGTCGGCCGGGACGCTTGATGTCGGTATCGAGTTTGTCGGGCCGGTTGGTCATCAGGATGAACAGCACCTGGCCGCGATTTTCCGGGTCGGACATGAATTCCTTGAGCCGGGCGATCACCCGCGAACTGGTGCCGCCGTCATTGTCGTCGCCGCCACCGCTGCCGAAACTGCGGTCGCCTTCGTCGATCACCAGCGCAATCGGCCCCATCGCCTTGACCGTCGCCAGCACGCGTTCCAGGTTGGATTCGGTGGCGCCGACCCATTTCGAGCGGAAATTCTTCAGCGCGACCCCGGTCAGCCCGGCTTCCTTCAGGAAAGCCTTGATCACGAAGGTCTTGCCGGCACCCATCGGGCCGACCGCCAGCAAGCCCATCGGCGAGCGGGTACGATCGCCGGCGCGCACCGCCTGGGCGATGGCCAGCAACTCCGACTTGATGTGTTCGTTGCCGCCCACCACTTCCAGGCCGTGACGCGGTTCGACGAACTCGATCAGGCCGGCGCACTCCTTTTCGATCAGCTCGCGCTTGCGTTTGCGCACCGCTGCCAGCATTTCCTGATCGGGATCGCTGTCCGGTTCGGGCGGGCGCTCCGGATCGATCAGCCGACGGATTTCGTCCGGCGTCATGCCGGCGGTGATATCGGCCAGTTTCTCGGCGCGCGCGGCGGCATTCGGCGTGCCGGCGAGCAACTGGGCGATCAGCTTGAGGCGTTCGCCCTGGCTCAGCCCCGGCCCTTCGCCAGCGACGATGCTGGCCAGTTGAATGGTGCGCAAACCGGCGGTATGTCCGGCCAACCGCGCCACCTGCGCTTCCGGCATGCGTGGTGCGAAGTGGCGGATGGCTGCGCTGCGTTCGGCCTGATCCGGCATCGGCAGTTCGATGGCGGCGACGCGCGGGTTGGTCAGCAATACCGGATTGATCTCGGCCAGCGATTCGGTGATCAACAACACCACGTTGTCGCCGGCGGCCAGCGCATCGTCAAGCGACCAGCGATGCAGTGCAGTTAGCGCAGCACGTTCCTCCATCGACAGGAAGTGTGGTTCGGTGGCAGGAAACAGCGTACCGGCGTAAGGAATCACGATGGCGGTGGAAGGCTGTTCGCGCATGCGCCGCTCCAGCGCATCGAATATGCCGCCCAGCCCTTTGCCTTCCAGGTGCGAATAGAGCAATTGCCGGTCATCGACGTTGCTGCCTTGCAGGTAGCGCACGCCACGGTCAACGCTGAACTCGATGATGGCCTTCTTGTTCTCCTTGAGCAGCACGCCGGACAGGAAATCGACCAGCGACAGGGCCGTGCTGTTAGCCAAATAGCGGTCGAACACGTTGCGGTAGAGCACGAATACCGAGGCTTCGCCGGCCAGGTATTTCTGGCGCACGGTGTCGGCCCAGGCGGGCAACGCGATGGAACTTGCGGCGGCTTGCGTCATTTGGAAATCACGCTGTGAATTACATCGCCTTGCCAGCCGGCGCAGCCTGCGCGGCGCGGGCGCGCTTGAGCTCGTCGAGCTGCTGGCGGGCTGTCACCGAGCCGCTGCTCTGGCGCAACTTGGAGAGCTGCACGTCAAGATCGGATTCGCGCAGTTCCTGGCCCATCTTGGCCTGGGCGACGGTGTTCTTGATGTGCTCGCGCACGTTGTCCAGCGCCCGCACCTCGGCATCGACCGACAGGCCTTCGAGCTGGTTCTGGATTTTGACGCGCGCTTCGGCACTGGCCATTTGCGCCAGCATGCGGTCCTTTTCGTCCTTCAGCTTCTGGATTTCGTTCTTGACCTGAATCAGCGAACTCTTGGCATCTTCCGCGTCGGCGCTGGCCTGCTCGCTTTCGGCGGAGAGTTCGGCAATGGCGGCATCGAGTGCGTTCTTCTTCTGGATCAGCACCACCGCCAGGTTGTCCTGATCGGTGGCCAGCGCCGCGTTCAGATCGGTTTCCACGGCGGCCAGTTCGCGCCGCGCCTTGTCCAGCCGGACGCTGATGTCTTCTCGCCGGCGCAGGATCGAGGCGGTGGCCATCTTCAGCTTGTCGTACTTGCCGATCATGGAATCGATCGCGTTCTGGTAGGCGATTTCCGGATGGCGCTTTTCCACATCGGTCAGCCACAACGAGACGAATCCCTGCCACAGGTTGGCGACCCGAGCGATCAGATTGATTTGTGCCATGTCCTATCCCTTTCCTTGCTTCGATTGCGAATGAATGCCGGCTCAGGCCGCAGTTTGCGCTGCGGCGCGACGGGCGTTGGTCTGATGCA
>CAMDHJ010000214.1 GCA_945897865.1 Tepidiphilus sp. J10
CGCAAGAAGAGCGCGGCACTGACCAAGCAGATCTACGGCAAGCTCAACGCCTGGCAGATTTCGCAGGTTGCGCGCCACCCACAACGGCCTTACACGCTCGACTATGTCGCCGGCCTGTTCACCGAGTTCCAGGAATTGCATGGCGATCGGGCGTTTGCCGACGACCCGGCAATTGTTGGTGGCCTGGCGCGCTTCCAGGGTGAGCCGGTGATGGTGATCGGCCATCAGAAGGGTCGCGACACCAAGGAACGCCAGTATCGCAACTTCGGTATGCCGCGCCCTGAGGGTTACCGCAAGGCGTTGCGCCTGATGCGTCTGGCGGAAAAATTTCGCATTCCCGTTTTTACCTTCATCGACACCCCGGGCGCCTACCCTGGCATCGACGCGGAGGAACGCGGTCAATCGGAAGCCATTGCGCGCAATTTGTATGTGATGGCGGAACTGAAGACGCCGATCATCTGTACGGTGATCGGCGAGGGTGGTTCCGGCGGCGCGCTGGCGATCGGTGTTGGGGATGCGTTGATCATGCTGCAATACTCGACTTATTCGGTGATTTCGCCGGAAGGTTGCGCTTCGATTCTGTGGAAGAGCGCCGACAAGGCCTCTTTGGCGGCGGAAGCGTTGAGTATTACCGCGCCCAAGTTGAAAACTCTGGGTCTGATCGACCAGATCATCAGCGAACCGCTGGGTGGCGCGCATCGTGAGCCGGACGTGATGATGGAATCATTGCGCAAGGCCTTGTCCGAAACGCTGCTGAATCTGCGTGAACGGCCGCTGAATGCCTTGCTGAATAGCCGCTATGCCCGTTTGATGGGTTACGGCAAGTTCAAGGAAGCTCGCACCTGACGCTTGGGGGTGCGTTGACTCCCGGGGTTATGTTGACTCTCGGCTGCAGCCCGGGCTGGGCAAGTTTGATGCTCCAGCTTGTTGTCTGCCTAAAACGCCATATTAAGTCCGATACAGGGTGCGTTGGCGCGACCAGCCGGCTTTGTGTCGGTTACTCGGGCGGTCTTGATTCCAGCCTGTTGCTGCATCTGTTGGCCGAGGCCAGGCAAAGGCTGGGTTTCAGTCTTACCGCAGTCCATGTGCATCATGGTCTGTCGAATCAGGCGGATGTCTGGGCGCAGCATTGCATGCAGGTTTGTGCCGCCCTTGATGTGCCATTGGCGATTCATCGGGTCAATGTTCAGCTTGCTGGAGAAGGCCTGGAGGCGGCTGCGCGCGCCGCACGGTATCGGATTTTTTGCCAGCTGGATGCCGATTTTCTGGTGTTGGCGCATCACCGCGACGACCAGGCCGAGACAGTATTGTTGCAACTTCTTCGAGGCGCCAGTTTGAAAGGCCTGGCGGCGATGCCGGAGGTGCGGCCACTGACGGAAAAACTCATGCTGCTGCGGCCATTGCTGGCGATGACGCGGGCTGAAATTGCGGCAGGTGCGGCTGAAATGGGCTTGTCCTGGGTCGAGGATGCAAGCAATGCCGATCTCCGGCTGGCGCGCAACGCGTTACGGCAGGATGTGCTTCCCCGCCTGAACCTGCATTTCCCACATGCGCCGAAAGCGCTGGCGCAAGCCGCCGTTCAATTCACTGAAGCCGCCTTGTTGCTGGATGCGCTGGCGGATCAGGATGGCCACGCGGCAATCGGTCAACACGGTTTGGCTGTTGCAGCTTTGCAAGCTTTGCCTGAATCGCGTGCACGCAATCTTCTGCGCCGCTTTCTTGAGCGTGCCGGTGCGGAAATGCATCCCGAGGCTGTGCGTGAGGCGTTGCGGCAATTGTGCGACGCTCGCCCGGATGCGCAGGTGCGCGTCGATTTTGGGCAACATAGCTTGCGTCGCTATCGGGGTTGGGCAGTGGTGGAGGCGGCGTTGCCGGAGATCAGCCAGGACGCAACCTCGATACGGATCTGGCAGGGCGAAAAGTGCCTTGATCTCGGCGAGGCTGGCAGTTTGCAATTTCAGTCTGCACAGGGCGAAGGTGTGCGGCTTGCTCCGGGGGTGGTCAGCATTCGCAAGCGTCTGGGTGGGGAGCGAATCAAGCCGGGGCCGGGACGGCCGCGACGCACCTTGAAGAACCTGCTGCGCGAAGCGGGAATACCAGCCTGGCAGCGTGGCGTGATGCCGCTGATCTATCTTGACGATGATCTGGTCTGGTCAGCCGGGGTAGGTGCGGACAGCGACTTTCTGACCAAACCGGAAGAAGCCGGCTGGATCATTTCGTGGCAGGCGAAAACGCATCAGGTGTGACGGAATAGGGCAGGGCAAGCAGCGCGTTGTAACCCAGCTTGCGCATTTCCATCTGCGCCTTTTCTGCTTCCTGGCGGTTCAGGAATGGGCCCATTTGCACGCGTGCTTCCATTTGCGCTCGGATGCCTTGCTTGTTCAACTTGTTGACCAACTCACGCGCATTGTCGGGATTGCTGAATACGCCCAGTTGTACGACGTAGCCTTTGCCTGTTACCTCTTGCGGCAGCGGCTTGGCGGCGGGGGGCGCTGGCGTTGGGCGGGGCGTCGTCACGGATGGGAAAGCAGGTTGCGGCGAAGTTTGCGGGCGCGGCTGCAGCCCGTTGTTGCTGACCTTGGGCGGCGGTGGCGACGAATCGAAAGACAATGCTTCCGCCTGTGCTGCTTGATCACTGTCAGGTTCGGTAGCGACTTCGGTACTGTCCTTTGCTGGCGGTATATCAGTCTCGGGTTCGAGTGCTTCAGTTTGTGGAGCGGCAACTTCAGTCGGTGGCGCGGAAACGATGGGTGTCGGCGGTGCTTCTGCGACAGGCGGTTTTTTGCTGTCGGACTGGTCGAGCCACCAAAGCCCGCCCAACGCGGTGGCGGTCACGACGCCGGCAACAGCGAGACGCAGCAGTGCTTTTTTCCGGACATCTTCATTTTCCGACATCCCATTTTCAGCTTGCATTCAGGTCTCCAGAGGGCGCACGGGAGCGGCGCATCGCCTTTATTTTAGGGGCGTTTCATGGTAACTTGCGCGCGCTTTTTCGCTTGTATTCAATCCTTTGCCATGCCATTTCTGGCGCCGACTTGAGCCTGGTTGGCGGGCATCGCATTGATCGTTGCTTATTCCGCTTGTCCTTTTCCCAATTTCATTGTTTTTCTTCGGAGCATAAAAAATGGCTGTTGAACGTACCCTGTCCATCATCAAACCTGACGCTGTCGCCAAAAACGTGATTGGCAAGATCTATTCCCGCTTTGAATCCAACGGCTTGAAGATCATCGCTGCGCGCATGGCGCATCTGTCGCGCGCTGAAGCGGAAGGTTTTTACGCCGTGCACAAAGGCCGTCCTTTCTTCAACGATCTGGTCGAGTTCATGACCTCCGGCCCGGTGATGATCCAGGCGCTGGAAGGCGAAAACGCGATTGCCAAGAATCGTGAACTGATGGGTGCTACCGATCCGAAAAAAGCTGACGCCGGTACCATCCGCGCCGATTTTGCCGAAAGCATTGATGCCAATGCCGTGCATGGTTCCGATGCCGCTGAAACCGCTGCTGTCGAAATTTCTTATTTCTTCCCCGCTAGCCAGGTTTATTCACGTTGATTTGTCGCTGCTAAAGCATTTCTGAAGTGAACCGAGTCAATCTGCTCGATTTCGATCTGCCTGGCCTTGTCGCTTTCTTTGAAAGTATCGGCGAGAAGCCTTTCCGCGCCCGCCAGGTGCTGCAATGGTTGCATCAGCGAGGGGCGGATGATTTTGAACAGATGACCGATCTGGCCAAGTCATTGCGGATTCGGCTGCCCGAGGTGGCCGAGATTCGGCCACCTGTACTCGGTCATGAACAATGCTCCAGCGATGGCACCCGCAAGTGGTTGCTCGAAGTCGGGCCGAACAATCGGGTCGAAACCGTGTTCATCCCGGAGGATGATCGCGGTACCTTATGCGTTTCCTCCCAAGTGGGTTGCGCGCTCGACTGCGCCTTCTGTTCCACCGGCAAGCAAGGTTTCAACCGCAATCTGTCGGCGGCGGAAATCATCGGCCAGCTATGGTGGGCAAACAGGGCTTTGGCAAACAAGGTTTTGGCGAATCAAACCTTGGCGCACGGATTCGATAGCAAGAATGAACGCATCATTTCCAACGTGGTGTTGATGGGCATGGGCGAACCGCTGCTCAACTTTGAAAACACGGTGACGGCGGTTTCCCTGATGCTGGATGACCATGCATATGGCTTGTCGCGGCGTCGGGTCACCATTTCAACCTCCGGCATCGTGCCGGCGATGGATCGTTTGCGGGAACGGCTGCCGGTAGCGCTGGCTGTTTCACTGCATGCGCCTAACGATGCGTTGCGCGATCAGTTGGTGCCGGTGAATCGCAAATACCCATTGAAGGAACTGATGTCGGCCTGCAAGCGCTACATCGTCGATGGGCCGCGTGATTTCATTACCTTCGAATATGTCATGCTGGATGGGGTCAATGACCAACCCGAGCATGTTGAGCAACTGCTGCATCTGACACGCGATATTTCCTGCAAATTCAATTTGATACCGTTCAATCCCTTCCCCAATTCAGGTTTCAAGCGTTCTCCGTCTGAACGTGTTCGCAAATTTGCTTCCCAGCTGATTGAAGCCGGCAAGGTTGCCACCACGCGCAAAAC
>CAMDHJ010000215.1 GCA_945897865.1 Tepidiphilus sp. J10
GCCATGCCGGAAATATCGACGCTGTCGTATTCCAGATCGCCGCGCGTGCTGCGCGACAGCACCAGCAAGCCGTCGATCAACTCGCTCATCTTGCGGCTGGCGAGGTTGATCTGCTCCAGATAGACCGTGGCTTCGCCGTGCAACAGGCTGCCGTAATCCTCCGTCAGCGCCTGGCTGAAGCCGCTCATGGCACGCAGCGGGGCGCGCAGGTCGTGCGAAACGGCGTAGGCGAAGCTGTCCAGTTCCTGGTTGGCGGCGGTGAGTTCAGCGGTGCGTTCAGCCACGCGTTGTTCCAGATCTGCGTTGAGTCGGCGGACTTCGTCTTCGGCCTGACGGCGCTCGGTGACGTCGAAGTAGGTGGCAAGAAAGTCTTCGCCCAGGGTGATGCCGGAGATCAGCATGGTGCGTGCGGCGCCGTTTTTGCAGGTCACCTGATATTCGATCGGGATGATGTCCTGGCCGGTGCTGGCGGCGTGTTCCACTGCTTCATTCCAGGCTTGCAGCACCCAGCCGCGATATTCCGGGTCGGGGTAGGCGAGTTGCCACCATTCGACGAGGGTGGGGATGTCGGCGTGGCTATAGCCGAACAACTGTTGGAAACGAGTGTTGAAATCGGCCAGTTCGCCTTGCTTGTTGACGAAGCACAGCGGCACCGGCGCTTGTTTGAACAGATCGCGGAAGCGCGCTTCGCTGTCGCGCAGGGCTTTCTCGGCGTGTTCTCGATCGGCGATCTCCCGCTGCAGCCGCTCGATTGATGTGGTCGATTCACGCAAGCGGCGCGTCATTTCGTTGAAGCTGCGGGCCAGCGCGCCAAGTTCGTCGGTGTGGGTGGTCGCCACGCTATGGTTCAGGTCACCCCCCTCCACACGGCGCATGCCTTCGCCCAACTGATTCATGCCCTGGATCAAGCGGCGTCCCAACACGGCCAGCATGCCAAGATTGAGCACAGCCAGAACGCCCAGCGCAATCAGAACCAGGTGGTCCATCTGGCGTTGACTGGAAGCCATTTTTTCCTGTTCGGCAGATACCAGCTGACGCGCCTTGAAGCGCACATCCAGAACCTTGACCATCAGCGCGCCGGCAAGTTGGTCGTGCGCCTCGATGTTGGCCTTCAGCAGCAAAGCGACAAGCCGGTCCAGATCGGCATGACCTTGGCGGATATCTTCCAGCAACGCTTGTTCAGCCGGATCAGGGAACGAGGCCGACTCAAGCAGCTTGGTCAGGACGAGATGATGCCTGCCCAATTGGATGGAAGATCGGGCACTGCCAAACAGCAAATATTCCTGCGCCAGGTTGTTCAGATCGGAAATTGCCCGACGGATGTTCTCTGCGGTTGCCGCCCTTTGGCGTGCTTGATCCACCTGCCCCCAGGAAATCCACAATGCACTGCCAACAAGCAGCCCAAATAACACCGGCAACAAGCTGACCAGGCGAACGTGGGTGCGGATTTTCATGTTGGAAGACTCACTCGATGACCGTGACCGCGCCGGGTTTCGCCGCCCTCAACGCGGCGGAATAAAGGAAATCCAGATAATTCGGCAGTGATGGCCGCGTCGCGGTGGGCATCTGTCTGATCTGCCAGCGCGCCACACTTTCCAGAATGAACAACATGGACTGGTCGAGGGCGACACGGAAATCAAGCAGCGCCCAGCTGGCCTCCATATCCTCGGCGTTCAAGCCAAAGTAGGGTGCGACCAGCGCTTTGGCTTTGGCCGGCTGCTGTCGCACAAAACTTTCGGCTTTCACCAGCGCGCGCATCAGGGCGTGCAGGTTGGCCGCATGGGTCTGCACATAGTCGCTGCGAACCAACAGCACAAACGGGCTGACGACCAGGCCGGCCGAGGGCAGCACCTTCGCTTTGCCCGCCAGCGCCTGGGTCAGTTTCATGATGCGCGGCTCCCAGAGTGCAGCAGCATCGGCCTCGCCACGCTGGAATGCGCCGGGGATATCCTGGGTCGGCAGATAGTGTTTGGTCACCTCGCTGGTGGCGATGCCGTTGGCAGCCAGATAGGTGTCCAGCAAATAATGCGCAGAGGTTCCCTCCGGCGCCACGATGCGACGGCCGCGCAGGTCGTCGGGTTTGTGGATGCCGCGATCGCTGCGCACGATGATGCGATCGAAGTCGCCGCTGCTGGAGAGTGCGGCCAGGATACGGAAGTCGTTTCGGCGCAGGCTTTGGTAGCCGATCGGCGGGGCGGCGGCAAACGACAGGGAGCAGTCTCCCTTGAGCATGGCCTGCAAGGCCTGGAAACCGCTCGGCACCAGCCGGGTTTCAACGTCCAGCCCTTCGGCTGCGTAGTAGCCCTGCATTTTTGCCAGCGGGATCAATGCGCCGGCCAATCCGGCATGGCAGATGATCAGTTTTTCGGCGGTGGCGACGCTGCTGGTGAACATCAGTGCCAACAAAAATGGGGCGAAGATTTGCGCAATCCGGTTCATGGCTTTCTTCCTGTATCGGGTTGATCAAGGAAATCGAGGCTGTACGGCGGCGCTTCTCCCAATCGCAGGGCCTTTTCATTGATCTGCTGCTTGAGCCTGATCATGTCCAGTTCGCGGCCAACCGAGGCGCGGTTGAAGCGCTCCAGTTCTTCGTTATGGCGGCGGAGTTCCTCGGTTTGCCGCAGCAAGGCGTTCTGCGCCTGCTTGCGCTCGCTGATGTCGGTGATGAAGGCGTAGTAATACTTGGGCTGGTCGGCTTCGTCGCGGATCAGATGCACCAGCAGTTCGATGGGAACGCGCGAGCCGTCCTGGCGCAGGTATTCCTTTTCGTAGGTGACTGATTTTCCGGTGCGATGCAGCTCCGCGAGCTTGGCTTGTTCCATCTCCAGCCATTCCGGTGGCGTCAAGTCAATCGCCCAGCTAATTTGGGCGAGTTCTTCCTCGCTGTAGCCGATCAGGTTGAGGAAGGCGAGGTTATGAAAGCCGAGACGACCATCGGGAAATCCTTGTGCGAAAGGTTGTGATGAGTAGTTCAGCAGGTCAACCAGCATGTTGGCGTGGGTATAGGCGCTGTCCAGTTCCACTTCAATTTCATGTCGCGCGGTGACATCGAGCATGATGCCTTGCAAGTAAAGCGGCAGGCCGGCTTCGTCATGCATGGCTTCTGCTTCGTCCTGAAAATAACGCCATTCGCCGGCACGGGTGCGGATTCGGTATTTGAGCGACAGCACGCCGCCTTTGGCCTGGAAAGCGCCCAGATCGGCGAGCACGCGCGGCAGGTCATCTGGATGCAGGCTTTTCAGCCAGATATCCGGTTGCGCCAGCCACTCTTCCGGCGTGTAGCCGAGTTCCTGAACGCGCGGGCTGATGTAGATGGTCTGGCTCAACTCATCCAGATTGGCGCGGTAAATGATGGCGGGAATCTGCTCGGTGAGCATGCGGAAACTGGCTTCGCGCTCGCGCAGGGCGGCTTCCATCTGCGTGCGCACTGTGATGTCGTGCGAAATGCCATAAAGACCGATGACTCGGCCTTCGCTGTCATGCAGCGGGCCTTTGGTGGTGAGGAAAGTGCGCTTGTCATCGAGAAAGACGGCTTCTTCCTGGAAATTCAGCGTGAGGTTGGCGTCCATGACCTTGCGGTTGTCGGCCATCTGCCGTTGCGCCACTTCAGGCGGAAATAGCGCGCCTTCATCCAGGCCAAGCACCTCGGCCTGGGCCTTTCCGGTGAGCGCTTCCGCAGCCCGGTTGAACAAAATGAAGCGGTTGTCCAGATCCTTGGCGAAGATCGCTTCGCTGGAGCTGTCGGCGATGGCGGCGAGCAGATGCAGGGCGCGCAGACGTTCGGCCTGGGATTGTGCGATTTCCTGGGCGATCAGGGTTTGCTGACGCTGGCGTGACAACAACAAGCCGCTAGCCGTCGCAAACAGCGTCAAAACACCGGTCAGCGCAATCCAGGCGATGGTGCTGCCGATATCGACGTCCTGCCTGCGTTCAAGGGTGTTCAGAATGACGCCGACCGTAAGCGCGGTGATCACTGTTGCCAGGACCGCCAGTGTGGGCAGGAGGCTGTGCCGACCGGTGAGTGCGATTTCAGAAACCGGATTGGCGCTTCTGAAGCGCAACAGGACGAAGAGCGATAGCGCGGTGACGAGGACGAAAGTCCAACCCTTGAGCATGTTGGCCAGCGTGATTTGGGCCGGAATGCCAAACAGCCATTCAAATGCCTGGTCGGAAAAGACGATCCACAATCCACCAAGCGCTGCGTAGACCAGCGCAATTCGGAGCGGGGAGGGCGATGGGCGTGGTGCGGGGTCGGTCATGGTTTTGGAGTGCCGCCAAGTCAGGCTAATGCCTTAAATATAGGCGGCTTGACGCGCTGGCAGGATCAAGATCAGGCCGGCGGATCGACATGGCGGCTGGCAATGTCGGCAAAGTAGTCGAAGCCTTGCAAAAACGCCTCGGCGGCGTCCGGGTCGAAGTGGATGCCACGCCCCGCAGCGATGATGTCACGTGCTTCGGAGAGCGGCATGGGGGGCTTGTAAACGCGCGGCGAGATCAATGCATCAAACACATCGGCGACAGCCATGAGTCGGGCGGA
>CAMDHJ010000216.1 GCA_945897865.1 Tepidiphilus sp. J10
ATTGGATAGAGCACCAGCCTTCTAAGCTGGGGGTTACAGGTTCGATCCCTGTCGGGCAGGCCAGTTCAATGGCGGTGGTAGCTCAGTTGGTAGAGCACCGGATTGTGATTCCGGTGGTCGTGGGTTCGATCCCCATCCATCGCCCCAAAGAATCCATGGGTTAGGCCACTTTTCGGAGTGGCCTTTTTCATTTTCGGGACATTGGCGGGGCATCGCCAGAAAATAAACCACCTCGAACAAGCACAGTATTGCCCCTGAGCTTTCCCGTCTTCGACAAGCGACGCGAACAATCCGGCGCGGAAGTGTCCCGAATCGGCTTCACGCCGAAGTCTATAGGGGGGACAATAACGGACATCCCTGTCGTGATTGAATGGTCTCAACTGTCGCCACAGCATCTTGGTGACTGAGGTAACGCCAATGTCGATAGTACGATGTACGCACATGACGCTGATCGCACTTGCCTTTTTCGCTTTCGGGGCGCGCGCGAGCGCTGATCAGACATTCGAGTTGATGGAATGGACCGCTTCAGGTCAGTTCGACAAAGTCATTCAATTGCTGGTGCCACAATCATCGGATCGATTTGGGGTGACAGAGCAGCATATGCTTTGTCATGCCTATGCCATGTCCAAACGCTACGACAAGCTGTTTCCCTGTCTGGAGGCGTTCGAGGCCAAACTTAAAAAGGGCGATCCGGAAACGCTCTTGTTTGCTCTTGATGATGCAACACCAACGGTTGGATTGATGCGTTCGCAGGCCAACATTGAATTGGGTCGCTATGCAGATGCCTTGCATGAGGCTGCGCAGGTGGTTGAATCGTTGGATGCATCCGGTGAAGCGGAGCCGGTATTGGTGATTGATGCCTATGCTGCTTTGGCGTTGGCGGAAGTATTTTCGGGCCATCCGGAGAAAGCGGCTCCGCTGATCGGCAAGATCAAGAAGATAGGCAAGTCATTTTTAGGGGATGACTACAAGAATCAAAGGGCGCTTGCCCTGGGGCGGGTCCATATGGCCTTGCAGGAGTACGCCAAAGTTCGCGAGGTTTTGGCGGGCGATTCGATCAATGATCTGAATGCATTTCTTGATAACTTGTTCAGCGGTGCATTAATTCGTGGTCGCGATAACTGGCTTTGGCAGGAACTTCCCAGGATGTACATGCTTAACCGTGCTCTCTTTGGTATGGGTGAGTACGAGCAAGCTGGCGTTGGCTATGATCGTTTGTTGGCGGTTGATCAGGCGCGACAAAATGGCGAAATCTATTGGATGGCCAATTTTGATCGTGGTCAGATTGCGGATCGGCTTGGTGATAAGTCCGCCGCAGTCAACTATTACCGACGGGCGATAGATACCCTGGAAATCCAGCGCGCTTCGATCAATACCGAGGCTAACAAGATCGGTTTCATTGGGGACAAGCAGTCCGTTTATACCCGCATGATTCGATTGTTGATCGACTTGGGGCGCCCAGCTGATGCGTTCGAATATCTGGAGCGCTCGCGTGCTCGCGCCTTGGTCGATCTGCTTGCAAAAAAGCAGGATTGGCGGCCCAAGCAGCAGAGTGACAGGGTGAGCCGGTTGTTGCGGCAACAACTGTTGGAAGATGAAGAGCGGACTGCACAAGGTGCAGGTAAAAGCTGGTCCGATGGCTTGTGGCGGGCGGGTGGCACCGAAACCATGCGGGAATTGCGAGAGATTGATCCGTCCACTGCCGCGCTGGTCTCGGTGACAACACTTTCCGCTGATCAGGTGCGCAATGCTTTGCAGCCAGAGGATGTACTGCTCGAATATTTCATCGAAGCTGAGCGTCTTTATATCTTCATCGTCAGTCGTGAAGGCTACAAAGTAATACAGACGCCGGTTGCCGGTCTGCTGGCCAAGGTGGCGGCGTTGCGCGCAGCGATCGAATGCAGAACATCAGAGGCAAAATCGTTCGCCACTGAAATCTATGATTTGATTTGGCGACCGATTGTTAGCGACCTGGGCAGCAGACGGGTGCTTGTTGTACCGCATGGACCGCTGCATTACCTTCCTTTTGCGACCTTGTACGATGGGCAGCATTATCTGATCGAGAAGCATGCGATCAGTCTCTTGCCGAGTGCAAGTGTGTTGCAATTTCTGGATCAAACGGCATTGCCGGCAGTGCCCACTGCGGGGGCGTTGATCCTGGGTAATCCGGATCTGGGTAGTCGCCGCCTCAACTTGCCCTATGCTGAAAAGGAAGCGATCAGGATTGCTGAATTGCTTGGAACGAAGGATTTGTTGCTGAAGAGTGAGGCTTCGGAATCTGCGTTTATCAAACGTTCGGGCCAGCGCGAATTGATTCATTTGGCAAGCCATGGTGATTTCACCGCAGAACAACCCTTGCAGTCTGCGTTGCTGCTCGCCAAGGGAGACGGGCAGGATGGCAGGCTGACCGTCGATGAGATCTATGGTCTGGAGTTGAAAACTCGGTTGGTGACACTCAGCGCCTGTGAAACAGGATTGGGCAAGGTTGCCAGCGGAGACGATGTGATTGGGCTGATTCGGGGATTTATCTACGCTGGAGCAAGCAGTGTTCTTGCCAGTCTTTGGAAGGTGGATGACATCGCCACTTCAGACCTGATGCTGCACTTCTATCAAAATCAGTCCAATCTGGGCAGTTCGGAAGCGTTGCGTGTTGCGCAGCGAACCATGATTGCCAAGGGTTTGCATCCCTTCTTCTGGGGGGCCTTTTACCTAACCGGCCGTTGAATCGTGCGTAACTTTTCCGATATGGCCTTGTACCTACGCCGGCTTGGCTTTCCCCTGTTGGTGTTGGCATCGGCTGTCTTACTGCCGGAATGGGGGGTGCGGGGCGGTTGGCTTAGTGCTCTGGACACAGCTTATTCTGATGCATGGCATCGTATTGCGGAGATACGCCAACGGCCAGAGCATGTTGCTGTCATCGTGGTCGATCAGGCGACTCTGGATGCACATCCAGACGAACCGCTAGCCTTCTGGGGGCCTCATTTTTCGAGGGCCATCGAGCGATTGCATACTTTGGGCGCGAGCGTGGTCGGACTCGATTTTCTGCTGGCAGTGAGCCCGGATAACTGGCTTTCCCAGATAGGTTCGGGAGCTACGGACTTGTCCCTTAACTACGACGCTGAGTTGCGTGGGCAGATTGCATCAGGTGATGTTGTTCTCGTCGCGAGCCAGTTGCGTGACGAGAAATCCAGGCAAACCTATTTCGTGCTGCCGCATCGTGATTATCTGCTGGCTATCCCTGATCTTGATCTGTCTGCTCATCTTGGATTGGCGGATGTCACCAGCGATCAGGATGGCGTGGTCAGGCACTTCATCGGTCGCTTTCCGGCTAGTCCTGCTGGAGAACTGGAAGGATTGAAGACGCCGGAACTTGGTTTTCCCGCCCTGTTGGTATTACGGCACCTGCAGTCGCGACGACAGACCACCTCAGAGGGGATTTCATCTGACCCCGTGCCTCTGACTTATTTCGGCCCTCCTGGAAGTATGCCGACCTTCTCCATGCAACGACTGGAGTCTGAGAACTATGCCGAGGACGCTGAACTACGTTCCTTGAAAGGCAAGGTTGTCATTATCGGAGCCAATTTTCCGGGTATGGGCGATCTGCATTTCACCCCTTATGCCACCGGCTTTGGCCCGGACCGTGGCCGACTCATGGCGGGTGCCGAATTGCAGGCCAACGTGGTCGAAACCTTGTTGTCTGGTCAAACCATGCAATATGTATCAAGCGAAATTCGGATACTTCTTTCGGCCATGCTGGCATTGGCTGCATTGACGCTGATGCTGCGTACCACCTTGACCACGGGAGCCGTCACGGTGGCCATACTGCTACTGGCTGGGCCGGTGTTCGGCTATGCGCTGTTTTCCCACTTCTGGTTACTGTCCAGCGGTGCTTGGCAGGTGGCGATACTCATCGCCTTTGCTGGTGGCCTGGCACTCAAATTCACCGGTGAGGCACGCCAGCGTATGCATATGGCGCGCGTATTCAGCCGTTATGTATCCGATGCGGCGGTAAAGATATTGTTGAGGTCGGAAAAAATGCCTGAGATGGGCGGCGAGTTGCAGCAAGTGACGGTACTTTTTTCCGATATCCGCAATTTCACCACCATCAGCGAAATCCTGAAGCCGGACGAAGTTGTCGAAATGCTGAATGCTTATTTCGAGCGGCTTTGTGAGCCTGTACTCGAACAAGGTGGCAGCATCGACAAATTCATCGGTGACGCCATCATGGCCGAGTTTGGCGCGCCTCTTCCCGCGACCGATCATCCCTTGCGAGCTGTTCGCGCGGCATTGCGCATGGCCGAGATCGCCTCTGAATTTTGTGATTGGATGCAGAACCGCTTCCCAGCCCGTGGTCTACCCCCGTTTGCCATCGGTATCGGTGTGCACACCGGGCCGGCGATCATGGGCTCGATCGGCTCAAAAAAGCGCAGCGAATACACCGCCATTGGCGATACGGTGAACGTGGCCTCGCGCCTGGAAGGCGTAACCAAGGAGCTCAAGGC
>CAMDHJ010000217.1 GCA_945897865.1 Tepidiphilus sp. J10
CTGGATTGCGGGTAGCAGCCACTTCGACGCATCACTCATCTATGGCTTCACAATTAGCGGTCCGGCCAATGGTCTAGTGCCTGTGCGGTTCGAGGGCCGCTATGCGATCAACAACGACAGTTTCCTTACCCAGACCTATGCCGACTTTGTAATGTCCGTCTCGGGTATGGACTACTCGCGCTCTGATCAAGTGGGTATGGCCGCCCGCTGCTCTGGCGGCGGGCGCGACGGCGCACACTGTGATGTTGACACAGCCGGCTGGCCGATCGACAACGGCAATATCCGAGTGACGCAGCGGCTGTTGAGTTTCGACCCGGTGCAATGGGGCGCGGCGGTGGATGGCACGTTTTCAGGCGTGTTGATGGCGCCCACTGACGCCTCTGGTCTGGCCCGGGGTGAAGTCTACCTGCACGTGCGTGGGTTTGCCTGGGGCACAAGCAATGATGGTCTCGGCGGGGTGTCCTCGGCCTTCATCGATCCCGAGCTCAGCATCGACAGCGACTATCTGGCAGCCTTTCCTGAAGCGCGGCTGTTGCTGACGCCCGGCGTGGGCAACCAGATGGTGCCTTCTCCTGTCCCCGAGGCGGATACGTGGGCGATGCTGCTGGCGGGCCTGGGGCTGGTGGGCGTGGCCGCGAGACGGCGGCGTGGGTGATTTGGCGCTGAGTTGACGTAAACCCGGCGCTTCGACCCTTTTGGGCTGCAGCTGCGCCCATCCAACGTGTTCGAGCCAATCAAAACAAACCGCCGGAACCTGCCGGCCGCGCGCTGGCGGATGCATTGAAGCGGGCAATATCGCGGTCTTGATTCTTGCTTTCTTCACTGCGGTTTCGGTTGTGCCAGTTCGCCTCCCGCGTTTACTTCAGCACCAGCACCCGAATGAAGATGCGGCGGTCGTGGCCGTCATTCGACGGTTTGTTGGCACCATACGAGATGGTCGACATCCGACTGAGGGAAATCGCCTGCCTTTCGTGCAGGTAGTTTTTCACCACTTCGGCGCGTGCTTTGCCCAGGCTGTAATTGTTGTCATCCGTGCTGTTGTTGGCGGTGTGGCCCTGAATGTCGAGGTGATATTCCTCATCCAACGTGCTCAGCCTGGCGGCGAGTTGCTTCAGTTTGACCACATCGCGGGCGTCGAGGTTGGGATCGTTCTGCGGATACAGCACCTTGTCATCGGTCAGCGAGACGGTGAACGCCTCCTTGCCGTTGGCCAGAAAGATTTCCTTTGCCGCCAGCGCCAGCGCTTCCTGCACCAGCGCGGAAACTGAATCCAGTTTTTTCTCTGCCGCCAGCAGGCGCTGCTTCAGCTCGGCATCGTTCTGTGCAGCGATCTTGTCAGCCATGCCCTGTTGGGCCTGCAACGCGCTGGTTTGCTTCGAAACCTCGTTGGCAGCCTCGCTGGCAGCTACATTGACAGTTTCCTGCATCTGACGCGCGGCTGTTTCGACGCGCTGTTCCACGCCCGCCAGTCGATCACTCGTTGCGCTGTCGGTGGCCGCCATCTGCTGTTGCCGGGTTTGCAGGCCGGCGATATGGCTCAGCGCGGATTGAATCTGGGCTGCAGTTTGATCCATGCGCTTCTCCAGTCCGCCGAGATGTGCATTCAGTTTTGCAGTCCGAGCTTCCAGGCCAGCTTGCGATTGCAGCAGCTGCGATTCATTCAATTTGACCCGATCGCCCAGTTTATCCAGACCAACCTGGACCGAAGCCAATTGCCGGGTAAGCTCCTGGGCACGATGTTCGATGTTGCGCAGGCTGGCTTCGCTGTTGGCGGCGAGATTCTGTTCGACCAGGTTAATACGTTCATGCAGCGGCTGGGTCTGGGTCAGCAGGGCTTTTTCGGTAGCGCAACCGTTCAGCAGTAAAAGGCTCAGGACGGCGGCTGCGGCAACGGAGGTTGGGCGGGAAAGCAGGAGAAGATTTAGGCGGGTCATAGGTCAAATTCAGTAAGAAGGCGGTTCGGGAATGATGCCAGGCATGATCTATTGTTAAGCCTGTTCTGGTTTGTTGACAAAGCGCCCATTCAAGAAGTTGCGAGTGAAGAATTCACGAATTCGCAAATTTGCTCATCAGCGAACGCCACGCGCGAAATGAAAGCCCTGGAAGGCGAGAACCATGCCTTCCGGAGTGATCTGCTCCAGTTTCAGCTCGGGGGTGATGAATTCGCCTTGTCGCAGCAAGATGTTGTTGATCATGACGCGACGATCTGACGGTGAATTGGAATATTGATGGAAGGCAATCACCAGATTGGGCAGGCGCTGACTAACCTCGCCTGGGAGTTCACTTTGCTTTAGCACTTGAGTTTCCGGTGCTGCCGTAGCGGGTGCCGGCGTCGGCGTGGGGGACTCTGTGGCGGCGACGGGAAGGGGATTGTCAACCTTGGTTGCCGGTTGAATTTGGGTTGGAATCGCCAGGGTTGCCGCAGGGGTCGAGTGCATCGGCGGCCTGGCAGGCAATGCCGGTGCAGCCGTATGCATTTCGGAAACCTGGATATCTGTTGCCGGGGTGGTCGCATTGATTGCGGCGGATACTTCGTTCGGCATGTGTTGCGGCGTGTCGGGACGCCACGGTTGCAGCCATCCAATCAGAATGCCCGCGCCGATCAATCCGGTCGCCAGCATGACATACAGACTGAAATGCGGTTGTTTCGGGTTTTGCGCGGCTGAGTGCGCAGTTGACAACGTAGGTACTGCGGCCTGCTGGCGTTGTTGATCAGATTTTTTCAGCGCATCAAGAATGTAGGACATGGCACGCTCAATTCCGAATGCTGAGCAGTCTGGGTGCGGAAGCGTCTGAGTCGCCCAGCAGATGGATCAGTGTATTGGGGCCGACGTTGCCGTCGGGGTTGAGTCCGCGTGAGCGCTGAAACTGTTTGATTCGGGCGCTCAAGGCTTCGTCGTACAGAGCAGTTTCAATGACTGGTTCAATATCGGACTGCGTTTGACCTTCCAGTTTGGCGAGTTGGTTGATCACCCAGGCCACACCCGCACCACTCGCGCCTTGCCGCAGCGTTCCCTGCACTGCGGTTGGGGCGCGCCAGAACAGACGATAGTCACCCGTCCAATGTCCGGCAAGCGCGCCGAGACTTGCGTTGACGCGAGTCTCGCCGATCATCAGGCTGGCATGGTCGGCGGCGAGTCCGAGCAACGTCGCCTGAAATGCGTGTCCCTGGTCGTCGCGCAAGGCCAGCACGGCCGGCAGGTTGAGCAGGCGGAGTTCGACCAGACTGCCGCGCTCGCTGCGGCAGCGCAGGCCGATCACTTCAGCTTGCCGACATGGATCGCCGGCTTGATAGCGGGCTCCCCAGGCGGTAAACAAAGCGGCGTGTGCCAGCACTTCACTGCGCGAAATGGGAAGCGAGGCTGGCCAGGCAAGGTTGCCCAGTGCGGGGGAGGGCTGGTTCGCTGCACTGGTCAAGCCCTGGGCGGGTTTGGGCGTGGTTGTGGTGATACTTGCGCGAGGTGGCGCTGTTGTTGCTCCCGAAGTTGACCATGGCAGCCCAGCAAAGAGACCACTGAAGAGGCCGACGCCGATCACAATTCCCACCAATCCAAGCAGAGCGAAGGCAAAAATACGCTGTCGGTTGCGTCGCTGAGCTGATGGTGTTTGCAGAATTTCGCGTTCGGCCTGCGCCAGGATTTTGCGATCGACGCGATCTTTGCCTTCGACAAAAGCCCCCAGGAGCGCACGATCGCATAGCACGTTGATGACCCGAGGTACGCCACCGCTGATCTGATAGATGCGGCGATTCAGGGACGCGGGAAATAACGTTCTCTGTGTGCCGCCGATTTCAAGCCTATGCCGGATATAGGCGGCAACTTCCGCCTTGCTCAGCGCACCCAGATGGTAGCGAGCCACGATTCGTTGAGACAGTTGTTTGAGTTCTGGCCGTTCCAGCATCGTTGCCAGTTCCGGCTGGCCGATCAGGATGATCTGTAACAGCTTGCGTTCACTGGTTTCCAGATTGGTCAGCAGGCGCATCTGCTCCAGCACATCGGCGGAAAGATTCTGTGCCTCATCGATGATCAGCACCGCATGCCTGCCGCGCGCGTGCGCATCGAGCAGATGCGTGTTGATGCAGTCGACGAATACTTTGATGCTGCTATTCCCCACCGGGTGGGCGACACCGAACTCGACGCAGATTGAGGACAGCAATTCTTCAACCGTCAGCTTGGGATTGAAGATGTAAGCCACATCGCAGGTTGCGGGAATCTGTTCCAGCAGACAGCGGCAAACCGTGGTTTTTCCCGCGCCAACCTCGCCCGTCAGCAAGACGAAACCGCCGCCGCTGTTCACCCCGTACAGCAGATGCGCCAAGGCCTCTTGATGACGCTGGCTCATATAGAGATAGCGTGGGG
>CAMDHJ010000218.1 GCA_945897865.1 Tepidiphilus sp. J10
TCAGTCAGATAACCGTTGGCGGCTTGATCGATCAGTTCCGCTGCGAGACTCAATTTTCGATGATCAAAGACGCCAACCACCACGCACGCACCACGTTGTTTCTCCGGGCTGCCGCTTTTGATGCTGATTTCCATGCAAATCTCCTGAAAACGATGTTTTGAACAAAATACGCCTGACATAGCGAACAGATGCCCAAGTTATTCATTAACCCGCCGATAGTCAAAATATGCGTCGATTCGAACGTGCGCTGACCCGTGAAATGGCGGCTGGGGCAGGCCTCGCCTTCGCCTCGTTGGCTTCCATCTTCAGCGTGGTCTTGCTGGTTCGTACGCTGGGTAAAGCGGCGATCGGCGATTTCGAAATTGATGCGGTTCTGCCCATGTTGGGCTTTGGCCTGGTCCGTTCGCTGCCTGTCCTGCTGTCACTAGCCTTGTTCATCGGTGTGTTCATGAGCCTGTCGCGCCTGTGGCGTGATAGCGAGGCCGTGATCTGGATGAACGGAGGTGTCGGACCTTGGGGGTGGGCGCGACCTGTGCTTGTTTTTATTGCGCCAGTCGTGCTGATCATCGCTTTCGTCAGTCTGGAAGGTCTGGCATGGGGGGCGCGCAAACAGGCTGAATTTGAGCTCGTTTTGGCCGCCAGAGAACAGATCAGTACACTCGCGCCAGGTGTTTTCACCGAAGATCGGCAGGGCAAACGGGTCGTTTTTGTGGAGGCCATTTCGCAGGATGGTCGGCATGTCGAAAATGTCTTTGTGCAGTCGTTTGAGCGCGGTCGCATGGGCGTCACCGTGGCGAAGCAAGGTGAAGTCACCCAACTCGACAATGGCGATACCTTCCTTTTGCTGGAAAAGGGCAAACGGTATGAGGGGATTCCCGGTGCGGCGGACTTCTGGATGGCGATGTTCAAGTCTTATGCAGTCCGTATTCCGGTCTATGAAGCACCGCCGCACAGCCTCAAGGTGCGTGCGATGAATTCAGTCGATCTTTTGCGAAACCCTGATCCGGTCAAAATGGGGGAGTGGGTGATGCGCCTGGGGTATCCGATTTCGGCCATGCTGCTTTGTCTGCTTGCGGTGCCGTTGAGCTACGCCAATCCCCGTGCAGGCCGTTCGTTGAATGTGGTGTTCACCGTGTTGATCTATGCTGCGTACAGTAATTTCATCGGCTTGTCGCAGGGGTGGGTGGAGCGTGACACGCTGGGGGTGTTGGAGAGCCTGTTGCTGGTGCATGGCATCATGTTGCTGGCACTACTGTCCTTGTTTTGGCGAAGGTTTCGCGGGCCCTGGGCGTCATGAGCATTCTGTTTCGATACATTGCGCGTGAGGTGCTGATTGCCTCTCTCCTCGCCATGCTGGTGTTGGCGGGGCTGTTCAGTTTTTTTGATTTCCTAGCCGAGTTGTCGGATGCCCACAGCGCAACCTACACGCCGCTGGTAGCCAGCCTGTTTGTGGCGATGAATCTGCCAGCCCGGATTTATGAATTGATGCCGTTGGCGGTCTTGATTGGTGGACTCTTCGCCTGGAGCCGGTTATCTGTTGGCGCCGAGTTCAGCGTCATGCGCACAGCCGGACTGGCGACTTCGCGTCTGGTGGTCTGGATGATGCTGCTTGGCCTGTCGATTGGAACGGCTACCTTGCTGTTCGGGGAATATGTGACGCCGTTTGCGGAGCGGGCTGCGCAACAGATGAAAGTGCGTGCAACCAGTGGTGTTGTCGCGCAGGAATTTCCTTCCGGACTGTGGGCGAAGGATGGGCGTACTTTTATCAATATTCGTGAATTGCACCCCGATGCCAGCCTGGTGGATGTGCATTTGTATGAATTTGATGCCGAGTTCAATCTCAAGCTGATGCGGCGTGCTGAAAGCGCTAAATGGCAGGATGGGCAGTGGCTCTTGCATCAGGTTACGCAGACCACGGTTGATGAAAAAGGCACCCAAAGCGCAACCCTTGAAAGTTTGCCCTGGCAATCCGCCGTCAACCCGGATCTGCTTTCTGTGCTGATGGTGGTGCCTGAGCGGATGGCGTTATCCGCCTTGCATGCCTACATTCAGCACCTGGATGAAAATCAGCAGGATTCGGAGCGTTATCGCATCGCTTTCTGGAGCAAGTTGACCTATCCCCTGTCGGCCCTGGTGATGCTGGTACTGGCATTGGTATTCGCGTTCCATCCTCCCCGGCATGGCGGCACTGGCGGTCGCTTGTTGACCGGTATTCTGCTCGGGCTGGGGTTTTTATTGAGCAATCGCATCTTTGGCCAGATTGCGATGCTGCAGGATTGGCCGGTGGCTATTCCGGCGTTGTTGCCGATTGGGGTGTTCGGCATGGCGGCATTTGCGGCGTTGTGGTGGATCGAGCGACGCTGATTCGCCAATCATCTGTCAACCCTGCTGCAGGCGGGTGCCGGCGAAGTGGTCTTGCAGAAATTGGCGGTCCTTGCGCAGCAGCGCGGCCCACCAGCCGAGAATCAGCAAATTCAGGCAGGCAAGCAGATAACGTTGCCAGAGTTGACGGTTTGACAGTGGTTTGCCGGTTGTCGAAACCAGTTTGATGCCCCAGGTTTTCATCGCCAGCGTCTGGCCCTTGCGCCAGAACAGGGTGAAATAGGCGCCGGCAACGACGAACAGATAGAGCCATAGAAGCGTCTCGCGCAAAAGGCGCCCCAGGTCCGGCGGCAGCAGCATCGTGAACACGACAAATGGCAGCGCGGCAACAAACAGCAGCGCAATCAACAACAGGCTTTCATAAACGTTGCAGGCCAGACGCCGCAGCAGGGTAGGCGGGCAGGGAAGGTGCATCACGTCGCTTACTGGCCGCTGCCAGGAGGGGGCGAGTCTGTTCCTACTGTTTTGGACCAGAGCCGTTTGATCTGGCTCTGCTCGGACTTGGGCAATTCCTGCAGTTTTTTGAAATTGTCTCTTGCCGCATCACGCTGGGCTGGCGTCATCTGGGTCCAGGGTTTCAGTCTGGTATAGAAGATTTGCTGTTGGGTCGGCGTCAGTTTGGCGAATTCCTTGACTACTTTGAGCAGTTTAAGGCGTTGCTCAGCCGGTAGATGGTCCCAATCGTAGGCGATCGGCGTCAGCACGGTGCGTTCCGGAATGCTGAGTTGCATCCAGGTTGGCGCGCCATCCGCTTGCGTAAATCCGACTTGCGTCAGTAAAAAAAGGGAAATCAGAACGGGGAACGTGCGTCGAGCCATTTCGATAGGGTCTTGTCTGCGTAAGCGGTAGGCGGAAGGTCGCCGGTCAATAGAAGAATATCCGTTTCTGGCGAGTACGCGGGTTGTCTGGATTGCACAAACCAGTAGCCGGAAATCAGGATGCATAGCGTCAGCACAATGCTTGCCACGCTGTGACGCTGGAGGAGCGACAGGATGTGATGTCCGTGCGTCATCGAATGCTGGCTGGCGACAGCCTGACGACGCAGGGCACCCAGTCGCTGCAGGGTTGTTGTGTCCATATCCCTGACGCCGGAGTCAAGCCTTTTGATCAGGCGATATGCGAATTCATCCTCTGTGGTCACAGCGATATTCCTCTGTCCTTCAATTTGGCGGCGAGCGCGTTGCTGGCGCGAAAACAGTGGGTTTTTACACTGCCTTCACTGCACCCCATTGCTTTGGCGGTCTCGGCAACGTCAAGTTCCTCCCAATAACGCAACAGAAAGGCTTCGCGTTGACGCTGCGGTAATTCTGCGAGCGCTTGCTCGATCGCGGCAAGGTGTTGATTGGCGGAAGCTTCTTTTTCCGGGCTAGGCTGGTGTGTCGATTCCGCGTGGGCGGCGAGTGATTCCAGCGTCTCTGATCCTTCGTCATCTTTTTCGCGCAATGGAGACACCAGGCGAACCCAGAAATCACGCACTTTGCCGCGCCGAAAATGATCATGGATCGTGTTCTGTAAAATGCGCTGAAACAGGGGCGCAAGTTCTTCCACGGGCTTGTCGTGATAGCGCTCGACCAGTTTCAACATGGCGTTCTGCACGACATCCAGCGACGAATGATGGTCCTGGATGCTGAACAGCGCTTGCTTGAAGGCACGCCGTTCGACGCCGGCGAGAAATGCATCAATCTCTTGTGAAGAGGCCACGTTGCATGTGTGAGTGAAAGCGGTGCAAATATAACTGTTTAGATGGATGTGTGGCCGAAGATGACGCATTCATTTGCAATGGCGTCAGGATTCCGATAGAGTGCTGCGTTTTCCGGATCGAACCAGTTTTGGAGACAGGCATGTACGCGGTGATCAAGACCGGTGGCAAGCAGTACAAAGTTGCCGCAGGCGGCAAACTCAAAGTAGAAACCCTCCCCGTTGAAATCGGCGGTGAAGTGGAAATCAAGGATGTGCT
>CAMDHJ010000219.1 GCA_945897865.1 Tepidiphilus sp. J10
CAGAAATCGCCGATCTGGAAGTGCTGTCGCCAAATTGGCGGGAAAAAGCGGTGAATCGGCTGAACACAGGCTGACTAGCTTCAGTCCAGTAGCCCCCCTCAAATCAAACGGTGGTTTGGGTGAAGAACCACCAGACCGAAACTGGCAAGGTACTGATTTACCGGGAGATGGATCTCCCCGTTGTGGAGCAGACCCGGGTGGTGGTTGAGAACGGTCAGAATCAGAACTTCGCCTGGGAAACCAATCTCCATGTCTGGCATGTCGGCAAGGTGGCCCTTCGGAAATTGAAGGAAGTCCATCGAGCCCATTCAACGCCCCCACCGCCATTGATCGATCTGGCGTTTCAATTCCCTTTCTTCTTCTTCGATCGTATCCGCAGTCGAATCGGGCGGGCAGCCCTCGGGCGGAGGGGGACGATGTTCCCGCGTCGCCACGTTGGGAGCGGACGTGCCGTCCCACGCGAATGGGTTCTTGAACGGCTCGGGTTCCGGCAGGCAGTCCAGCTTGTAGCTGGGTGGCCAACCCGTCTCATAAGGCAGAAACGAGATGGTCTGCTCGAACATCAGGGGCTTGCCCGTGGGCGTGGGCGGCAGCGGCGGCAGGGATCGGATCGCTTGCCAGGCGAGCTTTGAAGCCACCTCCGAAGTCGACCAAAGCTCTTCCACCTTGGCGACCTTTCCGTCGGGAGCGATCTCGATGCGGAATCGAACCTGACCCTGATCTGGGCCTGCAACCGCTGTTCCCATCATGCTCCGAACCTGCTGTCCCCAGGTGTGGCGATAACGCTTGCTGTTTCTGGGCGTGTAGGTCGAAGCCAATTGCCATTCCTCGGCCGTCGGCGCGGGTGGTGCCGGCATGGATGCTGGCACATTCTCCGACTGTGGAGGCGGTGGCGTATCAGGCAAGGCCTGCGACCCGGCAAGTTTGGGAGGATTGATCTTCCGTGGTTTTGGGCGGCGGCGGTTTCACCTCGGGCTCAACCATCAGGCGCAACTGCAAGGGCTCTTCAGACGCGGGCGGCTTCGGCTTGCCCCACCATGACGGCATCAGACTGGCGTGCATGGTCAGTGACAAGACAAGGGCAATGAGAAAACCGTGCCGCGATCGGAACATTGTGTCCATCAGCCCCGCCACAGGAGGCCGATACGGAATAACGGGACGAGCAATGCCTTGCCCGTGGCTGCGGTACGGCGCGCCGTCCGTATCCAGACCAAATCACGCCCCTCGTGAGTCGACACCGCGGAAGGCACGCCAGATCGCCAGATCGTAGGCGATCTTCAACACCCCGCAGGCGATTAGAGGCGCGGCCAGCCAGCCCGCCGCAAACAACGCGCCGCCGAGAGATGGGCTAACCGCTGCCGCCAGGCTGCGCGGCACAGCGGTAAAGCTGGCCGCTGCCGCGCGCTCAGGCGGCGTCACCACGGCCATGACGAAAGCGGAGCGTGTGGGCACATCCATTTGTGATAAGGCCGCTCGCGCCAGCAGCAGTCCCAACGCCCATGGCAGGCTATCGGCCAGGGCGGCGAGGATCAAAAACGCGCTGGATGGAATGTGGGTGAACACCATGGTATTGATCAGACCGATACGTTTCGCTACCACCGGGGCGGCCAGTTGCGAGAAGGCTGACAACAGTCCGGCCCAGAAGAAGAACAGCCCGGCGGCGGCCAGCGACAAGTCGAAACGCTGGAACAGCCACAGGGCCAGCAGCGAATTCAGCACCAGGCCGCCGGCGAAGGCGTCGATGGAAAACAGCGCGGCGAGGCGAATGACGGTGCCTCGCGAAGCCTGCAGCGGTGCCGGCGGCACGGGCCGTTCATGCGGCAGCGGCTCGGGCAAGCGGCGGTAGAGCAGCCAGACCACGCCGCCCGCCAGGGCATAGAGCAGAAACATCACGCGCAGGGATTCCGTTTTGGCCCAGCCCTGGCTGACCAGCAAATCCGGCAGCCCTGCCGCCAGCGAACCCAGCGCCGCGAACAGCGCTCCCGCCAGAGTGTAGCGGGCGAATAGATGAGTGCGGGCATTGCCCTCAGCCGCCTCCGCCAGGCGAGCATGTTCCAGCGGCAGGAAGACGCTGACATCACCGGAACTGGGGTTCAACGTGCCGATGAAGGCCACCAGCAACAACGGCCAGAACGAGGACAGACCGGCGAACAGCATCCCGGTGGCGGCCATCAGCAGGGCGGCGCCCAGCAACAGGCTGCGATGGTGGAAACGGTGACCATGCGCGCCCAGCAACAGCGTGAACGTGGCGGAACCCAACAGGGTGGCTGCGCTGAGTACACCCACCTCGAACGCGCCCAGGCCAAGCGCAAGCAGATAGGCGGGCAGGAGGATGCAGATGAAACCGTCGACAAAAGCCCGCAGTGCTCGAGCGATGATCAGCAAGCGTGTTTCCGGGGAGAGTTGCAGGAATGACATCGAGCGGGGCGTCATTCCGACATGAGCCGGTATCCAGTACGTTTTTCTGATTGCCGTGAAAAAGAAAGCAGTCGAACCAGCTGAATTCCCGCCTGCGCGGGAATGACGTAGTGAGGCGTCACTTCAATCCCATCAGCCGCCCCAGTTTCTTCAACGACGTGTCGGCGCAACTGGCGTACAGCGCGTCGTAGATCACCATGCCGTGCCTCAACATCTCGTGGTCATCCTCGAAATTCAACGACAAGCCCTTGGAAATCGCCAGCAAACCCGCCGCCTCCTTGGCTAGATGCGGCGCGCCGCAGTCCGCGCCACGCACGATCAGTGCCAGCTTGTGCAGAGCGAGATCGGCGAGGTTGTGCCGCTCGATGAAGGCGTCGAAGCTGCAAAACTCGCCGTGATGGCCGTATTCCACGCCGGGAATGTCATATGGCGTCGCACCGGTTGCCGCTGCCACTTTCAGAACGTCACCACTCGGCACGTAGAGAAACTCGGGAGATTCGTCAATGAAGCGGGCGATCAGCCAGGGGCAGGCGATGCGGTCGATCTTGGGGCGTTCGCGGGTGATCCATTTCATTCTTTAGCGCTTTCAATAAGGTGCCGTGACACTCAGGCAGAGCGGCGACAGTAGCAATAAACAAATTCCTGCGACTTGCCAGCGGGGGTTGCGTGCATCTCGGCCTGATGCGAAATCAATTCATAGCCGGCACCGAACTCGCCATGAAGGTCTTCCGGCGCATAGCGGCAGACATCCAGGTTGGAACACTGCAACGGGCCGTTGGGGCCGAAGGTGGCGACGATGACGAAGCCGCCTGGCCGCACGGCGCGCCAGACCTGATCGACGTAGCGTTTGCGATCTTCTTCCCGGGTCAGGAAGTGAAACACCGCGCGGTCGTGCCAAATGTCGTAGCCCGCTTGCGGCAAGTCCACCGTGGTCACATCCCCGACCCGCCAATCGACCCGGGCTGCACGCTCACCCAGCCGGGCGTGGCTGACCGTCAGCGCAGATTCGGCGATATCCAGCACGGTGACATGCTGGTAGTACGCATCCAGCAAGTCGTCGACCAGCACGGATGCGCCTGCACCCACGTCGATGACGCGCGCTTCGGCGGGATTCAGCCCGGTGCTGCGAATGATTTCCAGCGAAATATCGGCGCGCGGCTGGAACCAGCTGACGCTGTCGACCTTCTTGCTGCGGTAGACGTTTTCCCAATGCTCGCTGTTGCTCATCTCGCCTCCTTGCGATCCGCAATGAAACTGGATTACTTGGCCACGACTTCGCCGCCGGCCGCTTTCCAGCCTTCGAAGCCACCTTCGATATAACGGGCTTGCAGGCCTTTGGCTTGCAGCGCATCGACAACGCTGTTCGACACGCCGCCGCCGCGCACACAGTAAAGCACGATGGCCTGATCCTGCGGCAGGCTGTCGGCCCACTCGACGAGTTTTTCCGGATCGTGCCAGTTGGCGCCGGCGATCTGCTCGCTGGATGCGGCAAGATCGGCCGTGCGCCGCACATCGAGGATGTACTTGCCGGCCAGTTCGGATTTCAGTGTTTCGGGTTTGATGGTGCGTTCCATGTTCAGACTCCTAGTTTGGTAAAGGCGGCCTCGGCGGCGCGCCAGGAAAGGTTTTGCATGAAGGCGTCCACATAGGCGCCGGCCTTGGCGCCGAAATCCATGTGGTAGCTGTGTTCGTACATATCGAGCGCGATCAGCGGCGTCGCACCGGCCAGGTTGTGAGCGTGGTCGGCAGCCCAGGCATTGACCAAACGGG
>CAMDHJ010000220.1 GCA_945897865.1 Tepidiphilus sp. J10
CGTTTCCCGCAAGGAGGAGCAACGCGGCCAGACGGCATGGCAGGCCCGCAATCGGACTCGTAGCGGGGTCGCCTAATTGGTGAGTGTGACCGGAGGCGCGAACGCTTGCATTCTTGCCACTTCTCGAAGGCTAAGAAGCGCTCAACAGAGGATTCAACCTAGATTCCTCTGTTGGACGCGTTCGAGTGTGGGTCTGTCGGGTTGACTGGCAAGGCGCGACGACGCGCGTGGCCGCTCCCCGCAAGGAGGAGCAACGCGGCCAGGCGGCCCGACAGACCCGCAATCGGACGCGTAGCGGGGCCACCCAATTGGTGAGCGTGATCGAAGGCGCTAACGCTTGTATCCATGGGACATCTTGAAGGCCAAGAAGCGGTCAACAGAGGAATCTAGGTTCAAGGTTCAGTCCTGGTAAATCGCCAATTCAGCGATCCGCTTCTCGATGCGTTGCATCATTTGCTGGTAAGCCGGCTGACCGACACCACCGAAACGGCGCTTGAAATCAGCTTGGCTGATGAACTCCGGCAGATCCCGCACATTCGGAAAGAACGTGCCGGCATCCTTCACGTTGGCCAGTTTGTTCTGCATCCGCAAAGCTGCCGCGCGCGAACCCGTGCTGACCTCGCCCAGACGCGAGCCGGCCTGATCCGCCGCCAGGTCGTTGAAGGAAAATCCGCTACCGGACTGGACATCTTTCAACTCCTTGTACAGACCCGCCAGGTTCGACAAGTTCTCCCCCCCCGTCGCGGCGAGAAAGGCGGACAACGCAAAGTGCTGCGCGAAATCGTCCCGCCCCGCCAACTTGTACGACGTGTGCCGGTCGGTTTTCGCCATGCTCTGGCTTGATAGCAAACGACTTCCCAGCACCCGTTCGGCCAGCACAGTCAAAGCAGCGCGGTTTTCCGCCACTGGATCACCGGACTTCGATCGGGTTTGCGCCAGCGCGAAGGCTTTGCCCAGCAAAACGACAAAATCGCCGCTGCGCAGACCGTCAAGTTGCCCCCGGTAGACCTTCAATGTTGTCTCATCCACACCCTGCACCGCGCCGCCAGCCAGCATCGTCTGCATGGCCGCATTGCGCCAGGTGAAGCGCAACACCAGGGTCTGGCCGGAAAGATGCGCGTTGTCGAGCAGTCGACGCGCCGCCGCCAGTTCGTTACCGTAAACCGACCGCGCCAGCCCCCAATGCACCAACTTGCCGGTAAAACCGGCCGGCAGATCAAGTTTGCCAATACGCAATTGCACCGGAAGCAAAATGGCGTCACCAGAAGCCAGCAAGAGCTCAAGATTGACAAATCGCCGTTTGCCTGCGGGCAAGATCAAGGGAAAACTTGCCCGCAGCCGCACCTTCGACATCACAATCTGAACGCTTGCGCTGCCATGGGCGAGATGATGCGCCAGGAAATTGACCCCCTTGTCGAGATCGGATTCGGTCAGCGCCAACTGGCGCACCTCACCCTCCCGCATCCGGCGAAGTTTCAGCGAACTGACAATCGCCTTACCGCGATCCAGATCCGCCATGCTGACCTGAGCTGAGCGGGTCAGCATCGGTCTTGCGTCGGTCAACGCAAAGAACGCCCCAGCTGTCAGGATTGCTGCCAGAACAAACAACCACCCCAGCCAACGCATCAAGTCTGGCTCCCGTAATCCTTGAATTTCTCCAGCACTTCCTGCATCTCGACATCGCTCAAAAGCACCGGATCACCGATCTGGCAGGCGTGCAGATACTGGCCGCACAGCGCCTCGACTTCATTTGCCAGCGCCAGCGCGGCGGAAAGGCTGCGTCCCCAGGCGACCAGACCGTGATTCGCCATCAGGCAGGCGCGGCGATTCTGCAAAGCCGCCAGCACCGCATCCGACAAGGCCTGGGTTCCGAAGGTGGCATACGCCGCGCAGCGAATGTCGACGCCACCGGCCATCGCCACCATGTAGTGGAATGATGGAATGTCACGGCGCAGGCAGGCCAGCGCCACCGCGAACGGTGAATGCGCATGCACGATGGCTTCGGCGGTGGGAAACGTGGCGTAGATGTCGCGGTGGAAACGCCACTCGCTGGAAGGCCGGCCTGCTTCCAATACATCGCCGGCAAGCGACATCTCCACCATGTCATCCGCCGTCAACGCCGCCATGTTCTGACCTGACGGGGTAATCAGAAAACCCGCGCGCGAACGCATGCTGACATTGCCCGAAGCGCCCTGATTGAGGCCGCAATGCACGCTTTCGCGCGCCAGCGCAGCGAGTGAAATCCGCAGATTGGGCGCACATAATTTGCTCATGCCGCGCCCCGTTCCGGAAACAACGCCGCCAACGCAGCGGGATTTGCCGCGCAAACGCCGCGTTCGGTGATCAAACCCGTGACCAGCCGCGCCGGGGTCACATCGAACGCCGGATTCGCCGCCGGGCTACCCTCCGGCGTCAGTTGCACCAACACCACCCGGCCGGCTGCATCGCGACCTTGAATGCAGGCGACTTCTGCCGCATCGCGTTCCTCGATGGGAATCTGGCCACCGTCAGGGAGAGCGAAATCGATGCTCGGCCCGGGCGCCGCGACATAGAACGGCACACCATTGTCGAACGCCGCCAGTGCCTTCAGATAGGTGCCGATCTTGTTGCAGACATCGCCGTTGGCTGCCGTGCGGTCGGTGCCGACGATGCAGACATCGACTTCGCCGTGCTGCATCAGATGACCGCCTGCATTGTCGGCAATGACATGGTGCGCAATGCCGGCCTGTTGCAACTCCCAGGCGGTGAGGCTGGCGCCCTGATTGCGCGGCCGCGTCTCATCAACCCAGACATGCACGTCCAGCCCGGCTGCCGCCGCCGCGAAGATCGGCGCCAGCGCGGTGCCCCAATCCACCGTCGCCAGCCAGCCGGCGTTGCAGTGGGTCAAGATGTTGAGCCGGCCCGATTTCTGCCCGGCAATCGCTTGCAACAGTGCCAGACCATGCTGGCCAATGGCGCGGTTCTGCGCCACGTCTTCCTCGCAAATCGCGGCGGCTTCGGCCCAAGCTGTCTGCACTCGTTGCGCAACCGGCAAAGGCAGCAACTGCGCCAACACACGTTGCACCGCCCAACGCAGATTCACCGCCGTCGGACGGGTGGCAATCAACTGCTCGCCGGCTGCAAGCAAAGCCGTGTCATCGGCTGCTTTCATCGCGGCCAACGCCATGCCATACGCCGCCGTCGCCCCAATCAACGGTGCACCGCGCACCCGCATCACGCTGATCGCCTCGGCCGCATCATCCAGCGTAGTCAAACGGTGCAGTACGAATTCATGCGGCAAACGGGTCTGGTCAATGATCATCACCGCATTTTCACTTGGCTCATCGCTGCGCCAGATGGTGCGGGTTGGGGTACCTGAAATAAGCATGCGCGTTCCTGAGGGTTCGTTCTTTCTGACACGATTATCCGGGATAAAATCGGCTGATGTCCTCCGCCTTTCCTGCCCCCTCCCTCGCCACGCCCTTGGTCGCCGCACTGAATGCGCTGCTGAATGCCCAGCCGGCCGCGCTGCACCGCTTGCAGCGTCACGCCGGCAAGCGCGTGCGCCTGGCATTGCCGGTGTTTCCGCAAACGCTCTGCCTTGATGATGACGGCCGCTTCTTCCCGCCGGCGGAGCCTGCCGACGCCGAACCGGCATTGATCCTGACCCCGATGCCGAGCGCCCTGCCACTGCTGCTGGGCGATGGCAAGCTGGCCGATCTGTTCCGTGTCGAAGGCGACGGCCTGTTCGCCAGCGACATCTCCGGCGCCCTCGCTGACTTCGACTGGGTGCTCGCGCTGCGGCCATGGCTGGGCGACATCGCTGCCAGCCGGATCGATCAATTCCTGCGCGGTGCGCTCGCCTGGCGACAGGAAGCGCACGACAACACCGGCCGCAACCTGGCCGAATACGCCGTTTATGAACAAGCCATACTGGCCGAACCGAATGCCACGCGCGCCTTCGTCAACCAGGTCGATGTACTGCGCGAAGACATGGATCGGCTGGAAGCTCGGCTGCGGTTGCTGGAAGCAAGGCAAAGATGACATCCGAACCAGCAGGCATGAAATGTCATTCAGTGCATTTTTCTCGCCACGCCTTGGAACGCATGTTTCAACGCGGCATTCCACCCGATGCGCTACCAGCTTTGCTCGATAAAGGAGAGATCATCGCTTCATATGCAGA
>CAMDHJ010000221.1 GCA_945897865.1 Tepidiphilus sp. J10
GCGGGTAAAAGCGCAGCGAGGAGGGCGAGGGAGAAACGGCTAATAATCATGTGTGCTATTCTTTTCGGCGTTTTGCGTTGGTTCGTGGCAGAAGTGCCGGACCGGCGAATTCTAGCCTTCGTGCGACGCATCTCAAAATAATCACTGTCTTGCTTACTGTCTTGATAACCCGGCTATTACCGCCCAGCCGCCCGTATTTTTCTTTCACGATCGACCTTTCGTACCATGAACGACCAAGACTCAGTTTTCAACGCGCCGGTTCAGCATTTCATCCGTTCCATCATTGAGGCCGATCTTGCCAGCGGCAAGCATGAGCGCATCGTGACGCGTTTTCCGCCGGAGCCAAATGGCTACTTGCATATTGGACATGCAAAGTCGATTTGCCTGAATTTTGGTCTGGCAAAAGACTTTCAAGGCGTCTGCAATCTGCGCTTCGATGACACCAATCCAGAGAAGGAAAGCGAGGAGTTCGCGCTGGCCATCCAGGAGGATGTGCATTGGCTAGGTTTTGAGTGGAATGGTTCCGTTCGTTGGGCTTCGGATTATTTCCAGGCACTGTATGACTATGCTGAAACCCTGATCGAGAATGGTCTGGCCTATGTCGATGATCTGACGCCGGACGAGATGCGCGAATATCGCGGTACGTTGACCCAGGCTGGGCGCGCCAGCCCTTATCGTGAGCGTACCGTAGCGGAAAATCTGGACCTGTTCCGGCGTATGAAGGCAGGCGAGTTCGCCGATGGCGCGAAAACCTTGCGTGCCAAGATCGACATGGCCTCGCCCAACATCAATCTTCGCGATCCGGTGATTTACCGGATCAAACGCGCGCACCATATCCGGACCAGTGATACCTGGCTGATTTACCCGATGTACGACTACACGCATTGCATTTCCGATGCGCTGGAAAACATCACTCACTCGCTGTGCACGCTTGAGTTCGAGGACCATCGGCCGCTTTACGATTGGGTACTCGATCAGTTGCCGGTGCCATCGCATCCGCGCCAGATCGAGTTTTCCCGACTGGAGTTGCATTACACCGTCACCAGCAAGCGCAAATTGAACCAGCTGGTCACGCAAGGTCTGGTGTCTGGTTGGGATGACCCGCGCATGCCGACCATTCATGGCATGCGCCGACGTGGCTATACGCCGGAGGGGATACGCGAGTTCGCCCGCCGCATCGGTATTTCGAAGTCTGAAAACGTCATCGATATGGCGGTGCTGGAAGGCTGTATACGTGAAGACCTGGAAACCAAGGCGCCGCGCGTGATGGCAGTGATCAATCCGATCAAGGTGGTGCTGACCAATTTTCAGGATGCATCTTCTGCCAACCCCACGACCAGCCGCAGCGCGGGTTTTCATCCGAATCATCCCGAGTTTGGCGAGCGGGATGTGCCGATCAGCCGTGAAATCTGGATTGAGCAGGACGATTTTTCCGCCGCACCGCCCGCCGGATGGCAACGCTTGGCGCCGGGGGGCGAAGTGCGTTTGCGTTATTCCTATGTCATCAAGTGCGAGGAGGTGATTCAGGATGCGGCCGGCAACGTCTCCGAATTGCGTTGCAGCATCGACCACGACACGTTGGGCAAGAATCCGCAGGGTCGCAAAGTCAAAGGAGTGATTCACTGGTTATCCGTGACGCATGCGAAGCCGATCGAGATCCGCCTGTATGAGCGCCTGTTTACCGATCCCGAACCGGATAGCCACAAGGACCGCGATTTCCTGACCTTTCTCAACCCGGCATCGCTGCAAATCGTCCAGGGTTGGGTCGAGCCTGCGATTGAGAATGCTGAACCGGAGTCGCGCTACCAGTTTGAACGCCTGGGCTATTTTTGCGCCGACCGCAATGACCACAAACCGGGCGAGAAGCTGGTGTTCAATCGGACCGTCGGCCTGAAAGATGCCTGGACTGCTGGGCAAGGGCAGAAGGGAGACCGCTGATGCTTTCGCTCTACAACTCGCTGAGTCGCAAGAAGGAGGTTTTCACGCCGATCATTCCCGGTCAGGTCCGCATGTATGTCTGCGGCATGACCGTCTATGACTACTGCCACCTTGGTCATGCGCGTGTGCTGGTGGTGTTCGACATGGTGACGCGCTGGCTGCGCAACTCGGGTTATCAGGTCAATTACGTCCGCAACATTACCGATATTGATGACAAGATCATCAAGCGGGCACAGGACAATGGCGAGCCTTTTACCGTGTTGACCGATCGTTTCATTACCGCGATGCATGAAGACAGTGCCGCGTTGGGCGTTCTGCCACCCGACCATGAGCCGCGCGCGACTGAGTATGTCGGCAACATGTTGAACATGATTCTGCGTCTGATCGAGCGTGGCCATGCTTACGCCGCACCGAATGGCGACGTGTATTACGCGGTGCAGAGCTTCGCGAATTACGGCCAGTTATCCGGCAAGGCGCTAGAAGATTTGCGCGCCGGCGAACGCGTCGAAGTGGACCCGAACAAGCGTGATCCGTTGGATTTCGTGCTCTGGAAAGCCGCCAAGCCGGGTGAGCCTTGCTGGCCTTCGTCCTGGGGGGCGGGCAGGCCGGGCTGGCATATAGAGTGCTCCGCGATGGGTTCCGACCTACTTGGTCAACATTTTGACATTCATGGTGGTGGTCAGGATCTGCAGTTTCCGCATCATGAAAACGAAATTGCTCAATCCGAGGGCGCGCATGACTGCAAATTCGTCAATTACTGGCTACACAATGGTTTTGTCCGTGTCGATGATGAAAAGATGTCAAAGAGCTTGGGCAATTTCTTCACGATTCGCGAAGTGCTGCAGAAATACGATGCCGAAGTGGTACGTTTTTTTATCCTGCGTGCGCATTACCGCAGCCCGTTGAACTATTCGGATCAGCATCTGGATGATGCAAAAGCCGCATTGACCCGGCTTTACACGGCATTACGCGGGATTGATGCCGGTGCTGAGATGAGGATGAACGTCGAGTTGGATTGGGATAATCCATTTGCGATGCGATTCAAGTCAGCCATGGATGACGACTTCAACACGCCGGAAGCGTTGGCGGTGTTGTTTGACGCAGCAGCGGAATTGAATCGTTTGCGCTTGCTCGATCACGTCCATGCGGCGCAGATGGCTGCATTGTTGAAGTCGCTGGCCGGTATCCTGGGTTTGCTCGGGCGCGATCCGGAACAATTCATGCAAGCCGGGCTTGCCAATACAGTAGAGGGTGAATTGACTGCCGAACAGATCGATGCGCTGATTGCAGAGCGATTGGCTGCGCGCAAGGCGAAAGATTTCAAGCGTTCGGATGCCATTCGCGATGAACTCAAGGCGGCGGGGATCATTCTGGAAGATGGTGCACAGGGAACTCAGTGGCGGCGTGAGTGATTTGTGCCTGATTCATTGTTCCGTTCAGAAAACTTCGGGACGAAAAAAAACGGCTGCCGGAGCAGCCGTTTTTGGTTACTAGCAGCTTGATTACTGAGCGGCCGGAGCAGCAGGAGCGGTCGGCAGCGCGAACGGGAAGCCGTAGGGCTGACCAGCGGCCGGAACTTGGAACATCTGGGTCAGGGCGTTCAGATCGAACGTCGGAACGGTGCCAACAGCAGGAGCGGCCCAGGGGGTTGCAGCGGCAGTCGGCATGGCGGGCACGGTGTAGCCAGCCGGGTTCAGGAAGCCTTTCCACATGTCGCCATAAGAACCGGGGTTCATCGAAGCACCCAGCCAGCCCATATACAGGTTGGGGTTGACCGGAGCGGTCATCAGCTGCAGCGAACGCGGATCGAGAGGAGACATCATCCATTTGACATACAGGTTCGGATCAATGGTCTTCATCAGCATCTGCATAACTTTGGGGTCGAGCGGAGACATCGCCCAACGCATCAGCTTGCCCGGGTCAGACAATTGGGTAAGCATGGCGGTGTAGAAGTTGGGGTCCAGGGAAGCGGCCAGCCACTTCATGTAAACGTTGGGGTCAGCAAAAGCGGCAACGTTGGAATAGACGCCAGGCTGGGTCATGGAGTTAGCCATGTTCAGCCAGTTGCCCGGATCCATCATGTTCAGGCCCATGGCGGTGTAGAAGCTGGGTTCGGTAACGGCGTTCATGAAGGGAACGAAAACCTTCGGGTCTTTGTAAGCGGACATGTTTTT
>CAMDHJ010000222.1 GCA_945897865.1 Tepidiphilus sp. J10
GCGTCGATGGCGGTTTTCACGTCTTCCGGCATCTTGCGGTATTCCAGCGCGGCGTTCGGGTGGATGCCGATGGCGTTGTTGATGATGAATTCCAGCCGCGCCAGACCAACACCTTCGTGCGGCAGCGTGCAGAAATGGAATGCCTGTTCCGGATTGCCGACGTTCATCATGATCTTGACCGGGATCTCCGGCATCGCCTGCATCACGGTCTCGCTCTTCTCGAATTCGAGCAGCCCGTCATATACATAACCGTCCTCGCCTTCGGCGCAGGACACGGTGACTTCCTGGCCTTCCTTGATCAGCTTGGTGGCGTTGCCGGTGCCCACCACCGCCGGCACGCCGAGTTCGCGCGCGACAATCGCCGCATGGCAGGTGCGGCCGCCGCGATTGGTGACGATGGCGGAAGCGCGCTTCATCACCGGTTCCCAGTCCGGGTCGGTCATGTCGGCAATCAAGACATCGCCGGGTTCGACTTCATGCATTTGATCAATGCTGGCAATGACTCGCGCCTTGCCCTTGCCGATTTTGCTGCCGATGGCACGACCGACGATGATCGTCGGGCCCTTTTCCAGCAGCTTGAAACGGGTCTGGACATTGCCATCGCGAGACTTCACCGTCTCCGGGCGGGCTTGCAGAATGTACAGTTTGCCGTCGATGCCATCGCGACCCCATTCGATATCCATCGGGCGACCGTAATGTTCCTCGATGATCAGTGCGTAGCGCGACAGTTCGAGCAATTCGTCGTCATCCAGCGCAAATCGGTGGCGCAGTCCCAACGGCACGTCTTCGATGATGGTTGAACGTTCGGCAACGGACTCATGGCCGAACACCATGCGAATCGCCTTCTCGCCCAGTTTTTTCCGCACTACGGCGCGCTTTCCTTCGCGTAACTTGGGCTTGTGCACATAGTACTCGTCCGGATTCACCGAACCTTGCACCACGGTTTCGCCCAGCCCGTAAGACGCATTGATGAACACCACATCGCGGAAACCGGATTCGGTATCCATCGTGAACATCACGCCGGCGACACCGAGATCGGAGCGCACCATGCGTTGAATACCTGCGGACAGTGCCACCACGGCATGTTCAAAATGATTGTGTACACGATAGGAAATGGCGCGGTCGTTGTACAGCGAGGCAAAGCAGAGCTTGACGGCGTCGATCAGATTATCGGCGCCCTGGATGTTGAGATAGGTTTCCTGCTGGCCGGCAAAGGAAGCATCCGGCAAATCTTCGGCGGTGGCGGAAGAACGCACGGCAAATTGTAGGTCTTCACCCGCTTCGGCGCACATCAGTCGATGGTTATGCCGGATGCCGGCTTCGAGTCCGGCCGGCAATGGCGCCTGCATCATCCAGCTGCGAATCTCGCGACCGGCCTCAGCCAACGCCTGGGTATCATCGACATTCAACGTGGTGAGTTTGGCGGCAATGCGATCTGCAAGTCCGTTGAAGGATAAATATTCGCGAAAAGCATCCGCCGTGGTTGCGAAACCGCCGGGAACACGGACACCTTTGTCAGTCAGGTTGTGGATCATCTCGCCGAGAGAGGAGTTTTTTCCACCCACCTTATCCACATCATGCATGGACAGGGTTTCAAAGCGCGCTATATAGTCAAATGCGTGGTCCATTCGTGCGTCCTCTTAACAATTGATCGAGGGGCGCTCTTTCCCCCCTGCCCTTGCCAACTATGACACCTGTTCGTCCGGTCTATTTCATCTCCGATCACACTGGCATCACCGCCGAGATCATTGGCAAGAGCTTGCTCTCGCAATTTCCCGACGAAGCGTTCGCGCCGGTGAGTTTACCCTTCGTCGATTCGTTGGAGAAAGCAAATATTGCAGCGCAGCAAGTTTGCGACGCATGGAAACGTACTAACGTAAAACCTTTCGTATTTTCAACGCTTACCGAGCCTAGTGCACGTGCAGCATTGGACGCCTGCGGCGCCGTCGTGATGGATATTTACAGCCAATTTCTGAACATGATGGTGGGCGAGATCGGCTATCCACCAGAACCGCTGCGCGGCCGCTTTCACGGCATGTCGGATGACAACTCCTATCGCACCCGGATTGATGCGGTGAATTTCGCACTGGCGGCGGACGATGGCCTCGGATTGGAAAAATACCAGCGCGCCGACCTGATCCTGGTTGGCGTCTCGCGTAGCGGCAAAACACCGACTTCGTTGTACATGGCGATGCAATATGGTTTGTGCGTCGCCAACTACCCGCTGACCCCGGAGAATTTTGAGCAGCCCGGTCTGCCCAGGTCGCTGCAACCCTTCCGCCCCAAGCTGCGTGGTCTGACCCTGGCGCCAGAGCGGCTGGCGCAAATCCGTTCCGAACGCCGACCAAACAGCGTCTATGCCTCGCTGGAAACCTGCAAGAAGGAGCTCAAGCAGGCTGAATTGCTGATGCGCAGTGAAAGCATTCCGATCGTCGATTCAACGCATCGTTCCGTCGAGGAAATCTCAACCATGATCAAGCATTCATTGAGCAGCGACCGGAAAAACTAGTCGTCCGATGCTTCTGCGGGGCAGCGCATGGCGATCCGCGTGCCCGGCGGGCAACCTCGGATTCATCGGCGCAAATCAATAGGTGACATACCCCGCGTTTTTCCGCCCTGTGCCTGCTTTACAATGCCTTTCAAATCACCACCCCGCAGGAAACCCATGAGCAATATCGACTATCTGGCCATTACCGCTGCCGGCGAAGACAAAATCGGCCTGGTGCAACGTTTTACCAGCCGCATCGTCGAAGCCGGCTGCAATATCGAAGAATCACGCATGGCCGTGCTGGGCAGCCAGTTCTCCATCCTGATGCTCATCTCCGGCCCGTGGAATGCGCTGTCAAAACTGGAGGACCGTCTCGCCCTGATCGGCGAGGAACTCGGTCTAACCATCCTGCACAAGCGCACCCGTCCGGCCGAACGCAAGACGCCGCTGATACCCTATCGGGTCAATGTGGTGGCGATGGATCACCCCGGCATCGTGCATAACCTGGCCGACTTTTTTGCCCGCCAGGGCATCAATATCGAAGAATTGATTACCGAGACCTACCCGGCGCCGCACACCGGCACGCCGATGTTCTCGGTCAACATCACAGTCGGCATTCCGGCCGACATGCATTTGCCCACCTTGCGCGGCGATTTCTTCGACTATTGCGACAATTTGAACCTTGATGCCGTGATGGAACCAGCGCGGGACTGATCCACCAGCATGAAGATTCAACCCGGCCGCCAATTTTTTCCGGAAGACGAAAAGCGCCAACCCTGGCTTGCATTACTGCTGGAAATTCAGTTTCTGACCAATCAGGGCGTAGCCAATGCGATCAAGGCGGATGGCCGTAAGCTGGCGTGCGGCCGTGGTTGCGCCAGTTGTTGCCGGACACATACCGACATCCCGGTGTATCCGCTCGAATTGATGGGCATTGCCTGGTATGCCAGCGAGAAATTGAGCGGTGATCTGCGCGACCGCGTCAGGCAACAGTTGCTGCAACACCGTGACCTTGGCGCCTGTCCGTTTCTGGTCGATGAAGCCTGTGCCATTCACCCGCTGCGCCCCATGGCTTGCCGTCAGTTCAATGTTTTCAACACGGTCTGCGCGGTAGGCGAAGATGCCTTTCATACCCGTCTGGCCGACGTGCTGAAACCGGATCTGAAATTGAAGAATGAAGCCCTGCGCGAAATGTTGCGGCATCACAAAATCACCGATGGCCGTGAACGCCGCCGCCTGGTGGAAACCGGTGAAGTTCACCGCCTGGCCCAAAGCCTGCGCGAAATGCGCTGGGAAACCCTGTCCGCACGCATGGCAGCTCTCCCAGCACCCCGCCCAGTCTGAACACACGCATGCTGCGAAGATGAACTTATCAAACCGTTACGAATGACCCTGCCATGAGCCACAAACATGAACATCTGCTGCACAGCATTTTTCAGGATCCAATCAGCGGCAACATCCATTGGCGCGACATCGAATCGCTTCTGAATCACCTTGGTGCCGAGATCGAACCCATCCAGGGCGCGCGAATTCGCGTCGTGTTGAATGGTGTCGAGGGCGTTCTGCATCACCCGCACCACAGCAATGTGCTGCA
>CAMDHJ010000223.1 GCA_945897865.1 Tepidiphilus sp. J10
CAATTCGAGGTGGGCGTGCAGACGTTCAATCCGGCTGTGCAGGCCTTGATTTCACGCAAGCAGGACAACGCCAGGACCGAAGACAACCTGCGCTGGTTGCGGCAGCACAGTCAGGCGCATCTGCATGCCGACCTGATCATCGGCCTGCCCGGCGAAGACATGGCAAGCTTTGGCCAGGGCTTCGACCGGTTATTGGCACTCGGACCGCACGAGATCCAGGTCGGCATCCTCAAACGCCTGCGCGGCGCGCCCATCGCCCGCCATACGGATAGCCACGCCATGCGCTACAACCCGCTGCCGCCCTATGAAATCCTCGCCACCGATGACATCGACTTCGCGACCATGCGCCGTCTGGCCCGCTTCGCCCGCTATTGGGACATGGTGGCCAATTCCGGGCGATTCACCCATGCCTTGCCGCTGCTCCTGGGCGATGCGCCCTTCGCGCGCTTCCTGCAATTCTCCGATTGGCTCTATGCCCAGACCGGTATGACCGGCGAGCTTGCCCTGGACCGACTGTTCCGGTTGATCCATGAAGGTTTGACGGTGCTGTTCGAGGTGGAAGAAAGCGTCTTACGCGCTGCCCTGGAAGCGGATTTCAACCGAACCGGCAACCAGGGAATGCCACGCTTTTTGCGCGCCGGCGCGGTGAGTGAAGTCTCTGGTGCCTCAGGCCGGGCGTCGCAGCGGCAAGGAAGGCATGGCGCATAGGTGCTGGTGGATATCTGGATTAGGGGTACCGAACAGGCACGGTTCATCGTCAACGAAGTCATAGGCTTCGACCAAAGGGTGACCCACGCCAACCACAAGCCCCACATGCCTGGACTGAGAGGGTTACGGGCAATGCCTCTGCGGCGGTAACATTGACCATCCATCTGAGGAGTGCTTCATGCAAGCCGACACGTTGAATATTCGACCTGATCTCCGCGCCGGGCTGCATGCCCTGGCGGAAGAACCACACCGTGGCGAAACCGAAATGCTTAACGAAGCCCTCGCAACCTACCGGCTGCGGGATGAGGTGCGCCACCGACCCCTTCTCCAGCCGCAGGATCGAACTCGCACGTGAGATGAAGCACCTCAAACTGGGCACGGCCAGCCAGGATGGCACCAAGATGTACGCCAATGCCCCCGGTATGCTGAATGCAATAGAGCCAGTTGAAATTCTGCTCCAGCCCCCTAGAACCGCCAGAGCAAGGCAGCGACGCCCAAGCAGACCAATGCCATCAACGGCCGCCGTTGCGAGCTAGGCTGAAAATCATGTTTTTGATGAAAAGCGAAATTCCCACAGTGTCAGCCGACTTTGCAGGCCACACCCTTGTTTGGTGTTTTTTTGGATTGCTTAGGTGACGCTCTGCTTTGATGCCGTAGCGCACCCTAATGGTGCGACATTTTCTTGCGCCAGTCCGTACACAGTTCGGGAGCCAGCGCGCGCGCTTCCCTGTTTATGCGTGTTCCGGCCTATCTCTGCGTTTTTCATCGGTCTGGCATCAAGCTTGCTAACTCATTGCCAGTGCTTGTTAATCTCCTCCACAACAAGAACTGGCTGGTCTCCTCCCTCCCATCGCCACGCATCCCCTCGCGTGGCGTTTTTTTTGGTCAGATGAATTGCACCCAGCCGGCGTGATTCTTGCTGAATACTGTTGTCACCAAGAGGAATAACTTGCCATGAGCATACGCGTCGCCATCCGCCACAAGACCCACTACCAATACGACCGGCCCGTGAACATGGCGCCGCACATCCTTCGCCTGCGCCCGGCCGCGCACAGCCGCACGCCGATCCTGGGTTATTCGTTGCGCATCCTGCCGGAGAAGCACTTCATCAACTGGCAGCAGGATCCGTTCGGCAACTATCTGGCGCGGCTGGTGTTCCCGGAGAAGACCACGCATTTCGCCATCGAGGTGGAGGTGATCGCGGACATGACCGTGATCAACCCATTCGATTTCTTCCTGGAGGAATACGCCACCGAGTACCCGTTCGAATACGACGAACAACTGGCCAAGGAGCTGGTGCCTTATTGCGAACTGTCCGAGTCAGGTCCGCTGCTGATGGCCTGGCTGAAAGACGTGGACCTAACTAAACGGCGCACACAGGACTTTCTGGTCGAGCTCAACCAGATGGTCTGGAAGGCGCTGAAGTACAACATCCGCATGGAACCGGGCGTGCAGACCTGCGAAGAAACGCTGGAGCTGGCTTGCGGTTCCTGCCGTGACAGCGCCTGGCTGCTGGTGCAGATATTGCGTCACCTGGGTTTTGCCGCGCGCTTTGTTTCCGGCTATCTGGTGCAACTTACCGCTGATTTGAAATCGCTCGACGGTCCTTCCGGCCCGGAAAACGACTTCACCGATCTGCACGCCTGGGCCGAGGTCTATGTGCCGGGCGCCGGCTGGATCGGCCTCGACCCCACCTCCGGCCTGTTCGCCGGCGAAAACCACATTCCGCTCGCCTGCACGCCGGACCCGGTCAGCGCGGCGCCGGTCACCGGTGCGATGGATGAGTGCGAGGTCAGTTTCAGCTTCGACAACAGTGTCGTGCGCATCCACGAAGACCCGCGCGTGACCAAGCCGTATCGGGATGACCAGTGGTCCGCGATCGATGCGCTTGGCCGGGCGGTGGATGCCAAGCTTGAAGAATACGACGTGCGCCTGACCATGGGCGGCGAGCCGACCTTCGTCTCCATCGACGACATGGAATCGGCGCAGTGGAACACCGCCGCATTGGGCGCGCACAAGCTGGAACGCGCGCAGGATTTGTGGAACCGCTTGACCAAGCACTTCGCGCCGAACGGCCTGAAATTCTCAGGCCAGGGCAAGTGGTATCCCGGCGAGCCTCTGCCGCGTTGGGCGCTGGGCATTTTCTGGCGTACCGATGGCGTGGCGCTGTGGAAGAACCCGGAATTGCTGGCCGATGAAGGCAAGTCGTATGGCCATACTGCCGCGATGGCGGCGGAATTCAGCGCCAAACTGACGGCCAAACTCGGGTTGGCGCCCACCTTTGCGCAAGCCGGTTTTGAAGACGCGTTGCATTACTTGCTGAAAGAGGCGGAAGTGCCGGACAACCTGGACCCGGCCAAGATCAATCTGAAAGACCCGCTGGAGCGGCGCACGCTTGCCGCCAAGCTGGCGCGCGGGCTGGACGAACCGGTTGGTTATGTCTTGCCGATTGCTTGGGATGGCGTGACCAACCTGTGGAAGAGCAGCGTCTGGACCTTCCGTCGCGGCCGTCTGTATCTGCTGCCGGGCGATTCGCCGATGGGCTTGCGCCTGCCGCTGGACAGCCTGCCCTGGGTGGCGCCGGCGGAGCGTGAAACCCCGATCCCGCTCGACATGTTCGCGCCGCGTGAAAAACTGGCCGAGGACTATGGCGAAGTCGCCCAGCGCTATGCCGAATTCAAGCCAGCAATGAACGCGCATCCGGAAATCAAGGCGCAAGGTCTGGCCGATGCTGCCGTTCCGGTGAAAGTCATCCACACCGCGCTGTGCGTCGAGGCGCGCGGCAGTGTGCTGCGCATCTTCATGCCGCCGCTGTCGGCGTTGGAACACTATTTGGAACTGGCCGGCGCCATCGAAACCGTGGCGGCCGAGATGAAAACCCCGATCATCCTGGAAGGCTACGAGCCGCCGCGCGACTGGCGTCTGCAACGGCTGATGGTCACGCCGGACCCGGGCGTCATCGAAGTCAACATCCACCCGGCCAGTAACTGGGATGACATGGTCAGCAACATTCGCGTGCTCTACGAAGAAGCGCGTCTGGCCCGCCTGACCACCGAGAAATTCATGCTCGACGGCCGTCACACCGGCACTGGCGGTGGCAACCACGTCACGCTCGGCGGCGCTTCGCCGGCCGACAGCCCGATGCTGCGCCGGCCCGATCTGGTGATGAGCCTGGTCAGCTACTGGCAACATCACCCGGGGCTTTCCTATCTGTTCTCCGGCATGTTCATCGGCCCCACCAGCCAGGCGCCGCGCGTCGATGAAGGCCGCGATGAAAAACTCTACGAGCTGGAAATCGCCTTCCAGCAGATGCCGAAACTCGACGCTGGCAGCGAAACCAGCCAG
>CAMDHJ010000224.1 GCA_945897865.1 Tepidiphilus sp. J10
CACGCGGTATTGATGGATTTGCAGATGCCGGTGATGGACGGCTTTGAAGCCACCCGACTGATTCGCGGTCTGGACAAGGGGGGCGATCTGCCGATTATCGCGATGACCGCCGCCGCCATGACACATGATCGTCAAGCCACTCAAAAGGCCGGCATGAACGCGCACGTCGCGAAGCCGATCGACGCCCGCGTTCTCCTCGCCGAGCTGTTGAAATGGGTGCCACCACAAGCCCGGAAAGCAACCTCTGGCAGCGTGTTGCAGCACGCCACCATGACCTCAAGTGACGCGTTTGAAATTCCCGGCCTGGATATCGCCAGCGCAGTTTTCAACCTGGATAACGACTGGCAACTGCTGCGCCTCATCATCGAAAGTTTCTCCAACGACTTCGCCGATGCCCCGCAACGCCTCGAGGCCAGTCTGGCCGCTGGTCAATGGCAAGACGCCGAGCGACTGGTGCATACCATCAAGGGTTTGGCGCAAAGCGTCGGCGCAGCCGAATTGTCCGCACTCGGGCGGCATTTCGAAATTGAACTTCAAGTCGGTGAGCACAGCCTGCAAGCCGAGTTCCAGCTGGCGCTTCGCCGCACGCTCGACGCCCTGGCGACGCTGCAGGCCCCGCTGCCAGCAATGGCCGAAAACTCAACCCCGGAACACCTGCGAGACCTGCTGCAACGCCTGGCCGCAAACCTCACCGCCTTCACTCTGGTACCGCACGATTTCAGAGAACAACTTCAGCGCGCCATGGTTGGTCACGTAGAAACGGCGCTTGCCGAGGAACTCATGCGCCACGTCAGCCAACTTGACTACGAGTCGGCGCAGGTGACGCTGGATTTGATTGCGGCTAGTCTGGGGGTACGGCTGCAGGGGTGACGAGGTACGACCGTGCTGGTTGCGAAGCCGCAATGGGTGGCAGATTCATCGCCAAGAAGCATTGCGGATGCTGGCGAGCTGTCGATCTCTCTATTCACCCGTCAGGTCATACGGTCAAGTTGTAGGAGACTCCGCTTGCGGGCCGATTTCACAAGACTCGCGTCGCGAGCGGACGCTCCTACAACGCGCTCAACTGCCGGTTTTAGATTGAGCCGTCACGAGATTTCACCAAGAACCAAAATTAATAAATTCAAAATTGGTCAATTGTTTCCCACGTTTACTCGCACAACCCCCCACCAATTTACTTTCGCCCCTTAACCGCCGTGACATTGAAGCGATAAGCGTCGTGGCAACCTGAGCAGTAGGTCATGACTTCCGCCAGGTTTTCATGTGCTTTGCGCATGTCGCCATTGGTTTCGGCGTCGCGGGCGAGATTCTGGAATGCTTCATTCATCGCGATTGCCAGCTGGGTGAATTCTTCCGGCAGACGTTCTTTCAGTTTCATCGGCATGCGATCGAGCAACCCTCCCATCGGGCGCGCAATGATGCCGAGGGCTTTCATGTCCTGCCGCGCCATCGCGATGTTGATGCTGTGGAAGCCATGCAGGAATTCACGCATTTCAGCCAGCACCTGATTCTTTTCGGCCTGGCTGACGTTGATGGCAATCCGGTTGTCGCTATACATTGCAACGGAAGATTGCGCCCGTACTGGGCTGGTGGCTGTTGCGGCGGCTGCCAGAATCAAGGCAAGAACAATCGATCTGCGTTTCATGCTGCGCTCCCATCCAGAAGGTTTGTGGTCTGACTATGCAGTCAAGCATCTAAGGGTACTACTTACTTGCGACGTGCGGTGTGCACACCTTGTATGTGACCGGCACGGGCGAGAAATTTGGTGAGTTGGTTGATGTCTTTCACTTCCAGGGTGAACTCCATACGCGCGTGGTCTTGTTGCGACAGGGTGTTGACGCGGATGACGTTGATTTTTTCCTGCGACAGAATTTCGCCGACATCCTTCAGCAAGCCGGGACGATCGTGCGCGGATAATTCGATATCAACCGCGAAGACCTGGTTGTCCTGCCCCCCCCAACCCGCATGCAGCAAGCGGGCTTTGCGGTCTTCCGGCAGATGCAGGATCACTGGGCAGTCGGTGCGATGAATGGTGACGCCATGGCCTTGCGTGGTGTAGCCGACGATGGGGTCGGGAGGGGCCGGTTTGCAGCAGCCGGCCATTTGTGTCAGCAGGCCGGGTTCGCCTTCGATCAATACGCCATCGGCATCGCTGTTTCCGCCTTTGCGTTTGGAAACGCTGACCAGCGGTTTTTCCTGCACCGGGACGAATTCATCCTGCAAGGCGCGATCGAGTTGGCCGGAACCGACATCGCCGCGACCGATGGCGGCGCAGAGTTCGTCGAGGTTGGAAAACTTCAGGCTGCTGGCGAGTTTGTCGAGATTGACGTTGATCAGATTGAAACGATGCAGCTCGCGGTCGAGCAGTTCGCGGCCTTGCTGCACATGTGTGTCGTGATCCTGCAGCTTGAACCACTGTTTGACTTTGCTGCGCGCTCGGTGCGTCTTGAGTACGCCGAGATGTGGGTTCAGCCAGTCACGGCTGGGGCCACCCTGTTTGACGGTGAGGATTTCCACCCGCTGACCAGTGGCCAGTTGGCGGTCTAGCGGCACCAGCGAACCATCGACCTTGGCGCCGCGACAGCGATGTCCGAGTTCGGTATGCACGGCGTAGGCGAAATCGAGCGGTGTGGCGCCGCTGGGCAGCGCAACCACCTTGCCTTGCGGGGTCAGTACGAAAACCTCGTCCTGAAACAATTCATTCCGGAAGTGCTGCGCCAGTTCGTGGCTGTCGGCCAGTTCCTGCTTCCAGGCGAGGAGTTGGCGTAGCCAGGAGATTTTGTCCTGCACACTGTTTTGGCCCGCATTACTCTGGCTGCCGCCTTCCTTGTAGCGCCAGTGTGCGGCAACGCCCATCTCGGCTTCCTGGTGCATATCGAAGGTGCGGATCTGCACTTCCAGTGCCTTGTTTTCCGGGCCGACCACAGCGGTATGCAAGCTCTTGTAGCCGTTGCCCTTCGGACGCGAGATGTAATCGTCAAACTGGCCTGGAATCGGTTGCCACAGGCTGTGCACGATGCCCAGCACATGAAAGCAGTCCTTCACTTCCGGCACCAGCACGCGCACCGCGCGCACGTCGTACACCTCATCGAAGGAAAGGCGTTTCTTGCCCATCTTGGCCAAAATGCTGGCGATATGCTTCGGCCTGCCGGTGACCGATGCACCATGAATGCCGGCGGTTACCAGGGTTTCGTTGAGTTGTTTGAGTACCTGCTCGATATACCACTCGCGGTCGAGCCGGCGTTCATCCAGCAGCTTGGCGATCTGGCGGTAGGTTTCCGGCTCCAGAAAGCGGCAGGAAAGGTCTTCCAGTTCCCATTTGAGTTGCCAGACCCCCAGCCGATTGGCCAGTGGAGCATAGAGTTCACGCACTTCATTGGCGATTTTTCTGCGTCGCGCCTCGTCTTCCGGGCCGCTGACACCGGCCGCTTCACGCAGCGCCTGGGTGCGTTCGGCCAGCTTGATGAAGACCACCCGGATATCGTCCGCCATCGCCAGTAGCATCTGACGCAGTGCTTCGCTCTGGCCGCCTTCGGCATTCAGCGCGGTGAACAGATGATCCATGCGCGTCAATTTCGCGGCACCTTCGACCAACATGGTCAGATGCGGGCCAAATTGCTTCAGCAGGAAATCATGCTGGAGCGTCTTTTCCGGCAGGCTACAGAGCAGGGCGGCGGCAACCGTTTCCACATCGAAACGCATCGCCGCCAGAATCGCTGCGGTGCCCAAAGCATGCAGCAACAAGGGTTCGCCGGAGTCCGCCAGGGTCTCGCTGCCTTCGTTCGACAGCGTTTCCATGGCCAACTTCAATAACTGTCGCTGGTCTTCCGGATAGCGGTCTTCCAGGCTGGCTAGCCAGGATTCGGCATCATTGGGAGCAAGGGTGAGGGCGTGGGCGACCATTCAGTAGTGAAAAGTGGGCGTGGGATGTGGGGCGTGAGAAGTGAAGGGTGAAGGGTGAAGGGTGAAGGGTGAAGGGTGAAGGGTGAAGGGTGAAGGGTGAAGGGTGAAGGGTG
>CAMDHJ010000225.1 GCA_945897865.1 Tepidiphilus sp. J10
TCCCTGATTTGATGCAGGTTGTAGCGATGGCCGGTGGCAAAGTTATCGAGTCCGACCACGTTCTGATCCAGCTTGAGCAACTGCTCCAGCAGGTTGCTGCCGATGAAACCGGCAACACCGGTAATCAGCCAGGTTTTCGGCTGGCCGGGTAGCGTGGCGAGGAGTTCGGAGTAGGCGGTCATGGGATCTTCAGTGTTGTGCGATTCGAAGAACAAAGCGACCACTGCAACATGGCTGAAGCGGTCGATTGAGCGGGATCAGAGACGCCAGAGTTTGAATCCGGCAGCCTTGATCGCAACCTGATCATAGGCCGATTTGACATCGGTAAAGACGCCACCTGGACGTAGCTTGGAAGTCAGCTCAGGCAATGACATGGCCAGATATTCTTGGTGCGATACCGCCGCCACAACGGCATCGGCATTGCTCGGCAGCAGCTCCCAAGACGTCAGGCTGATGCCGTATTCATGTTCAGCTTCTTGCGATTCAGCGATCGGATCATGCACAGAGACATCGCAGCCGAAATCTTGCAGTTCTTTCACCAGATCGGCGACTTTGGAATTACGCAGGTCGGGACAGTTTTCTTTGAAGGTGAGACCGAGCACGATGACTTTGGCACCCTTGACGGTGCCGCCATTATTGATCATGCCCTTGACGGTCTGCTGCGCAACATACGCCGCCATGCCGTCGTTGATGCGCCGGCCGGCGAGGATAACTTGTGGGTGGTAACCCAGCATTTCGGCTTTGTGGGTCAGGTAATACGGGTCGACGCCGATGCAATGTCCACCGACCAGACCGGGACGGAAAGGTAAGAAATTCCACTTGGTGCCGGCGGCTTGCAGTACTTCCAAAGTGTCGATACCGAGGCGGTCGAAAATCAGCGCCAGTTCGTTCATCAGCGCAATATTCAGGTCGCGCTGGGTGTTTTCGATGACTTTTGCCGCTTCAGCAACTTTGATCGAGCTGGCGCGATGCACGCCGGCAACGATCACCGAGGCATACAGTTCGGCGACCGCTTCGGAAGTTGGAGCGTCATCGCCGGACACCACTTTCACGATCTTGGTGATAGTGCGTTCCTTGTCACCTGGGTTGACCCGTTCCGGCGAGTAGCCCACATGGAAGTCCTGCTTCCATTTCATGCCGGAGTGCTGCTCCAGCAACGGGATACAGACTTCTTCCGTCGCACCCGGGTAGACCGTCGATTCATACACGACGGTGGCGCCTTTCTTCATGTACTTGCCAACCGTCGTGGAAGAACCGACCAGAGGGGAGAAATCGGGAATATGCGCCTCATCAACCGGCGTCGGCACGGCGATGATGATGAAATCGGCTTTCGATATCGTGCTCGGATCACTGCTGACGCTAAGCTGAGTCGCCGCCTTCAGGTCTGCCGTGCTGACTTCGCCAGTCGGATCGCAGTAATTTTTGTAATTGGCAATCTTGCCTTCGGACAAATCAAAACCAATGGTCTCGAATTTTTTGCCGAACTCCACCGCCAGAGGCAGGCCAACGTACCCCAAACCGACAACAGCAACTATGGTCATGACTTCTCCCGAAAGGAACGAAAAGTGAATCGATTAAACGAACATTCTACCCAAGCATTCGCCTGCCTGTAGCATGACACCATTGCACAACAGTGCATCAGCAACCAAGGGGACCGGACGATGTCCAACAAATCCGCTTTGCTTATAACGGCAGGACTGTTATTCGCATTGAGCACAAATTTTGCACCCGCACGGGCAGAGATCGCCAATATCCTGCCGCGCATCAAAGCCTCGATTACCGGCATAGGCACCGTGCATCCATTGCGCAGCCCGCGCATCAAATTGATAGGGACAGGGTTTGTCGTCGCTGATGGCCGGCATGTCATCACCAATGCGCATGTCGCCCCGACATACGTCGAGGTAGAAAAAGGGGAATCGATAGCAATATTCCTGCGCTCCTCGAATGGTGTCATCGTGCGCAGGGCGGAGAAGGTTGTCAGCGATGCTGAGCATGATCTCTTGCTGCTCAAGATCGAAGGTGAAGCCCTGCCCGCCCTGCAATTGGCGAATTCCGATACGGCCCGCGAGGGTGAATTGTATTTTTTCACCGGTTTCCCAATCGGCGCCGTACTCGGGCTCTACCCCGCCACGCATCGTGCCGGACTTGCCGCTATTGCACCGGTGTTCAGTCCGCCTCCAGGGGTGCGCAATCTGACCGCAAAACTGATCAAGCGCGCCGATAACCCATTTCTGATGTTTCAACTCGACGCCACCGCCTATCCCGGCAATAGCGGCAGTCCGCTGTATGACGGGGATTCCGGCGAAGTCATCGGTGTGATCAACTCGGTTTTCGTCAAAGGTGCAAAAGAGCATGCCATTCGAGACCCCAGCGGCATCACTTACGCCATCCCGGCCAGATACATAGGTGACTTGCTGAAAAAAGCAGGCCTTTAGCCTGTGAATGAGTCGGCTTAATCCACCGAAAATGCATCCAGGCAAGTTCCCTCTGCCGCTGGTGATCGAGATTGGCGACTCGCAGCTTTTGCGCCTGTTTTTGATCAGCGCTCATCTTGCCGGCATCGGTGCTTTGTTTTTCGCCGCATTGCCACCAATTTCACAATGGTCGGGCGTGGTTTTGTTGACGATCAGCCTGATCCTTCACTTCCGCCCCCGCTCACGTTTCCGCTTGCGCGGAGATGAAGAGGGCAAATTGCAGGTCTGGCAGGAAGGTAAATGGCAGCCAACGCGAATTGCAAACAGCAGCGTGGTTTGGCCATTTTGTGTGGTCTTGCGCCTGACTATCGCCAATCAAAAGAAATTCAGACGCTTGGTGATATTACCTGACAGCTTGCCAGAGCCTGAGTTCAGGCGGTTGCGTGTATGGTTGCGCTGGCGTCTGAAATATGAGGCCACCACACCGGAAGCCATCAGTGAGTTACGCAATCAGTAACGGTAATTCGCCGTATTCACTAGCCATGGATTGTTACTTGCCTCTTGCGAAGGTAAATGCAGCCATTCCGAGTCACTCGTATTGAATGAATTACCTTCGACAGGCGCTTTATCCGAGACCGGGCTTACCCTCCAACGACGCAGCTTGCCGCTATCGGTCATTCGGTCATAAATGGCCTTGTAGAAAGACGGATCACTTCCAACCATCAACCAGCGCAACATGATCTGTGGGTCAGCAAGCTCGGACCAATTGCGCGCTGTTGCCGGATCTACCATTTTTCCAAGTGTTTTGGCGTAGGTTTCAGGAGACATAGCAACGGAAGCCAACGCCGTCATGAAGCGAGGTTCGGTCATTGCATCGAGCCATTCAGCCAGTAATTCAGGATGTTTCACCACCAACCCGTTTCTGGTCGGGTCCAACATGCGCGATAGCCATGCTTCCGGTGTCGCTGGAACGGAACCTATTGCGTCTTCAGCAGTAATGGATTTTGGCGAATTGAACTCAGCAAGCCGGTCGACAATGCGACCATCTGGTCGCACAACGCGTTCAGTCAGTCGCTTGACCGGATTTTTCAATGTGCTGGCTTGAGCCGGTTCAGCCAACGTCCCGATACCGGCATGAGCTTTGACCCATGGCACCGTGCAGCAGATCAAACCCAACAACGCAATCAGCTTGCGGCACTTCATCATCAAAACCCTTGCATCTGAATGAGAATCACAATATTAGGAATATCTTAACATGTGAAGGTGACACAAAACAAAAGGGCGAAACCCTTAGGTTTCGCCCTTCTTTACCACCGGAACGAGCCGAAATTACTTGGCAGGAGTGGGGATGAAGCCAGCGAACGGGTTCGCGATGTTGCCGTAAGAAGCCGGGTTAATGAACTGGCCCCAGGTGCCATAGGTGCTCGGGTTAACCGCAGCGCCGGCCCATTGGGTGTACATGTTGGGGTTCAGCGGAGCCATCATCAGATTCATGTTGGCGGGAGCCAAAGGAGCCATCGCCCAGTTGGTGTACATGTTGGGGTTCAACGGAGCAGCCAGCAT
>CAMDHJ010000226.1 GCA_945897865.1 Tepidiphilus sp. J10
TGGATGCGTCGAAATACATCGACACGATGAGCAACCGTTCTGAAACGGCCGGCATCATTGCCCAGAAGTCCTACGTCAACACCGCCGTGGATGTCATCGAAGACCGCATGCTGGGCCAGTACGACAACGGCATCGGCAAGAAATGGCAGGACAAGAACTACATGAAGTTCTTCAACGATGGCAAGGTCAACTTCCCCTACCTGTCCGACGGCATGTGGTTCCTGACTCAGCACAAGCGCTGGGGCTTGCTGAAGGCGCATCCGGATTACCTGGCGGTGGCCAAGTCGGTGAACCAGATCAAGCTGTACAAGGAAGCCGCCGCGATGACCAAGACGCCATTGCCGAAGTCCGACATGCGCAGCCACAAGCTGGTCGACGGCGTGGTCTGGGACGGCAAGAACCCGAAGGCGTATGCCGATGGGTTCAAGGTAAAGGCTTGACCCAAACGTAGGGTGCGCCGCGCGCACCATTTAGAGACGGTGCGCATGGCGCACCCTACGCATCCAGGAGATCGCCATGAGCGCCGTGACTATTAACGAAAGCAGTCTGAAAGAAATCATGAACTCACCCGAAACCACCCCGTTGCCGGTGGCCGTAGCGGCCAAGCCGCGACCGGTTCCCTTCCTGGAAAGCGAACGCGGCCAGGCATTTTCCGAGTCCATCGGCAAACTGTTCCGCGCCGTAGTGCCGCCCACTCTGGGAATCGCGCTGTTCATCCTGCTCTGGCAGATAGTCTCCGCCAGTGGCGGTGAAACGGGCCTGCCGGGTCCGGCAAAAACCTGGGAAGCAGCCCAATTGCTGTTCGCCGATCCGTTCTACGACAACGGCCCGAACGACAAGGGCATTGGCTGGAACATCCTGCATTCGCTGTATCGCGTCGGTGCCGGCTTCGGCCTCGCCGCGCTGGTCGGCATCCCGCTCGGCTTCATGATCGGCCGCTTCCAGTTCCTCTCCGGCATGATGGCGCCAATCATCAGCCTGCTGCGTCCGGTGTCGCCGCTGGCCTGGCTACCGATCGGCCTGTATGTATTCAAGGAAACCGAGCCGGCGTCGCTGTGGGTGATCTTCATCTCCAGCATCTGGCCGATCATCCTCAATACCGCCGCCGGCGTCTCGCGAGTGCCGCAGGACTACCTCAACGTCGCCCGCGTGCTGAATCTGTCCGAGTGGAAGATTTTCACCCGCATCCTGTTTCCCTCCGTGCTGCCGCACATGATGACCGGCATTCGCCTGTCGATCGGCGTCGCCTGGCTGGTCATCGTCGCCGCCGAAATGCTCACCGGCGGCACCGGCCTCGGCTTCTGGGTGTGGGACGAATGGAACAACCTGAATGTCGAGCACATCCTGATCGCGATTTTTGTCGTCGGCATCGTCGGCCTGCTGCTGGAGCAGATGCTGGTGATGATCGCGAATCGGTTCAATTACGAGTAGAGCGTGAAGCGCTTCGCGCTGTGACTCGCCGCAGCGCAGCTCAGGTGAAACGTGAAAAGTGCGTGCTTCACGTTTCACCAGCAGCGCAGCTGCATCACTTTTCACCAGCGGCACAGCCGCATCACCCTTCACGGAGTTTCACATGCACAACTACCTGCACATCGAAAACGCCAAGATGGTGTTCGACACCAAAAAGGGCAAATTCACCGCGCTGACCGACATCAACCTGAACGTCAAACAGGGCGAGTTCATCGCGCTGATCGGCCACTCCGGCTGCGGCAAATCGACGCTGCTGAATCTGGTTGCCGGCCTGACCGAAGCGACCGAGGGCATCCTGCTGCTATCTGAAAAGGAAATCAAAGGCCCCGGACCCGAGCGCGGCGTGGTGTTCCAGAACCACAGCCTGTTGCCCTGGCTGACCTGCTTCGGCAACGTCCATCTGGCGGTGGAACGCGTGTTTGGCGCCAAGGAATCGAAGGCGAAGCTGAAGGAACGCACCCAGGCGGCGCTGGATTTGGTCGGCCTGTCGCATGCCACGCACAAGCACCCGAACGAAATCTCCGGCGGCATGAAACAGCGCGTCGGCATCGCCCGCGCGCTGGCGATGGAGCCGAAAGTCTTATTGCTCGACGAGCCGTTCGGCGCCCTCGACGCCCTGACCCGCGCCGGCCTGCAGGATGAGTTGATGCGCATCGTCAAGGAAACCCATGCCACCACGTTGATGGTGACGCACGACGTTGACGAAGCCGTATTGCTGTCGGATCGCATCGTGATGATGACCAACGGCCCAGCCGCCACTATCGGCGAGATACTAGATGTCGATCTGCCCCGCCCGCGCGACCGTCTGGCCTTAGCCGAGAACCCGGCTTATCACCATCTGCGCGGTCAGGTGCTGGAGTTCCTGTATCAGAAGCATTTGAAAAAAGCGGCCTGATCAGTTTCAGGGCGCGCGGCAAGGCAAGCCGCGCGCCGCAACAGATGCATGGCTGGAATCGGTTAGAGCTTGGATTCAGTCTATTATCGATGCCCTAAAACAGGGCGAATTGCGTGCTTTTGCCCGCCCTGCGTTGCGTATAAAATGCGCAGCCTTCCCCCTGCTTCACACCCCCCTTTGCCATGCAGATCGGTCCCTATCGCCTGAAGAACAATCTGATCGTTGCGCCCATGGCCGGGGTCACCGATCGGCCGTTCCGCCAGCTCTGCAAGCAGATGGGCGCCGGCATGGCAGTGAGCGAAATGGTGACCTCCAATTCGTTGTTATACGGATCGAAGAAGACACAGCGGCGGGCCAATCATGCAGGTGAAGTCGAGCCTGTTTCGGTCCAGATCGCCGGTGCCGACCCGGCGATGATGGCGGAAGCCGCGCGTTACAACGCCGAGCGCGGCGCAGCAATCATCGACATCAACATGGGTTGCCCGGCGAAGAAAATCTGCAATGTCATGGCCGGTTCCGCACTGTTGCAGGACGAACCGCTGGTCGGTCGCATCCTGGAAGCCGTGGTCAATGCAGTGCCGGAAACCCCGGTGACGCTGAAGATCCGCACCGGCTGGGACCAGTCGCATCGCAATGCCTTGCAGATTCTTCACATCGCGCAGGAATCCGGCATTCAGGCACTGGCGATCCACGGCCGCACCCGCGCCTGCGGCTACAGCGGCGATGCCGAATACGAAACCATCACGGCGGTGAAAGCGGAAGCACATATCCCGATCATCGCCAACGGTGACATCACAACGCCGGAAAAGGCGCGTTTTGTGCTGGCCACCACCGCCGCCGACGCGATCATGATCGGCCGCGCAGCGCAGGGCCGGCCCTGGCTGTTCCGTGAAATCAGTTACTTTCTGGAACACGGCGCGCATCTGCCGGCGCCGGAAGTCGCCGAGATTCACGACGTATTGCTGGCCCACCTGGACGATCTGTATTGTTTCTACGGCGACCTCGCCGGCAGCCGCATGGCGCGCAAACACATTGCCTGGTACACCCGCGGCCTGGCCGATTCCGCCAGTTTCCGCCATGCGATGAACCAGCTTGAAGGCCCGCAGCTGCAGTTGGAAGCGGTGAATGATTTTTTCTGGCGCACGCGCGAGCGCTCCAGCCGACTGATTTATCTCGACACCACGCCGGACCAGCGCGCGGCGGCCTGATTGAAAGACCCGGAATTCAGCACTATGGATCAACCCATGATCGACGAAAGTGAACTCGCCGCCTGCGTACGCCGCGAGTTGATCAATTATTTCAAAGACCTGGATGGCGAACCGCCAGCCGGCATCTATGACATGGTGCTCAACTGCGTCGAAAAGCCAATGCTGGAAGTCATCCTCGACCGCGCCGGCAACAACCAGAGCCGCGCCGCCGACTGGCTCAGCATCAACCGCAACACGCTACGCAAGAAAATGCAGCAGCATGGAATCAAATGATGTGAAGGGTGAAGGGTGAAGGGAGCGCGCCTTCGGCGCTCAAGGGTAAAACCAGAAGCGGCAAAGCCGCTTCACCCTTCACCCTTCACCCTTCACCCTTCACCCTTCACCCTTCACCCTTCACCCTT
>CAMDHJ010000227.1 GCA_945897865.1 Tepidiphilus sp. J10
CGTTTCAGCAGCGCGGGCGACCACATTTGCGGATTTTTTTGCGGATCAAAGCCATCCAGATAGAACGCATCGACGCTGGCGCGCAGCTTGCGCAAGCTGGCTTCCGCCTCGCCCAGCAGCAGCGTCAACACAACGCGGCCGGCGGCGAATTCCAGCCGGTGAAAGCCCGGCATCGGCAGCGGCCAGGTGTTGCGCAAGGCTTCGGCGAGAAATTCCAGATCTTTCCAGTTGCGGTGCAGGCGAGCCAGATCTTCGACCCGGAACGGGTGCAGTTCGGTGGCAAAGTAGTGCAGCTTTTCCGGCCGCTGCGGATCGGCGCGCCAGGCTGCCCAGGTGGTGAGGAAATTGAGGCCGCTGCCGAAACCGTTTTCCAGAATCACGAACTGGCGCTTGCTCGCCCATCTCTGCGGCAGTCCATTGCCATCCAGGAAGACATGCCGTGCCTGGCCGGGGCCACCATCGGCGGAGTGGTAAATGTCGTTGAAGGTTTCGGATCTCGGGGTGCCGTCAGGCGCATACGCCAGGCGGGCAGGTTGCAACCGAATGAATGACATCCGGATCAGTGCAGCCGATGTGCCGGCGCGTCGAACATTGCATCCAGATCGGCCGCTACGATGCGGTAATCACGGTTGCAGATGTCGTCGCGGACATGGATTTCACCTTTGTCGCGCAAGATCGTTTCACACTCTGCGCGGCCCAGGCTGCGCAGCATGGCGTGAATCTTTTCCCAGTCTTCCGGGCAGTGATGCGTGACTGCGCGCGGCGGAAAAACCCGAATTTCTTCTTCCAGAAACAGCCGGTGGAGCAGATCGATGGGGCTATGCGCCAGTTGCTCGTCGGCTTTCAGCGTGGCGATCAGGTGGCTGATGCGATTCCAGCCATCGGCGTCTTTCTGGTCAGACTCCGGCAGTTTCTGCAGCAGCAAACCGACCGCGCGTTGATCATTCGCGGCCAGTACCAGACGTGTCGGCTGTTGTTCGGACAAGGTCAGATAGTGCTCGAAGATCGCTGCCACGCTGTCGCCCTGCATCGGCACGAAACTCTGATACGGCTGCCGCATCGCCGCTGCATCGAGTGACAGCAGCAATTGGCCGTCGCCCAGCAGTTCCGGCAAGGTTTCGCCCGGCTGCAGGGTTTCCGGGTTCCAGCGCGCCATGCCGCGCAGGCGCAATTGTTCATCGCAATCCAGCACCAGCAGATTGATCGCGCCATCGCCGCGTAGCTGGAAAGTCATCCGGCCCGGCTGCTTCAGATTGGCTGAAATCAACGCGGTCACCGCGCTCATTTCGCCCAGGATGCGCGTTACATCGGCCGGGTAGTCGCGCCCGGCAGCGAGTTCGCGCCAAGTCTGGTCGAGCGAAACCAGGGCGCCACGAATGTCCAGATGCTCGAACAGGAAGGGTTGGACACAATCGGTCTGCATGCTGTGGGGGGCGGAGGGGGAAAGCGTGCGATTTTAGCTTTTGAGGGCGGCTGCGTCAGTCAACGCAGCCGCCGCCAAATCAGCAGCCAAGCCAGGGTGCACGATGCGACCGCCCGCCACATTCAACCCGGCCGCGAAACCTGCATCGGCTTCCAGCGCGGCTGCGGCGTCGGCCGCGAGTCGCAGCAAGTAGGGCAGGGTGGCTTCGGCGAGCGCCAGGGTGGCGGTGCGCGCTGCAGCGCCGGGTATGTTGGCGACGCAGTAATGCACGACGTTTTCTTCGACATAGAAGGGTGCGCTGTGTGTCGTGGCGTGCGAGGTCTCGCTGATGCCGCCCTGGTCGATGGCGACGTCTATCAGGGCGGCGCCGGTTGGCATGCTGCGGACCAATTCGCGGCTCAACAGGCGCGGCGCGCGGCGGCCGTGCACATACGCGGCACCGATCACCAGGTCGGCTTCGGCGACGCATTCGGCAATGTTGGCCGGGCCGGAAAAGCGGGTTTTCAGGCGGCCGCCGTATTGCACATCGAATTCGTTCAGGCGGTTTGCATTCCGGTCGAGCAGCGTCACATCGGCGCCGATGCCGACCGCGATGCGCGCGGCATTGCCGCCGACGACGCCGCCGCCAAGGATCGCCACCTTCCCCGGTGCTACGCCGGGAACGCCGGAAAGCAGCACGCCGCGACCGCCGTTTTTCATCTCCAGCGCCTGCATACCGGCCTGGATTGCCAGCCGCCCGGCGATCTGCGACATGGGTGCCAGCAAAGGTGTGTGGCCGGCGGCGTCGAGCACGGTTTCGAAGCCGATTGCATTGACGTTGGTGCGCATCAGTGCGTCGGCGAGTCCGGGCGCGGCGGCGAGATGCAGGTAGCAGAACAGCCATTGGCCGGCACGCAGGCGGGCGACTTCTACGGCTTGCGGCTCCTTGACTTTGAAAATGAGGTCGGCGGCATATACGCCGGCGGCATCGGTCACTTCCGCTCCTGCCGCTTGGTAAGCCGTATCGCTGAAACCAATGGCCGTGCCCGCATGCATCACGACGCTGACCCGATGTCCGGCGGCAGTCAGCGCGGCGACGCCAGCGGGTGTGGCGGCGACGCGGTATTCGTGATCCTTGATTTCCTTTGGGATGCCGATGTGCATGGTGAGTGTCAAGTTTGTAGGATGGGCCAAGCGCAGCGGGCCCATCATGCGCGGCTAAAGATGGGCCCGCTGCGCTTGGCCCATCCTACGGTTAACGTGTGATCGATGTTCCAAGCGCTTCGACACATTCCTTGACCAACGCCGGGCCGCGATAAATCAGGCCGGTATAGAACTGCACCAGATCGGCGCCGGCGGCGATTTTCTCTTTGGCATCGGCGCCTTGCAGGATGCCGCCGGCTCCGATGATTGGTACTTCGCCGGCCAGCGCGGCGTGGAAGGCGCTGATTACACGGGTCGCTTTTTCGCGCACCGGCAGGCCGGAGAGGCCGCCGGTTTCGTTGCCATGCGCCAGGTGTTCGACGCCGTCGCGCGCAAGCGTGGTGTTGGTGGCAATCAATGCGTCGATGTGGTGTTTTCTGAATAATCCGGCCATGTTGGCGATCTGGAGTTCATCCAGGTCGGGCGCGATCTTGATCGCCACCGGCATGTATTTGCCGTGTTTCTGGCTCAGCACCGCCTGGCTCGCCTTGATCGCCGCCAGCAGCGCGTCGAGTTCATCGCCGCCTTGCAGCGCGCGCAGGTTCTTGGTGTTGGGCGAGGAGATGTTGAGGGTGACGAAATCGACCTTGCCGTACAGCTTTTCTAGGCAGATAAGGTAATCGTCGGCGGCCTTCTCGATTGGCGTGTCGAAGTTCTTGCCCAGGTTGACGCCGAGAATGCAGCCTGGCTTGCCGACACATTCGGTGTTTTGCAGGTTGATCAGCAGATTGTCGACGCCGAGGTTGTTGAACCCCATGCGATTGATGATGGCTTCGGCGGCGGGCAGCCGAAACAGGCGTGGCTTCGGGTTGCCCGGCTGCGGCCTCGGCGTGACGGCGCCGACTTCGATGAAGCCGAAGCCGAAATCCGCCAGCGCATCGATGGCCTCCCCATTCTTGTCGAGCCCGGCGGCGAGGCCGACCGGATTCGGGAAGTCGAGTCCCATCACCCGCTTCGGCAGCGCCGGCACGCGTGGCAGAAAGGCCTTCAACAGGCCCATCCGATGCAGCAGCGGGAGATTCTTCAGCGTGAGGTTGTGGGCGGTTTCGGGGTCGATCTTGAATAGCAGGGGGCGGAGCAGTGAGTAGAGATTCATGGTTCAGGTATGCGGCCGACTGTGGACGTGGTGATGCACATGTTGGTGCTCGCGTTCGACTTCAACCGGCACCAGATTCATCTTGCCGTGGCGGACACCGCGTTCGGCGGAAATCTTCTCCGCCAGCGCGCGTACATCGGCGGTAGCGCCGCGCAGGAACAAGGTTTCCAGGCAGTTATCGTGATCGAGGTGAACGTGCATGCTGGAGACCACCAGATCGTGCGCGTGGTGCTGCAAGTCGGTCAGCCGTTCGGATAGCCGGCGTTC
>CAMDHJ010000228.1 GCA_945897865.1 Tepidiphilus sp. J10
CGCAATGACAACACCGCAACAATTTGCTTCGCAACATTCAAACCACTACAACTTCGACCCGTTTACCCAAGGCGTGCAAGGCGCGTTCCAAAGTGGGCACCTTGGTTGAATGCTTGGGGTCCAGAATACGGCGGGCTTCTTTCTCGTCCAAATCCATGCGCCGAGCCAGGTCGGATTTACTAAGGCCCTGTTCCCTCATGGTCAGATAAACGGCCGTCTTCATGGCGCTGCCCACCGGCAGGCAAACCAAGTGCTCACCCTTGCGCGCCTTGCTGGGCAGGGGGATATCCAAACCATCCAGAATGCGCATCTCGATGGCAGCTTCCAGAGCACCCTCCGCAGCTTCGATAGCGTGTTCAAGGGTATCGCCCTGAGTGATGGCCTCGGGAATGTCGCGGCATGTGATGACAAAGCCCCCATCCAGTTCTTCGGTGGTGAGGGTGATAGGGTAGGCAAATCTTTGCATAGTGACTCCTAGAACATATCCTTCTCGCTAAGGCCCAGTTGTTTAAGCATGGCGTGATAGGTGCCGGTTTTGAGTTCGTCCTTTGGATTTCTGACAATGGTCCGGGTGTCACCCAGCTTCAAGACACCATGAGAACCCTTGCCCATGTCGGGATGCCAGGAACAGAGCAGCCCCCGCTCCTTGGCAAGTTTTTGAATCCGCTTGATGAATTCACTCCCTTTCATACTTTAAATTATCGGACAATATTGTCCGCCTCGCAATGAATGAATCGTGTAGGGCAATGGCTCGAAAAATTCGGTCAGCCCACAGTTCAAAACCCCGGATTGCCACGCTGGCGCTCGCAATGACACCACCGCCCCCCGCCGTCATTGCGAGGAGGCGCCAGCCGACGCGGCAATCCAGTTCCACCGCCCGAAAAAACAAAAAGGGCCGCGTCACCCGCAGCCCCCTTGAACCTTGAACCCTGAACCTTGAACCCTGAACCAGCCCCTCAACCCCGCTGATATCGGTAGGCACCACAGCGGCATGTTGGGTGTGCTCCATCACCGCGTAGTCGATGGAATCCGACGGACAGGCGGCAAACGCGGTCTTGTCCAGGCGGCAGAAGTCGAGGTCGTGCTGGCCTTGAGTCAGCGATTCCTCGCAGGCGGTGAGAATGTCCGGGCGCACGCTTTGCAGTTCATCAAGGAACTGCCGGCAGTTGAACAGGAACATGCCGCTGTTCCAGTAGTAATCGCCGGCGGCGAGGAATTTCTCGGCGTTCTCCAGATTTGGTTTTTCGACGAAGCGTGCGACCCGATGCGCACTGCCTGACGACAGGGCCTCGCCGCGCTGGATATAGCCATAACCCTAAAAAACGCAGTTGACCGGACTGTAGGTGCGAATTTATTCGCAAAATCAACCGCTTGTGTGCGAATGAATTCGCACCTACATCAGTAACGCAACTGCTTGAAATTTCACAATATTCAATCCCAACTGAGGATTCCAGGATAACCGGTTTCCGGCGCATACGGGGCGATGCCGAAAGTGACCAGAAAACCTGCGGTCAGATCACGAACCAGATGATCGCCAGCAACATCCTCATTGGAGCAAGTTGGGTATCTTCCCCCGACGTAACGCCTCAATCACTTGCCCTGACAGCTTCCAGGGCTCGCCCTTGATCTGTGCAATCAGCCCTTCCCAAATCCTGCCAAAGGCAACCACCGCATCATTCTCCTTGAACCGGATGCCTGCAGGGAGCAGAGGCGCAATATCCTCGGTTAGGCTGCGGGTGAGCTTCTCCAGCATGCGCTGCTCAGCAACTGCACGGGTGATTGGGTTGCCCTCCAAGGCCAGGTAGTGTTCGAAACTGGCGATGATCTTGTCCAAGTCCATAGATCGTTGTGTGAGGCCCATATCCAGGTCGAACAAGTCGCGGTTCTTTCGCCGTTGCAGCAAGGCACGCAATTTTGTCCCAAAGAGCTCTTCGGGCTCGAAAGAAACGATCTCAGTCTGAGACTTATGCCAGCCGCATTCCATGCTGAAGGGATACTTCCTGAACTCGTACAGGCTGAGATGCTCTCGGGTATTGATCTCAACTTTAAGCTTCAGCAAGGTTTCCGGTTCGACCTCGGGCGCGAACTTGAAGACCAAATGCGTCGAATGCCCAGCCTGCTCGCGTTTGCATTTGCCCAGCCAACCTAAAGCAACCCGGATGGCATTGATGGTGTCACCGATGGGTTCTGGCCGAACCTGAACGAGATCGATGTCCTCGGAATAGCGCAACGGACGATCAAACAGCAACTTATGTATGGCGGTGCCTCCCCGAAAGGCCACCGCCCCGGCCAACGCTGGCGCGTTAAATAGATCACACAAAGCGCGGGAAATGATCAGATCCTGCTCAATCTGCCGCGAATCCGGCCAGGGTGCGACGGCGCTCCACTCCTGGATATGGGACAGTGGAATCAAGTGTCGGTCTCCACAACTTCATTGATTACCAATCTCCATCTGCTGTTTATCTCCTGAAGTACGGTAAACGCATCGGACAGTGGTTGTATCGAGGGATCAAGGGGTTTCATCGACTTGGCCGAACGGGCAAAGCTTTCCAGTGCGTCGGCCTGGCGGGCATGCTCAAACAGTTCAAGCAGGTAACCAAGACGACGGACCGAGGCTTGCTCATAGCCCTCCGCTGCACTCGCCAACCGACGCGGATCCGCCTTGGCACCCAGATCCTTCACAATCTGGCCTAAGCCATTGATGCCGGCGGCGCGATGAAAATACCGCGCGCAATCCAGCAGCGTCAGCTCCACGCCCGCCACTCTGGCATAGCCCGCCACGCTTTTAATCTGCCCCAACCACTCGGGCTGATTCACCCGGGCGAAGGAGGACGGCTCCTGATAGATAAACTCAAGCCGGTGGCGACCAAGCTCGTATGAACGAAGCTGCTTTGGGGCGATAACCTGAAACACCATAGCCGCCTGATGGGAGGAACCATGAAAAGCGGCAGCACGCAGGAGCGAGACCCGATAGTCCAGTTCGAGATACCGCATTAATGGATCAATCCAGCGAATCGGATCGGGCGCGCCAGCGATCCAATCCTCCGGCCGCAGGATCAGATAAAAGCCGCGCCGTGGGCATGCCAAGCGTTTTTTCTTGGCCATCCTTGCTGCTGCGGCGATGAATGCCCCACGACTGATGCCAAGGGCTGACACCGCCTCTTCAAGACTGAAGTAGGCACGGCCGCGTGACAGCAGTTGATCGAGGTATCCATTCAGGGTGGCCATGCCCCATTTATATTTCAGAAACGACTAAATGAAAACATATTTGCATATGACCGGGGTATCTCCATGCTCGCAATAACGGCGCACTTGTCATTGCGAGGAGGCGCCAGCCGCCGAAGCAATCCAGCCACAACCTCAAACCGCACGATATCGTCCTCGCCCAGATAACTGCCCGACTGAACCTCAATCAAATGCAGTGGCAACCTGCCCGGGTTCTCCAACCGATGCGTAGCCCCCAGCGGGATATAAACCGATTCATTCTCGGCCAGCAGTTCTTCCACGCCATCACGCGTCACCCGCGCCGTGCCGGAGACCACCACCCAATGTTCGGCGCGGTGATGGTGCATCTGCAGTGAAAGCTTCTCACCCGGCTTCACCATGATGCGCTTGACCTGGAAGCGCTCGCCGACATCGATGCCTTCGTACCAGCCCCAGGGGCGGAACACGCGGGTAGCCATAACCCGTCTCCGGCGTATCCGGCACGATGCCGAAAGTGACCAGATAACCGGCGGCAACCGCATCCAGGCCTGACCGGATGGCGGCATGAAAGGCCGCGATATCGCGAATCAGATGATCCGCCGGCAACAGCAGCATCACCGCATCCGGATCGCGCTTGAGCAGCGTCAACGC
>CAMDHJ010000229.1 GCA_945897865.1 Tepidiphilus sp. J10
TTCGCCGCCGGCCGCGTTGTGTTGACGCTGCTGCTGGGCGAGGCGGAAGCCAGCTTGCGCAAGCTGCGCGCCAGCGTCGATGCGTTCTATCTGGATGGCTTTGATCCGCAAAAAAATCCGCAAATGTGGTCGCCCGCGCTGCTGAAACGCTGCGGCCAACTGGCCGCGCCGAATGCCACGTTTGCGACCTGGACGGTGGCCGGACTAGTGCGGCGGGCGATCGCCGAAGCAGGTTTTATCGCGGAGAAAAAACCGGGTTTCGGCAGCAAACGACAGATGCTGGCTGGTCGCATCGCCGAACGGCCGAAACTGGCGGCAAAGCCACTCAGCCACGCGCCACGAGAGGCCATCATCATCGGAGCCGGCCTCGCCGGTTGCGCACTGGCGGAACGGCTGGCCGTACGCGGTTGGCGGGTGAACGTGCTGGATCGGCATCCAGAACCCGCCAGCGAAGCCTCCGGCAATCAGGCCGGCATCCTGCGGCCCATGCTGTCGCGCGACGACAATCTGGCATCGCGACTGAATCGCGCCTGCTTCTTCTATCTCGAACAAAACTGGCGGCATCTGGATCAAATCGGCCAGCCGCCACGCCGCAATCTGAACGGCATTCTGCAAATCGCGCGCGACGACGAACATGCAGAAATCCAGCGCGAATGGCTGATCGGCAACGACTACCCGCCGGAGTTTGTCGAGTTTCTTGCCCAAGACCAAGCCAAGCAACGCCTGGGCGCACCGGTTGCGCGTGGTGGCTGGTGGTTTCCGCACGGCGGCTGGGCCAGCCCGGCCAGCCTGTGCCGCGCCTGGCTCGGTGCCGGCGGCGGCAACATTCGCTTCACCGGCGGCGTCGAGATAGATACTCTGCAACCCGCAGACAACGCTTGGCGCGTGCTTGATAAGCGCGGCAATACGCTGGCGGAAGCGCCGGTGGTGATTTTTGCCACCGGCACCGGCAGGCTTGCCCACACGGCCAGCCTGCCGATCAACCCGATACGCGGCCAAGTCAGCCATCTGGCCGAAGGCAGTCTGCCAAAGCTGAAATACGCAGCCTGTTCCGAAGGCTATCTGACGCCGGCGCTGAACGGCGTGCATTGCCTCGGCGCGTCGTATCTGAAAGACCGCTTTGACCATCAACCCAGCCAGCAGGAACATGCCGACAACCTGTTGCGGCTAGGGCGCATGTTGCCCGGCCTGGAACACGCGTTTGATGTTGCCGAACTCGACGGCCGGGTCGGGTTCCGCGCCACCACGCCGGATCATCTGCCGCTGGTCGGCGCGCTGCCCGATTTCGAGCAATCGCTGAGAATTGGCGTACGCCACAACACGTTTCCCCGCCATGCCGGCTTGTTCAGCCTGCTTGGTCTCGGTTCTCGCGGCCTGGTCTGGTCCAGTCTGCTGGCCGAGCACCTGGCCTGCGTGATCAATCAGGAGCCATTGCCATTGCCAGGCGATCAGGTCGATGCCATCGACCCGGCGCGCTTTGTGTTGCGGGCGTATCGACACAACAGCTTGTTCACGCAGAACAATAAGTAAATAAATCGTGCGGCCACACCAAGTCCATTCTCCCGAATCAAGCACAGCCCCCCAGCCGGCCTATTGATTCGGCACGATATATCCGTCATTGATGAAGCTACTAGCCAATCGACCAAGCCGAGCAAAAATCGCTCGCAAAGTCGCTGGCTATCCCGCGCAGGCTGGAATCCAGGTTCCGCGCGCAGGCACTGGGTCCGGGTCAAGCCCGGAATGTCGAGGTCTCGGTCAATGTGTGCTGGATCGACCTTGAAACAGCAGTTGAGCGCGGATTTTTCTCCACGAAGCCGCCGGGATGGTGGCGAGAGGCCGATTTCCCCATTCACCTGTCGGGTGAGGTGGAAAACGCTGTAGGAGGCTCCGCTTGCGGGCCGCTTCCGCAACGCTTGCGCCGCAAGCGGACGCTCCTACAACGTGGTCAATTGCCGGATCAAGGATCAATAGTCAAGCCCATGGGTATATAGCCAACCTGCCATTCAAACGGGCAATACCTTTTGGATATGGGAAGCCAGAGCCAGTGGGCTGAACGGCTTGATGAAATAGGCATCGGCGCCAAGTTTGGTGGCGAATGCCAAATCATCGGCCTGGCCGCGCGCGGTGACCATGATGACGTAGGTACTCTTCAACTCAGTATCCGCCTTGATCACCTTGAGGGCCTGCAGACCATCAATCTCTCCGGGCATCATGACATCCAGCACCACCACTCTGGGCCGGTGCCGGCGCGCCATTTCCAGAGCGTCAAAGCCGTTGTCGGCCTCGATCACTTCATAGCTACGATTCAGCAACAAATGGATCAGTTGGCGAATATCAGGATGGTCATCAACAATCAGGATGGTGTGCATGATTGCCCCCTTCAGGGTTGAACCGAGCCTGCGGAAGACTTCAATGCCATCAGATCAGCCAGGTCACGCGCATATTCCAAGGCTTGAAATGTGATGCGGCAGTCGGCGCATGAGACGCGGCTACGTTCATTAATGGGCAATCCGGTAGCCAGACTCAGTGTGAAAGATTCGATATGTGGTGGCTGGTCGTATTCAATTTTCAGCGTCCCGCCGTGCAAGTCGATGATGCGTTGGCAGATAGCGACCCGCAGGCCAAACCCTTGGCCGGCTGATGGGTCATTAATCTTCGGTGGTAATCCACTGCCAGAAACGGAGCTGCGAAGACGCTCTCGTTCGAACATCAAACGGCTTGAGACAATCACGAAATCCCCCAGCTGTCGCAAAGTAATACGCACGCTGTGATCGGGTGGGCAGCCTTCGCCAAGGCGACCGATCAACGAGAGAATGGCTTGTCGTAACCAACTGCGGTGGCCGTAGATCTGTCCGATGTTCTCGCCTTCCTGATAATCGTAGCGAACAGCCAGCGCACCTTCCTGACGAGGGAGTTCCGGGATCAGGCCGGCCAGCAACGGGGCGAGACCGAAGCGTTCATTGGTAAAAACCTCATCACGCTGATACAGCTCGGTAAGATGGCTGATGTCTCCCAGCAGTGCCGACAATTCGACAGCCTGCTCCTGCATGGCCTCCGCTGGCACGCCAAGATTGTCCAAGAGGCTGCGCAAACGGTCGATTTCGCCGCGCGCATTGCCGTCGAGCAAAGCGATGAAATCGCCGCAGCGGCTGTCTGGCGCTTTGGCTATGCATTCGCCCACTATCACCAACAACAAATAGGTGTTTTCACCGTCGCGGTCGAACCACACCTCGGCCGGCGGCTTCGAGCTATCTTTGAAAAGTTCAAGCTTGGCCGGTAGCTTCAGAACGCCCCTCGCAGCTGCAGCCGTCAGGGCAGCCAAGCGTTCCGTCTGCGAAAGGCAAGCGCGCAACCAGGGCTGGGCCGCCCGGTTGAGTGAGCGCACCCGGCCACGGTCATCCAGACGAAACACACCGTCATGCAGATGCACCAGCAAACTATCCGACAAGGACAACGGCAAAGCCGGAACAGCGAGCTTCATGCTTCCTCCGAATCTGGGCGATCCGCTTTTGCTTTGTCACCTGGATGGCGTGTCAACCCACGCCCTTTCACTCGCCCCGCTTCCCTCGCACTTCTAGACATTTTGACTACCCATTTTCAATCCAACGTTTTGGATCAATGCCCCAATCCGGAAACGCTTCATGACTGGTGATGCGGTCCTGGCAACCCGACCAGGAAAGATCCAGCACTTCAGGCGTTAGATAACGTTGATGTGTCGCATGAAAGAT
>CAMDHJ010000230.1 GCA_945897865.1 Tepidiphilus sp. J10
CCGCTTGTACTCCGGATTTGGGTTGTTTTTTTGCGCCGCAAGTTTCTGTTTGTGGCATTCGATGCAACCGACGCTCTTCGGCAGAGGTTTGGCGTGCGGCAGTTTGGTGACGTTGTTGTGGCAGCCGGTACACAACTGTTTGCCATGCACGCTGTGCTCGAACGTCTTGTTGTCGATGAAGATGAAGTTTTTACTGCCGTCGCTTCGCACCTTCACCTTCTCCTCCGGGTCGGCGTGGCAACGCAGACAGCGGAAATTGGCGATCTCGGGTTGCGCCGGCTGCGCGCTGTCAGTTGTGCTTTCATTAGCGACTGCGCTGCTGGTCGGGCTGAGACTTGCGAACGCGAATGGGGGCGCCATCAGGGCGAGCAATAAAAAATAGGCGAACAGCCCGATGAGCGTCTTCCAGGTGCGACTTGCCATTGTGCGTCTCCATTTTCGCGTTGCTGCTGACCGGGCAAGTAAACTTTTAAACTCGCCGGAATAGGTACGAAACTGGACTGAAATAACGGCCAGTTTCGGTACGTTTCTACCAAATTTTCGGCATAGACTACGAGGAAGGTAGGGCTATCGCAATCTCATTTTGTGTCAGCGAGCTAAATAAGAATATGTTAATAATCAATATGTTGCGTCGCAATATTGGTGCATGACGTGCTTGCTTTAAGCCTCTTGCCGGGTTAAAAGTGCACAAAGCCATCATGGTAATAAGGGTTGCGGCAATCTGGGCTCCGTTGCTTTCTGGAACGCGGCTGATCCGACATCCTGGTGTTTTTCCCGAGAATTTTCCTGAGAACTGGAGGAGTCGATGCGCAACGGAGTATTGGCCGTGGCCCTGTTTTGGCTGAGCGGCGCGGCAATGGCGGCAATCGAAATCGATGTGCTGGCGCGTACCTGCAACAACTGTCATGGCGTTGGAGGCGTCAGCGTCGGTACCTCGATGCCTTCCATCGGTGGTTTGCCCAGGGAATACCTGAGTACCGTGATGAAGCAGTGGAAATACGACGAGCGCGGTGCGGCGACGATGAACCGCATCGTCAAGGGCTTCAGCGACGATGAAATCGATGCGCTGGCGGTCTACTTTTCCAAAAAGCGCTGGGTGCCGGTGCCGCAAAGCGTCAGCGCCAGCCTGCTCGCCAAAGGCAAGGATGCAATCTCGGAAAATTGCGAGGATTGCCATGGACTCACCGGCAGCGATCCGGATGAAGATGCGCCCAAGATCAATGGCCAGTGGGCGAAATACATGCAACTCGAACTTGAAAAGTATCGCGATGACGGGTTCAAAATGCCGCACCGTAAGATGAAGAAAACCGCCCGCAAAATGAAACAGGCTGATGTTCCGGCCGCCGCGCACTACTACGGCGCACAAAGCAAATGAGCCAGGAGACAGCTATGCATGCCATCGATCGTCGCGGTTTCATCAAGGCGCTTGCCGCCGCTTCCACGGCTTCCATTCTCAGCATTCCCAATGCGCATGCCGCCAAGGCAAGGGCGCGCGTCGTCGTGGTCGGGGGCGGCTTCGGTGGTGCCACTGCCGCTAAATATCTGCGTCTGCTCGATTCCAGCATCGATGTCACGCTGATCGAGCGCGAAGCGGTCTACACCTCTTGCCCGTTGTCGAATGAGGTTATCTCTGGCGATCGCAATATCAAAACCTTGCAGGTCGGCTACAAGGGTTTGCAGACGCGCGGTGTCAAGGTGGTGCAGGACGAGGTCACGCTGATCGACCCGGTGAAGAAAACGGTGGCAACTGCCAGCGGTAAAAGCTTCGGCTACGACGCGCTGGTGCTGTCGCCCGGTGTCGATTTCAACTACGGTGCAGTCGCCGGTTTGACTGAACAGCTTGCGCAGAGCAAATTGCCGCACGCCTGGAAAGCCGGTCCGCAGACCTTGTTGTTGCAGAAGCAGCTCGCGGCGATGCCTGATGGCGGCACCTTCATCATCGCTGTCCCGCCTGGCCCGTTCCGTTGCCCGCCCGGTCCTTATGAGCGCGCCGCGCAGGTGGCGCTGCATTGCAAACACCATGGCAAGAAGAAGGCCAAGGTGCTGATCCTCGATGCCAACGACTCCTTCTCGAAAAAGGCGTTGTTCGAGCAGGCCTGGAAGGAACTTTATGGCTACGGCGAAGGGGGCATGATCGAATGGGTTTCCGGTTCCAACGATGGCAAGGTGGAACGCGTCGATGCCGAGTCCATGACCTGCTACACCGGCTTCGGCGAGCACAAGGGGGATGTGGTCAACATCATCCCGCCGCATCACGCTGGCAAGATCGCGAAAGACCTCGGCCTGGCCTCGTTCAAGGACCGATGGTGCGAGGTGAAGCCGGACAGCATGGAATCGCTCAAGGCGAAAGATATCTACGTCATTGGCGATGCCTGCATCGGTGGCGAGCTGGCCACCAACAACGCTTTCCCGAAATCCGCCCACATGGCAATGTCGCAAGCCAAGGTGGTGGCCGCCAATCTGATCGCCAAGTTCAACGCCTTGCCGGCGCCGCAAGCGATCTACACCAACACCTGCTACAGCGTGGTTGCGCACGACTGGGGCTTCTCTGTAGTGCACCTGTATCGCGTGCGTGATGGCCAGTGGGTGTATATCAAGGAAGGCAGCGGCATTTCGCCGGTGACCTTTGGCAGCAAGGAAAAGCCGGAGCCTGTGCCGCGCATCTACCGCAGGCTGGAAGTGGAGTATGCCGATGGCTGGCTGCGCAACGTGATGGCGGACGCATTTGCGTAGGTTTTTGCCGGCGCGAAGCATCCAATCGACCCCGGCATCTGCCGGGGTTTGTGTTTTTGGAGCAGGGTGTTGCGTCAGGGTGTTGCGTTCCTCTCGCTCTGAACACCTTGCCGCGAGGAATCAACGATAATCCGGCATGCCTGATCAAACGCCCCCCCTGCAAGAAACCCTGCCTGCCACCCTGTCAGCGCGCGCCGCCTTCAACCTGCTGCCGCTGGCACCCGCCGTGCTGGACAATCTGGAGCAGCTCGGCTACCTCAACATGACCCCGATACAGGCGGCCAGCCTGCCGATTTCGCTCGCCGGCCACGACCTCATCGCGCAAGCCAAGACCGGTAGCGGCAAGACCGCGGCTTTCGGCTTGCCGCTGCTAGCCAATCTGAATCCACGCGGTTTCAACGTGCAGGCCATGGTGTTGTGCCCGACACGCGAACTGGCCGATCAGGTTACCCAGGAATTGCGCCGGCTGGCGCGCAGCGAAGACAACATCAAGATTCTGTCGCTGGTCGGTGGTTCGCCGATGCGGCCGCAAATGCTCAGCCTGGAACACGGCGCGCATGTCGTCGTTGGCACGCCGGGCCGCATCATGGATCACCTGCAACGCGGCAGCCTGACGCTGGAAGCGCTGAATACGCTGGTGCTCGACGAGGCCGACCGCATGCTTGACATGGGTTTCTTCGGCGAGATCGCCGCCATTGCCAAGATGTGCCCGAAGAAACGCCAGACGCTGCTGTTCTCCGCCACCTTCCCGGCGGAGATCGGCGAATTGAGCAAGCGTTTCATGCGTCAACCGCAGGAAGTGAAGCTGCCGGAACTGCACGCCGGCGACAAGATTCGCCAGCGTTTCTACCAGATTGAAAAGGATCAGCGC
>CAMDHJ010000231.1 GCA_945897865.1 Tepidiphilus sp. J10
GGGGCCTTGCCAGAGTTTCAGGTATTTGCCCGAGGCGAGGTCGATGTCCAGCGTGTCCGCCGTGACTACCGGCTTCTTGATCAGGTCCAGCTTGCGAACCTCGGTGGTGTACATCCAGATCAGCGACACCCAGACCACGCCGTACATCAGCATGAAGGCCGAGGAGCGGATGCCGGTCAGGTCGACCAGCGCGCCGAACATGATCGGCAGCAGGAAGCCGCCGAGGCCGCCGACCAAGCCGACGATGCCGGAGATGACGCCGAGGTTGTGCGGGTACTCGTCGGAGATGTATTTGAAGACGCTGGCCTTGCCGAAGGCGAACGCCACGCCGACGGTGAACAGCAGCGCGGTGAACATTTCCGGACCAAGGTGCAGGTGGTAGGTTTGCGGGCCGTTCACGGTCTTCACGGTGAACTCGGAATCAGGGTAGGACATGATGAACAGGCAGATCCACGACACCCAGAGCACCCACCAGGTCACCCGGTGCGCGCCCCATTTGTCCGACATCCAGCCGCCAACCGCGCGCAGTACGCCACCCGGCAGCGAGAAGCAGGCCGCCAGCAGCGCCGCCGTCTTCAGGTCGAAACCGTATTCGGTGACGTAGTACTTGGTCATCCACAGCGCCAGGCCGACATAGCCGCCGAATACGATGGAGTAGTACTGGCAGTACTTCCACACGACCGGGTCTTTCAGCGCTTTGAGCTGCTCGCGCACCGTGACGTGGGCCGGCACCTTGTGCGCCGGGTCGTCGTAGGTGAAGAACCAGAACAGGATGGCGGTGACCAGCATCGCCGCCGCGTAGACCTGCGGCACCATGGTCCAGCCGTAGGCCATGACGATGGCCGGGGCGACCAGCTTGGTCAGCGCCGCGCCCGAGTTGCCGGCGCCGAACACGCCCATCGCCATGCCTTGGCGCTCCTTCTCGTACCAGCGCGCGCAGTAGGCGATGCCTACCGAGAACGAGCCGCCGGCAAAGCCGACGAACAGGCCGATGGTCAGGAAGTGCCAGAATTCGGTAGCGAATTCCATCAGCCAGATCGGCCCGACGGTAGACAGCATCAGGAAAAAGAAAACGATGCGGCCGCCGAACTTGTCGGTCCACATGCCCAGCGGCAGGCGGATCAGCGAACCGGTCAGCACCGGCGTGGCGATCAGGATGCCGAACTGGGTTTCGTTGAGGCCGAGCTGGGTTTTGATTGGAATGCCGATGACCGCAAACATCATCCACACGGCAAAGCACACCGTGAAGGCCAACGTGCTCATCACCAGCACGGAGAGTTGTTGTTGTGAACGAGGTGTCATTGCATTCCCCACCAGAGATCAAAAAACCAGAATGTCCTGAATCGATGGGGCGCAGTTTCCGCGGCGAAAGACCGGCTTGAAAGAGGGGGTAGAAGGCCGGTGAATGCCTTGAGTACCTACAAATAGGTAGCTGGGTAGAACACTAAGTCATTGTTATTAAAGGAATGAAAATCGGAGTGTCGAAAATGCGTGAACACCCTGTCACTTCGTGGGTATTTCATCGATGCCGGCATGGGGCTAAAAAGGGATAGCCGTCTCTTATTTTGGAAATCCGCCCGCAACATGTTCAGCAAAGCGTTCCTCAAACCGCCGACCTGGAAGCACATTCAGCGCTCATTGTTGTTGCGCATCGGCGGCGCCATTGCCGCGATTGCGCTGCTGGCGGTGCTCGGCATGTCGGTTTCCGGCCTGGTGGCGGAGTCGACGCAGGGCAGCGGCGAGGCGATCAACCGCGCCGGCAGTCTGCGCATGCAGAGCTGGAGCATGGCCAGCCTGTATCTGGCGGTGCCGTTGCCGCCAGCGTCGGCAGCCGCCCAACGCATGGCGGACGCGATCCGGGAGTTCGATGCCACACTGAACAGCCCGACGTTGCAGAGCATGTTGCCGCGCAGCGGCGATACGCATCTGGCCGAGACCTACCAGCAAACCCAATGGGAATGGAGTCAGTCCGTGCGACCCCGCTTCCAGGCGGTGGCAGACGGCGGCCTGCCCCGGCTCGACGATCGGATGCGTGCCGAACTGCTCGACGACATGCGCCGCTTCGTCGACCAGATCAATGACCTGGTCAAACAGATGGAGGACACTACCGAAGCCAAGATTCTGGTCATGCGGATGGTGCTGGGTGTGGCGTTGATCCTGACTGTGATCGTCGTGCTGCTGACCATCTGGCTGATCCACACGCATCTGGTGCAGCCGCTGAAAGGCCTGCTGGCGCTATCGAGCAGCGTCGGCCAGGGCGATCTCGCTGCGCGCACCGTGCATACCGGCGATGACGAACTCGGCCAGCTCGGCCGCGCCTTCAATCTGATGGCGGAAGACCTGTCCAAGCTTTACCAGGATCTGGAAGCGCGGGTGAATCAGAAGACGGCGGAACTGACCCGCAGCAACCAGTCGCTGGAATTGCTCTACCACTCCATCGCCCGCCTGCACGGCGCGCCGCCCGGCAAGACGGTGTACCTCGCGCTGCTGCGCGACATTGAGTCATTGCTCGAACTCGGCCACGGCATCATCTGCCTGGGCGAACGCGGTGGTGCGACTGGTCAGGCGGTCGCCAGCACGATGCAGCCGGAAGATGGCAAGAGCGGTGCCAACCCCTGCGTGCAGTCCGAATGCATCTGGTGCCACGGCACCGACCAGACCCGTTTCAGCATCGCCAGTGACTTTCATCGCCGCCTGACCCTGCCGCTGGCCGATGCGGAACAACAGTACGGCGTGCTGATCCTGGACATTCCGGAAGGCCGTCAGCTGGAAGCCTGGCAGGTGCAGTTGCTGGAAGCGCTGTCGCGCCACATTGGCGTGGCCATTGGCGCGGAACAGCGCATTGAACAAAGCCGGCGTGTCGCCCTGCTGGAAGAACGTGCGGTGATTGCCCGCGAGCTTCATGATTCGCTGGCGCAATCACTGGCCTATATGCGCATTCAGGTCAGCCGCCTGCAAAGCCTGCTGAAAAGACCGGAAACACAGCCGGAAGCCGAACAGGTGCTGCTTGAATTGCGCGCCGGCATGAGCAGCGCATATCGACAACTGCGTGAATTGCTGTCCACCTTCCGCTTAAAGATGGATGGTCAGAATCTCGCTGCCGCGCTGGCCCAGACCGTGAATGAATTCGCCGAGCGCGGCGAAATGGAGATTGAGTTGACGCAACATCTGGAAGGCTGCCCGCTGTCACCGAACGAGGAAATCCACGTGCTGCATGTGGTGCGTGAAGCGTTGTCGAACGTGCTCAACCATGCCGTTGCCAGCCACGCCTGGGTGAGACTGTCCTGCCGGCCAGATGGCCAGGTCGAGGTCGCCATCGATGACGATGGCCAGGGCATCATCAAGAGTGCCGACGTGCATCACTACGGCATGACCATCATGGAAGAGCGCGCCCGCACCCTGTCTGGCGAAGTGCGCTATGAAGCAAGGCCGCAAGGCGGCACGCACGTTGTACTTGGATTCCGTC
>CAMDHJ010000232.1 GCA_945897865.1 Tepidiphilus sp. J10
TTGGTTTTTATATCCCGGTTCCCAAGCGGCCAACGCAATCGGAGCGCGACGCACTGCTGGAAGCAGGACGCCGGATGCAGGAAGAGATGGCCCGCCTTGGCATCACCGAAGATGAACTCGCCGCTGACTTCAAGACTTGGCGCAAGGCCCAAAGTGCAACATAAACGCCTTGTCCTGGATGCCAACATTCTGATCCGCGCCGTCTTGGGTCGACGTGTTCGCCAACTCATTGCCGATTCTTGTCAGGACGTGGCTTTTTACGTGGCCGAAGCAAATTATGACGAGGCTGAGCATTACCTCGCTGAACTAGCGCCGGCACGCGGTATCACGGAGGCCGTATGGCAAGCTTCACTGAAAAGTGTCATGACCGCGGTTCAACTGGTCCGGCTGGGTGAATTGTCTCTGATGGAGCAAGAAGCCCGTGCACGCATTGCTTGCCGCGATGAACGAGACTGGCCTGCCGTTGCAGCAGCCCTTTTACTGACCTGCCCAGTCTGGACTGAGGATCAGGATTTCTTTGGGGCGGGTGTGGCAACCTGGACCACAGCAACGGTGGAAATATATCTCAGGGGTTCCTGAGAACATGTCCGGTTCCATAGCAGCTATTTCCGTCCAACCGCCCGTTTCAACGCATCCGCCAACGCGCCAACGCCAGCAGGTTCCGGCGGTTTGCTTTGATTGGGGCGACCGCGTTGTACGGGCGCATTCACAGTTTTGGCCGGTAGCGCATCCCCCATCCGCATGGTAAGCGCCACCCGTTTGCGCGCGACATCGACTTCCAGCACTTTGACCTTGACGATGTCGCCAGCCTTGACCACTTCGCGCGGGTCTTTGACGAACTTGTTCGACAGCGCGGAGATGTGCACCAGGCCATCCTGATGCACGCCGATGTCGATGAAGGCGCCGAAGTTGGTGACGTTGGTGACCACGCCTTCAAGTTGCATGCCGGGCCGCAGATCCTTCAGGTCGTTGACGCCGTCCTGGAAGGTGGCGGTCTTGAACGCGGGGCGCGGGTCGCGGCCGGGTTTTTCCAATTCTTTCAAAATGTCGCGCACGGTCGGCAGGCCAAAGCGGTCATCGACATATTTGCCGGCGTCGAGGCGCTTCAGCACATCGGTGTTGCCGATGACACTTTTCATGTCCAGTTTCAGGTCGGCCAGGATACGTTCAACCACCGGATAGGCTTCCGGATGCACGGATGAGATATCGAGCGGATTGTCGCCGCCAGGGACGCGCAGGAAGCCGGCAGCCAGTTCGTAGGTTTTCGGCCCCAGGCGCGGCACTTTCTTCAACGCGTCGCGGTTGGCAAACGGGCCGTTGGCATCACGATGCGCGACGATCTGGTTGGCGAGCGTGGTGTTGAGACCGGAGACGCGGGTCAGCAGCGCGGCGGAAGCGGTATTCACATCGACGCCGACCGCGTTGACGCAATCCTCCACCACAGCTTCCAGCGCCTGACCGAGTTTGGCCTGGCCGAGATCGTGCTGATATTGGCCGACGCCAATGGCTTTCGGTTCGATCTTGACCAGTTCCGCCAGCGGGTCTTGCAGGCGGCGGGCGATGGATACCGCGCCGCGCAGCGTCACGTCCATGTCGGGGAATTCACGCGCGGCCAGATCGGAGGCGGAGTACACCGATGCGCCGGCTTCGCTCACGGTGACCTTGCTCAAACCCAGTTCCGGTTTCTCGCGCATCAGATCGGCGGCGAGCTTGTCGGTCTCGCGACTGGCGGTGCCGTTGCCGATGCTGATCAGTTCGGCGCCATGCTTGGCGGCCAGTTTCGATAGCGTCACCAGCGAGCCGTTCCAGTCGTTGCGCGGTTCATGCGGATAAATCACGGCGGTATCCAGCACCTTGCCGGTACGATCCACCACGGCGACCTTGACGCCAGTGCGGATGCCTGGATCCAGGCCGATCACCTCCTTCGGCCCGGCCGGAGCGGCCAGCAAAAGATCTTTCAGATTGCTGGCAAAAACCCGGATGGCTTCGGTTTCGGCGCGCTCGAACAGCGCATTCATCAAATCCAGTTCCAGATGCAGCGACAGCTTCACTTTCCACGCCCAGCGCACCGAATCGAGTAGCCATTTATCACCTGGACGCCCCTGATCGCGCAGACCGTGGTGAGCGGCGATATGCCCCTCACACGGGCTGCCGGCGGCGTTGGAAGCAGCCCCCGCCAATTCCTCCGGCAATTTGATTGCCACCGACAGGACGCCTTCGTTGCGGCCGCGAAACAACGCCAGCGCGCGATGCGACGGCATTGTCTGCCAAGGTTCATCGAATTCGAACCAGTCGCGGAATTTCTGGCCTTCGGCTTCCTTGCCTTCAATCAAGCGCGAAACGACGCGACCATTCGCCTGCAAATAACCGCGCAAACGTTCGATCAAAGCGGCGTCTTCGGAGAACTGTTCCATCAGAATCTGGCGCGCACCGTCGAGCGCGGCCTTGGTGTCGGCGATGCCCATATCCGGATTGAGGAAGGCAGCGGCTTCGACTTCAGGCGTCAACATCGGATCAGCCAGCAGTTTTTCAGCCAGCGGGCCGAGGCCGGCCTCGCGCGCAATCTGTGCCTTCGTACGACGCTTCTGCTTGTAAGGCAGGTAAAGATCTTCCAGCCGTTGCTTGGTTTCGGCGGCGGCAATATCGGCCTGCAGTTCCGGCGTCAGTTTGCCCTGCTCGCTGATACTGGCGATCACCGCCGCGCGGCGTTCTTCGAGTTCGCGCAGATAACCCAGCCGTTCTTCCAGATGCCGTAATTGAGTATCGTCAAGACCCCCTGTGGCTTCCTTGCGGTAACGTGCGACAAATGGCACCGTGGCGCCATCATCCAGCAGTGCCACAGCGGCGGCAACCTGGTTGGCATGGACATTGAGTTCCTGGGCAATACGGTTTTCGATCGGGTTGAACATAGCAGGATCAGAGTGGGTCATATGAACAATCAAGTGGGTCGCGAGGATGGGCCAAGCCGTCGCGTCTAACAAGGCTTGACAAAGCAGTTGATGCATTGCTGTCAGGAAACCGATTTATGCTGGAAAATCGACTTTCGAAACAGGAAAGCTATTGCCGCGCGTTGCGCACAGCTGCCTGCCAGGAGATGAATTGATGTCTGAAACCGCTTTGCTTGATCGTTGTCGCGACATGATTGCCGCGCAGCTATCAAACGACCTTGCGCAAACGTTAACCAAGATCGTCGCCGAACTGACTGAACTGGTCGGCAAAATGCCATCGCAGGAAATGTACAGCCTCTACATGGACAGCTTGGAATTAGCACGCGATCACAACACCACGATAGC
>CAMDHJ010000233.1 GCA_945897865.1 Tepidiphilus sp. J10
GCGCTGATCTCGCCCATGATGTCGGTCACCCGCTTCACGGCGTTGACCACTTCGTCCATCGTGCTGCCGGCCTGTTCGACCAGTTTGTAGCCCTCGGTCACCTTGTCGCTGGAGTCGCTGATCAGGCCTTTGATTTCCTTTGCCGCGGCAGCACTCCTTTGCGCGAGGCTTCTCACTTCGCCGGCCACCACGGCGAAACCGCGGCCTTGTTCGCCAGCACGCGCGGCTTCAACGGCGGCATTCAGCGCGAGGATGTTGGTCTGGAAGGCGATGCCGTCGATGACGCTGATGATGTCGGCGATCTTTTTGCTGCTGTCGGCGATGGCCCCCATGGTGTGCACGACGTGGCCGACCACCGCGCCGCCTTTCACCGCGATCTCGGAGGCGCCTTTAGCCAGTTGGTTGGCTTGCCGGGCGTTGTCGGCGTTCTGTTTCACCGTGCTGGTGAATTCGTCCATTGAGCTGGCCGTCTCTTCCAGGCTGGCAGCCTGGTTTTCGGTGCGGCTGGACAGGTCAACGTTGCCGCTGGCGATTTCTCTTGCTGCCGTGTTGATGGCGTCGGTGGCTTCGCGGATCTGGCTGACGATTTCGGCCAGCCGTTCGCTGGTGGCGTTGGTGTCGTTCTGCAGTTCGCCGAACAGGCCTTCGTAGTTGCCGTCGATGCGTTGCGTCAGATCGCCTTGCGAAAGTGCGTTGAGCACCCGGCCGACATCGCTCATGCCGCGTTCGCTGGTTTCTACCAGTTTGTTGATGCCATCCACCAGTTGCAGAAAGAAGCCGTCCTTGCCTGCCGGGTCGAGACGGCGCGAGAAATCGCCCGCTGCCGCAGCTGCGACCAGGTTGGCAACTTCCCTTTCGACTTCCACTTCGGCGGTTCGGTCGGTCCATTGCGTGACCCGGCCCAACTGTTTGCCGGAAGCATCCATTATCGGCCGCGCAATCAGGCGCAGATGATGACCTCCAGCTTGCATATCGACCTGTCGGTCTGATTTAACGGCCAGATCGAAACTTGACGCCACGGCTGGATCGCTGAACACGCTGGAGATTTTTCCGCCATACAGCTTGTCCACTGCCAGCCCGGGGCCACCCAGATCCTGCAACAGGCTACGGGCACTTGGCGTCATATGCACCAGATTGGCATCCACATCGGAAACGGTCATGCCGACGGTTGAATTGTCCAATGCGGTCTTGATCCGCAAACTGTCCTGCGCGATCCGGTTGGCTTCAGTAACCGAAAATTCCAGTTTCGACTGCATTGCCCGCAGTGCCGAAAAGACCTGTCCGATTTCGTCCTTGAATTGGCTCGGAATGGCGGCGTAGTAATTGCCCTGGGCAATTTCTTCCATATTGCCAATCACTGTTTGCAATGGGCGTGCCACCAGACGTTTCGACAGAATGAACAAAAACACGCCCAGCAGAGCTGAGGTCAAGATGCCCGCAAGTTCGATCATCCAGCCGATGCTCACGCTTCCCTCGGTGAATTCCTCGACGTAGCTGCCACTGCCAACCACCCAGTTCCACGCCGGAAACGAGCCGTACACGACAATTTTGTCCCGCGCCCTGGTTTCACCCAGTTCCTTGTTGACCCAGGGATAGCGGATGACGCCCTGCTTCTTTTCCACCATCTCGCGGATGAATTCATGTCCATCTGCATCCTTGGCATCCAGAATCGTTACGCCTTCCTTGGCCGGATGCACAACCAACATGCCCTTGTTCTTGCCGCTATCAAGGACATAGACGTAGCCGGTCTGGCCGATTTTGATTTCTTTCAACTTTGACTTGAGAGCAATGAATTGCTCGCTGAAATCGAGGCCGACAAACAGTGCCGCAATGACTTTGCCACCGGCATCCTTCACCGGTGAATAGCGGGTCATGTATTCACGGCCGAACAGGCTGGCCTTGCCGAGGTAAGGTTGCCCAGCCATCAACAGGGCGTAGGCGGGGTGTTCTCGATCCAGCGGTGTACCAACCGCACGACTGCCATCCTGCTTTTTAAGAGATGTGGTGACCCGAACAAAGTCCGCGCCCTTGCGCGCAAACACTGTTGCCACCGTGCCATCCGACGCAGCAGTAAAGCGGTCTACCGCACTGTAGTTACCGTTCAATAGCGCACCGTCGTGCTTCAGCATTGAAGTCGGTTTGCCGCCAACCTCAATGGATTGCGCCTCATCCAGGCTGAACTGCCCGGAAAACTGGGCATTGAACAACCCTGACAGCTGAGTGGCCGATTTTTCCAGGCTGCGGTTATAGGTCTCAACCATGCCAAGGACCAGCTTGTTCTGGGCATCCAGATTGCTCAGCATGATGTCGTCCAGCGTTGCCTTCGTTTGACCCTGGATAAATACGGTCATCGTAGTCAAGCACAGCACGATGATCAGAATACTCAGCGCGGCAATCTTGCTGGCCAGCGAAATACTGGCAAGGCGAATTGTCAGACCAGTTGAGGTCAGTGTCGCCTTACCGGCATTGACCTTCTGGTAAAGCGCTTCTGCGGCGGCGATCTGTTCACGCGTCGGTTTGCGTCTGACCGAAATGAAGCCGATCAACTGATCGTTTACCTTTTCCGGTGTGACATGGGCATCCACCCAGTAATGATCGCCATTCTTGCGCCGATTTTTGACCATTCCGCACCATGGCTTGCCTGCCTTGACGGTATCCCACAAATCCTTGAATGCTGCGGCAGGCATGTCTGGATGGCGCAGGATGTTGTGCGGTGCGCCTATCATTTCAGATTCACTGAATCCACTCGACTCGATGAAGTCCGAATTGACGAAGGTGATGTTGCCCTTGGTGTCAGTACGCGACACGATCTGGACACCGTCTTTCAGTGGGTATTCATTGCCGGTGACTGGAAGATTCTGACGCATGCTGCTACTCCTGTTTCTGGTTCAACAAGTCGGCTTAAAACTCTTCCCACTCATCTTGCGCATTGCCATTGGGCCGTGGCGACAAACGCTGCATAGCCCGTACCGGCCCCGGAACTGCAGCAGGTAGTCCAGCAGCTCGTGCAGCAGATGGCGCCGGTGTAAAGACACCCGCAATTGGCAATGCAATGCGCCCACCGCCACCACTGGTTTTGAATACAGCCACTGACTGGCTCAGGCTTGCAGCCTGGTCCTGCAACGATTCCGCCGCCGCCGCCGCTTGTTCCACCAGGGCTGCGTTCTGCTGCGTCGTTTCGTCCATCTGGGTGATCGCCCGGTTCACTTGTTCTATGCCCTGGCTCTGTTCCGTGCTGGCGGCGCTGATCTCGCCCATGATGTCGGTCACCCGCTTCAC
>CAMDHJ010000234.1 GCA_945897865.1 Tepidiphilus sp. J10
CGAGTTGTATGCCGGGCTGGGTGGCCAAAATACGCCGGTCTGGCAGCGCGCCGCTGAGATGGGACGTTCAATTGATCCGGAAAATCCGTTGTATCGGGTCGATACGCAGCAGTCTGGCATCATGGGTGCTCCCGCAACGGCCCCTGTAATGGCCCCCGCTTCGATCGCAGCTGCGGCTGCGGTCGTTGCTGCAGCTGCCACGCAACCGGTTGAGTCTGCCGCGAAAAGTGATTTGGGTGATTTGTCGCAGTTGGCCAGCATGGACGATTGGGGCGCTAGCCCGAAGGTTGAAGCGGGCAAGCCTGATCTCGAGTTTGCATCCGAGTATTCGTCCGAAGCGCGGCAACCCGAATCGGCGCCGGCCCCAACTGAAGGCTCAATGGCGTTCGAATCAGCACCTGTTGCGCCTGAAGCGTCAGATTTCGATACCTTCGCCAACGAAGAAGTTGGTATGTCTGAGAATCTCGATCTGAATCCGATTGAAGATTTCGAACCAGCAGCAACCGAGGCCGCAGAAATCGCGGTGCCCGGTTCGCTAGAAATGCCGGATGAATTGAGCCTTGATTTCGAGGTCGCCAGTGAGGTCACTCAAGCCGCCTCTGAAAAACCGGAACCCGCCCAGGTTGCGCCGGAAAAACTGTCTGCACCTGATTTAGCTGACTTTGAGTTTTCCGAGGATCTGGAAGCGACCGAGATCGAGGCAACCGGAGCAGATGAAATGCCGGTACTTGATCTGTCTGGAATTGATCTCGATCTGGAAATGGAATCGTTGCCCGAAGTTGAGGAGTTGACCGCAACGTCCGCTGCTGAAGCTGCAGAAGAGATTGCCTCGATTGAAGCAACCGAAGCGCCTGAGTTTGAGATGGCAGCCGATCTGGAACCTGAGGCGGCGGTGACTGCCGAGGCGGCAGAACCTGAATTAGCGGATGGAATCGATGCCGAACTGCGTGAAGAGGTGAATACCAAGCTCGATCTGGCTCGCGCCTATATGGAAATGGGTGACCGTGAAGGTGCTCGCGAGATCCTTCAGGAAGTGTTGGGAGAAGGCGATTCCCAGCAAAAGGCTGAAGCTGACAAATTGCTGGCTGAAGCGGGTTAAGGCAGGCTGAAGGTTGCCTTGCCTGACGGGTGTGTCCAAGACTTGGTGTTTGAAATATCAAAATGTCGAACCCAAGCTTGACGACCCCGAACTTGTCAAACCAACTTCACTTGGGGTGACAACGAGTTCCATGCATCCCGCGAGTCGGATCTTGATTTACCTGCTGGCAGCCCTGGCAATTCCAGGGCTGCCTTTTTTTATGCTGCCTGCTTTGCTGTTGCTGGCGCTGGGTATGTTGATCATGGCCAGACGGATGCCGTTTCGCCTGATCTGGCGCACCCGCTGGCTATTGCTGGTTTTGTTGTTCGGTTATGCCTACAGCTTGCCAGGTGCGCCTGTGTCGTCCCTTCTGGCTGATTTTTCGCCAAGTTGGGAAGGCCTGCGGCATGGGATGGAACAGGCGGCGCGTCTGACCGTGCTGCTGCTTTGGCTGGATATATTGGTGTTGCGTTTGTCATCTGAAGCGTTGCTTGCTGGCTTGCTCCAATTGATTCGACCTTTTTCCATAATCGGCCTTGACCCGCGCCGCGCGGCTTTGCGCTTGGGCCTGACACTGCGCGCAATCGAGGGTATGGAACGTGGGCGGGGAAATGTACGCAGCCTGCTTGAACTGGATTACGAACCGGATTTGCCGCAACGGATTCAACTTAATCTATTGCCGCTGCGTGGAATTGATCTAGCCATCCCTGGCCTGCTCTTCATCGGCTTGCTCTCGCAATGGATGATTACGCTATGACTGGCTCTGAAGTGCTCGGCGCGGCAGAGCCAAGGTCGCAGACCCGGTTTGCTTTAGGCATTGAATACGATGGCCGCAACTTTTGTGGTTGGCAAACACAACCAAGTGGCTGTGCTTTGCAGAATCATCTGGAGCGTGCATTGGCCGGCGTTCATTGCGAGCCGGTGCATACCATTACTGCGGGGCGAACCGATGCCGGAGTGCACGCAGTGGCTCAAGTAGTACATTTCGATGCGGTAAATTTTCGACCAGAACACGCCTGGGTTTTCGGTACGAATGCACGCTTGCCGAATGGAATGTCGGTGCTCTGGGCCAAGGTGATGCCGGCAGATTTTCATGCTCGTTTCGGTGCCGTTGAACGCACCTATCGCTATGTTTTGCTAAATCAGCCGGTTCGACCCGCGTTGCTGGCTGGCCGAGCAGGCTGGATTCATGGCGATTTGAATGCGGATTTGATGGTCGAAGCATCACGCTGGCTGATCGGTGAACATGATTTTTCCGCATTTCGCGCGGCCGAATGCCAGGCCAGGACGCCGGTGCGTGATGTGCGCGCAGTGAATATCTGGCGGCAGGGGGCGTGTGTGCAGTTCGAGTTTCGCGCCAACGCCTTTCTACATCATCAGGTACGCAACATGGTGGGTGCGCTGGTATGGGTAGGGTTGCGGCGGAGGCCACCGGAATGGATCGGCGAGGTCTTGCAGGGACGCGATCGTACCCGTGCCGCTGCGACTTTTGCCGCAGATGGTTTGTACCTGGCTGATGTCCGCTACGATGACCGCTTCAACGTGCCGGCACGGCCTGATCAGGGCCCGCTGGCGCTGTTTCCCGCTTTGCCTTGAAGCGTATTTACCAAGAGTGTCTGCCATGACTCGCGTGAAAATGTGCGGCATTACCCGCTCACAGGATGGACTCGCCGCCGCAGAAGCTGGGACGGATGCCATCGGCCTGGTTTTTTATGCCAAAAGTCCGCGCAATGTCGGGCTGGATCAGGCGGCAGGCATTGTCAGGGTTTTACCGCCGTTTGTGACCACAGTGGCCTTGTTCGTGAATCCGCAGCCAAGCGAAGTGGAAGCCGTGTTGCTAAAGGTTCGACCTGATGTGCTGCAGTTCCATGGCGAAGAATCGCCCGAGTTCTGCCGCAGTTTCGGCGTGCCTTATCTAAAGGCGGCGCGCGTTCGGCCACAGACTGATTTGTTACAAGTCGCCGCCGTTTATGCCGACGCTCAAGGCTTGTTGCTGGATGCCTGGAGCGAGGCGGGGCATGGCGGGACTGGTGAACGTTTTGACTGGAACATGATCCCTAATCATTTACCGAAGTCGGTCATCCTTGCCGGTGGTTTGAGTTCGGCTAATGTGCGTCACGCAATTGGATTGGTGCACCCCTGGGCAGTGGACGTTTCCAGCGGCATCGAAATTGCCAAAGGTATCAAGGATGCGGCGCT
>CAMDHJ010000235.1 GCA_945897865.1 Tepidiphilus sp. J10
ACGGCAATCCCGACGACCCCATGATTGTAGAGTTCACGCTGCACGGTGCCCCGATGATGATCTTGACCGCCGGGCCGCACTTCAAGCTCTCGCCGGCCGCATCGATCAGTGTGTTGACCAAGGATCAGCATGAAACCGATCATCTGTGGTCATCGCTGATTGCAAATGGTGGAGCGGAAAGCAGGTGCGGCTGGCTGACGGACCGCTGGGGCGTGTCCTGGCAGATCGTGCCCGAAACATTGCCCCGCTTGCTCGGCGCGCCGGATCGCGAAGCCGCCAGTCGCGCACAGGCTGCCATGATGGAAATGACGAAGATCGACATCGCCGCACTCGAGGCGGCATTTCGTGGAAAAGGAGATATCTGATGGCCTACATCGATGGATTCGTCACAGCGGTTCCGACCGCCAACCGCGAGCAATACAAAGCGCACGTGGAATACTCGGCTGCGGTCTTCAAGGAACACGGCGCCACGCGGGTCGTGGAGTGCTGGGGCGACGACGTCCCCGACGGCGAGATCACCTCGTTCCCGAAAGCCGTGCTGAAGAAGAATGACGAAACGATCTGCTTCGCGTGGATTGAATGGCCGTCGAAGGAAGCCCGCGACGCCGGCATGGCGAAGGTGTTCGCCGACGAGCGCATGAAGCCCGAGAACAACCCGATGCCCTTCGACGGCAAGCGGTTGATCTATGGCGGATTCGAAGCCCTCGTTGATGTCAAGCGGAGCACGGATTAACCCCAGGGCAAATTTGTTCTAGTTGTAACCCTTTGATTTACCGTCATTCCAGCATGGGGTAAGCCGGAATCCAGTTCAACTGGTCTAATCAAAGTCAACAGCCTGATTGGATGGTGAAATCTGGATTCCGGCTTTCGCCGGAATGACGAGTTTTCGGGTAGAACAAATTTGCCCTGGGATTAACCCCGCCCACGCAGAGGAGCCAACGCAATGAAAGGCATCGTTCCCTACCTCCAATTCAAGAACACCGGCGAGGCCATCGCCTGGTACGCGCGCGTGTTCGGCGCGAAGGAAGTCCGCGCCCGCCTTGTGGCGCCTGACGGCACCTGCATGAACGCCGAGATCGAGATCGAAGGCACTCGCCTGATGCTGGCGGACGAAATGCCGGCAATCGGTTCGACGAGCCCAGCGACGCTGGGCGCCACGTCGGTGGTGCTCGATCTGCACGTGGAGCGTTCGGACGAGATCTTCGCGCGCGCGCTCGCGGCCGGTGCCGAGCAGATCTACCCGCTCGCCGATCAATTCTATGGCGACCGGGCGGGGCGCGTGCGGGACCCTTTCGGCCACCACTGGATCATCGCCACTCGAATCCGCGAGGTCTCGGAGGCGGAGATGGTGGCGGCGTTTCACGCGATGTTTGTCTAGCAGAGGGGGGAGGTAAGAAGGTGCAATACGCGCTGGCCTGCCGGCGATTGCCGGATGGCGGCAATCTCGGTGCCGGGCGGGATGTTGGAGCGCGGCGTCAAGTCGACACATTCATCCAGGAAAACTCAGTTGAGCGCGGATATTTCTCGGTGAAGCCGCCTGAATACTGGCGAGAGGCCGATTTTTGCATTCACCTGTCGGGTGAGGTGGAACACGCTGAAGGAGGCTCCGCTTGCGGGCCCAGTACCACAACTCGCCTCAACGCTCGCGCCGCAAGCGGACGCTCCTACAACGCCGTCATTCGACCCTGAAAACCTCAGATGACCGCAGATACATGTCCGGAAAGCCGCCTTTATGCAGACGAGGCTAGACGCCGCCTGACTCAGCCGGCCTCGGGCGCCGCCGTGAGGTCGATGGTGGCCAGCACGGTATTGCCGTTGCCCTGATATTCCAGCGAGGAAAAGCTCATCATGCGTGCCATGGCGATGCCCCGACCATGCGGGTCGAAAATCCGCGCCGGGTCGAAATCCAGATATTTCTGCCAGTCGAAGCCTTCGCCCTGGTCGCGGATGGTGAAGCGGATGGCCTGGGGAATGCGCTCGAACAGGACTTCGACAAAGCGCTCGCGGTATTCCGGCAGGCCGAGACGGCGCTCGACTTCTTCCTGCCAGCATCCTTCCATCAGCAACTCGGTCTTTTCCTGATAGGAAAGGCCAAGATTGCCGTGCTCGACGGCGTTGATCAGCAGTTCCTGAAGTCCGATTACCCGCTTTTCCGGTTCGGGCGCTGCCTGGGCGAAAAAATTCGCCAGCATGCGGCCTTCATCCAGGCTGGAGAAGCGGAAGCTGCCTTGATGCAGGCAGGCGAATGGCCGTTCCGCGCGCAACGCGGTTTCCTTGAGCTGGCGATGGTCGCGATATTGTTCGATCGCGGCGTTGACGATGGCGACCAACACTTCCGGCTTGAATGGTTTGGTCAGGTAGTAATGCGCGCCCTGGTCGATGCCTTCCTGAATACTCTCGGCGGCGGTTTCTGCTGTTTCCATGATGACCGGAATGTCGCGCAGGTGGGCTGCCGATTTCAGTTTCCGCAACAGCGCCATGCCATCCATGCGCGGCATGTTGCGGTCGGTCAGGATGGCGTCAAAGGCGGTGTCGCCGCCCTGCAGTTGATCCCAGGCGGCCTGGCCATCTTTCTGGATGACGACCTGATGCCCCACTTCGGTGAGCGCATCCTCGATCAGCAGGGAAATGATTTCATCGTCCTCGACGAGCAGAACACGGGCTTGATTCATGATCCTAGATTCCTCTGTTGGACGCGTTCGAGTGTGGGTCTGCCGAGTTGTCTGGCAAGGCGCGACGACGCGCATGGTCGTTCCCTGCAAGGATAAGCAGGGACTTGGCCGCCGTCTTTTGGCGGCTTAGTCCTTCGCTTAGTAGTCGCATCAGGAGCAACGCGGCCAGGCGGCTCGGCAGGCCCGCAATCGAACGCGTAGCGGGCTCACCCATTTGGTGAGGGTGATCGAAAGCACTAACGCTTGTATCCATGGGGCATCTCAAGGGCTAAGGAGCGGTCAACAGAGAGATCTAGGATGATGTTTTACCCTCGTTGTTGTCGTTAGCTTCAATTGCCGCCAGGCCGATGATGACCCGATCCAATTCCAGCAGCAGTGGTTGCAGTTCCTGTTCCGCCAATACGCGATTCTGCATTTTGCAGGACGCTTCCAGCACTTGCGCGAGTTGTCCCAGTTGGGTCACGCCCAGCGTGCGCGCGACGCCCTTCATCGAGTGCGCCAGCCGCGTCGCCAGTGGCCAGTCGCCGGCGGCCAGGGCAGACGTGAATTCGTCGGCGAAAACGCGTCCCTGACCATCGCGGAATTTCACCAG
>CAMDHJ010000236.1 GCA_945897865.1 Tepidiphilus sp. J10
GAGGCGCATATTCCCGGCGCGATCAACGTCACTTATCAAATGAACAGTCCGAAGGATGTCGAGTACGATGATTCGGTCGATGCTTTCGACCTGTCCAAGCTGCCCGCAGACAAGAAAACCCCGATTATTTTTCAATGCAATGGCGCCGAGTGCTGGTACAGCTACAAGGCTGCGCGCTATGCCTTGAAGCGTGGCTTCACCAAGGTTTACTGGTTCCGCACCGGATTGCCGGCCTGGAAAGAGGCGGGCTATCCGGTGCGCAAAGGCAGCTGATCCGGACGCGGCATGCATGCAATGAACGCGCCCCGCCTTGGCAAAATTTTCGCTAGCCGCAATGTCCCGCGCGGGGATCGGGTAAATTCGAGAAATATCCCGTCTTGGCGCGGGTAAACAAACAGGATGCAAGGAGGCGGTTTGAATACTTCGACTACCGATGCCGGTGACTTGGCTGGGGCCAAAGTGATGGTGATTGACGACAGCAACACAATTCGTCGCAGCGCCGAAATCTTTTTGCTCAAGGCGGGGTGCGAAGTCATTCTGGCCGAAGATGGTTTTGATGCGCTGGCCAAGATTACTGACCATCAACCGGAAGTGATTTTTGTCGACATCATGATGCCGCGCCTGGATGGCTACCAGACTTGTGCGTTGATCAAGAAGAACCCGCGCTTGCGTGAGACTCCCGTGATCATGTTGTCCAGCAAGGATGGCCTGTTTGATCGCGCCCGCGGTCGTCTGGTCGGCTCTGATGAATACCTCACCAAGCCCTTCACCAAAGACACGCTGTTGGAAGCGGTTCGGCGTCATCGTCCGCAGATCAACTAAGCGAACGTTCAGGAATATTCATGCCTGTAAAAAAAGTGTTGATCGTTGATGATTCGCCTACCGAGCGTTTTTATCTCACCGACGTGCTGCGCAAGAACGGTTATGAGGTTATTACGGCGGATAGCGGCGAACATGGGGTAGCCGTTGCCAAGATGGAAAAACCGGACTTGATCCTGATGGATGTCGTGATGCCGGGTCTGAATGGATTCCAGGCCACGCGCCAGCTTTCACGTAACCCTGAAACCCAATCGATACCCGTCATCATGTGCACCACCAAAGGCCAGGAAACCGATCGCGTCTGGGGAATGCGCCAGGGCGCCATCGACTATCTGGTGAAACCAGTGGTGGCGGAAGAACTGATCACCAAGGTGAAGGCGCTGGGCTGATGCAAGAAAAACCAAGCTTGCGGGAGTTTCAGTCTCAGCTGGCAGAAAAGCTGAAGCTGTCCGAGGTGTCACGCGGCGTCGTTTCGAAGCTGGGTTTTCTTGCCGGTGGCCGTCACTGGCTGGTTGACCTGGATCAGGTCAATGAAGTGGTCACCGTTTCCGGCCTGACCGAGGCGCCCTGGGTGCAGCCCTGGTTTATTGGCGTCGCCAGTGTTCGTGGCGTGCTCTATGGCTGTATCGATCTGGCTGCTTTCATGGGCCTGGCCGAGCCGATGCCTGCGGGCGAGTCACGTTTGCTGCTGATCCATCCACGTTTTGGTCTCAATGCGGCGTTGCGGATTGATCGCCCGTTGGGATTGCGGGTGTTGGCTGGTTTGCAACCCGAGCCGCTGTTGCCGGATTCCGATGCCTGGCTGATCGCACGCTGGCGAGATGCCGAGGGGCAGGTGTGGGACGAAATCAGTATGCAGACGCTAGCCGCGGCACCGGCTTTTCTGGATGTGGGCGTGTCGTAATGGCCTCTCCATTCAGCGCTTACAAAGATCGGCTGTTGGTTTGTCTATCGGTTCGCCCATTGATTGAGCAGGGCGATGCTTATTTCACAGGGGTAGCGCAATGGCGATGAGCAAGCCGGGCAATGTTTTCGGCAAATTATTCCATCGGATGTCGGGCAAGGTCGCATCGAGTAGATTGGGGAGTGGAAAAACGGCCCAGCGCTGGCAGTCGCTTGATCCTGAGCAGTTTCCCCTGCTGAAGTGGGTCAAACCTGAGAGCCGGCAGCAGGTACTGGTCGCCACGTTGCTGGTTTCGCTGTTACTGGCTGCGGTATTGCTGATCTGGAACACGATTCAGGTCGGTAACCGCTCCGAGTACATCGAGATTGCAACCCGTCTGCAAATGTTGTCGCAGCGCTATACCAAGACCGCGCAGCAAGCGGTGCTGGGAAACAGGTTTGCCTTTGGCCAACTGGATGACAGCCGCAAGGCATTCGCCGAGGGTCTCAATACCTTGATCGATGGTGGCGCCGGGGTGCCTTCTTCGCCAGGTGCCATTCAGGGTGATTTGGCCGAGTTGAAAAAGCGCTGGGATACGTCGAAAAAGAACATTCAGTATCTGGTCGAGCAACAGACCATGCTGGTTGAATTGGCGCAGGCACTGAATGAAATCAACCAGCGCAACAACGAGTTGCTTGATCTGACCGAACAGGTGGTTGCACTGTTGCCGGCTGCTTCGAAAAAGCAACTCGCCTTCGCCAACCAGCAAGCCTTGTGGACGCAGCGGATGGCAAAAAACGCCAACACTTTGTTGTCGTCCGATGTGATCAATCCAGAAACCGCCTTCCAGCTCGGCCAGGATTTGATGACTTTCCGTGAAGTTCTCGACGCTTTGCTCAACAGCAGCGCCAATTTAGGTGTTCTGGCGATTGAGGATCCGGATGCACGGGAAAAATTACTTGAACTGGCAGAGGTGTTCACGCGCTTTGAAACACAAACCAACCAGATTCTCAAACGCATGCCGCAGTTGGTTGAAGCGAAGCGTGCAGCACGTGAAATTTTCGACGAATCAGAGCAATTGCTGACCTTGACCCAGAGCGTTACCGAGCGCTATCAAGGTCTCGGCAGCGCCCAGTATCTGATCCTGGCGGTGACTTTCGGTACCCTGGCACTGATTTCCTTGTTGTTGCTTGGCCTGCTCAACGTTCGCACAGCGCAGCGGCGCGCCGAAGAAGCTGCGCAAGAAAATCAGCGCAACCAGGACGCCATTTTGCGTTTGCTGAATGAAATGGGCGATCTGGCGGAAGGTGATCTGACTGTGCAGGCGACGGTAACGGAAGACATTACCGGCGCTATCGCCGACTCGGTGAATTACGCAATTGAAGAATTGCGGACGCTGGTGCAGGGCATCAATCGCGCTTCCTTGCAGGTTACGCAGACTACTTCCGAGGCGCGTGCCAGTTCCGAGCAGCTGCTGACCGC
>CAMDHJ010000237.1 GCA_945897865.1 Tepidiphilus sp. J10
CCAAGCAGCTTGCGCAATCGATGCAGCGTGATATCCAGGGTTTTCTTCAAGGTTTCCCCCTCCGCGTCGGGCCAGAGCAGCGCGGCAATATTGCGCGCCACCACGCCGGAAGGCCCTTGGGCGACAAGTGCCTTGAGCAGTTCGAGTGGTTTCTTCTGCGGTTTGCCGACCGAGACGAATGTCTCTCCGTTCAACAACAGGCTGAAGCCACCAAGCGTGAACACGCGCACCGTCCAGGGCCAGCATTCGTCGGCATTCTCCGGTGGCGGCAGGCCGCGCTGCCTGATCAGGCGTTTCACATAGCAGGGTTCGATGTTCGCTTCGAGGGCAAAAGCGCACAGTTGGCTTTCCACATCCGGCGCCGCATAGAGAAACAAGTGGCCGTAGTTCCAGCGTGCGCCGAGGGCCAGCGCTTCGCGCAAGATTTCGGCCACCGACGTGCGATCACCCGCGTCGAACCGTAGCGCGGCCAAGGTAAGCAGCGCTGCGGCCAGATAAAGATCGCAGCCCGTGATGCGGGCATCGGCAACGATGGATTCCAGCTCGTCAACGACGGTCTCGCCCTTGCCTTCAAGAATTCCCAGGCGGGCCGCAAAGAGGCGCAAATGCGACACCCAGTGCGGGATTCCTCCCATGCTGACCAGCTCGAACGCCTTGTTCGCCCAGGCCCTGGCGCCAGCGAGATCGCCGCGCAGCAAAGCCAGTCCTGCCTTCTGATAAATATGCGCGGATGATTCCATCCACCGGCCCGGCAACAGGCTAGGTCGAGCCAGCTGAATCAACGCTTCGAGCCGATCCGCGTCGCCGCGCGCCAGCGCCGCGAAACCCATGTTCTGGATCAGCGGCACATCCAGCAGATGGATGCCGTGTTCCCGCGCCACCGCCATCGCAGCGGAAAATGCCGTCTCCATCCTGGCAGTGTCGCCCTGGAAATTGGCTGACACCAGATCCAGCATCCCCATCAGGATTCGTCCGAACGGGGGCATCGGAGTGGCGACCACCCGCACTACCTCCAGCACGGCATCCATCCCATAAGTGTGGCCCCGCCACATGTGATAGACCCCGGCGAAGTGGGCCAGCATGGCCGTGTGCGGCTGGACCTGCCGGGTGCGAATCAGGTTTAACGCGCGCTCGGCCCAGATTGGCAGCAACGGATGTTCGGGGCGCCGAAAGGCCAGCGCCACCGCCCCGGACAAGACCCGCGCCTCGACCTCGGGTGAGGGGAATTCCCGCTGCTGAGTGAGCAGGGATTCGAGTTCCTCGATCCAGGGATCGAAGCCGGCCAGACTATCCCAACCGAACAGGTAGGTCTCCGCAATGCCGGCCCAGCATAGCCACTGGCCGGATAGGTCGGCGGCGGCCTTGAACGCGGCATAGGCACGTTCGAAATCGGCGCGCGCGCCAGCGAGATCGGTCAGCGCTCGGCAGGTGGCTGACCAGAATACGAGCCAGGCTGAAGCTTCTCGCGCCGGGGCGGGGAGACGCTCGATCCATGCCTGCACGGAAGCATGCCGGCCGCTGGCCAGCCAGACCGGCGCCTGCAGGCAGATCAGGCGGCCGAGCGCCCTCCAGTCACCCGCGCGCGCCCAGGCCACCACGGCATGCTCGATCATGCCGGCCTGCTCCAATACCGCCGCGCTTTGGCGCAAATAGTCGCTTCGTTCGGCTGCAGCCAGCCCGGCCTCCAGGCGATGCGCAAGGAAGGCGCGCAACAGGGGATGGAACTCGTAGGCCCGCTCGTCCTGCGCCTGCGGCGTCACGAACAGATGTGCGCGATGCAATTCGGCGAGCCAGTCCATACCCTGGCTGTTACCCGTCATCGCGACGCAAAACGTCTCGGTGACCAGCGGGAACAGGCCCATCCGCAACAGAAAGTCGCGCCAATCGGCGGGTAATGTGTCGAATATCTCGGCAGCGATGAAATCAAGTACCGCCAGCGGTATCTGGCCTGCCTCGATTGGATTTGCGCCAGTGCTCAGCGCGCGCGCGGTGAGGACAATGCCGGCGGCCCAGCCGTCGGTGGCAGCTTGCACCTGTTGCACGTCACCGATGTCGAGGTGTTCGAGCAGCGCACCGGTTTCGGCTTGAGTGAATCGCAGGTCGCCATCGTCCAGCAGTACCGCGCGTGTGAACGTTCTGGTCAACACGGGCGGCGGTCCGCGCCGGCTGATCACCAGCAGTCTTCCGTCGGACGGCAGTTCTTCCGCCGCGATGGCCAGCAACAGGTGCAGGGGCGCGTCGTCGCCGGCTTCCTGGTAGTTGTCGAGGGCCAGGACAAAAGACCCTGGCAGCGACGCGAACAATGTCCTGAAGAAACGCCGGGCGAAGGTCGGAAGGCCCGGCAGGTACTCGGGCGTCAGATGCGGCAATTCCACCCCGTATTTCCTGGCGGCGAGCGCAAGGTAGTGGAAAAAATTGGCGGCATCCGTATCGTCGGCATCCACCCGGTACCAGATCGAATGCAAGTCGCGCGTAGCAAGCCAACTCACCGCGAGGGAGGTCTTGCCCGCACCGGCCAGGGCGGCGATCCATGCCAGCCGCTGGTCGGCGGTTTCATCGAGCCGAGCGAACAAACGCGGACGCGGGATGAGGCCCGCAGCCGAGGGGGGCGCAAGTTTGGCGAGGCCTACCATCGCTTGCTGAACATGGCATGCACGGCCACGCTCTCGTTGCGCGCGGTGGCGTTCGATCCCAGCGGCAACTCCGGATTGGTATAAGTCACCGTGTTGCGAAACTGGTATTCCGTCGCCAAGCCGAGGTGCCAGTCCCGGTTCAGCGCGCGCTTCATGCCGAAGGTCAGGTGGCGTTCGCCGATAGGCGCCAGCAAGGGGCTGAGATGTTCGGCGGGAATCGGGTTGCGCGCGATGTTGACGCCGGCGAATGCGCTGGTTTCCGGGGAATATCGCCAGATCAGGCCGATCGCCAGCGCAATCTGGTCACGCCAGTCCAGGGTTGAAGTGATGGAAATCGGCGGCGCGACGGGGTTGTCGGGGCGGCTGGCATTGAGGGTGGAGCGGGTCGCGGCATCGGACCAGTCGAGCCAGGTCAGTTCCGTCGCAAGCTGCCAGTCCGGATGAAAACGCCAGGCGATCCCCAGGCTGGCCTCATTGGGGAGCGCCATGCCGTCGATTTCGACATCATGGTAGGTCACATAGCCGCGCCCCGCCGCGGTCTGATTG
>CAMDHJ010000238.1 GCA_945897865.1 Tepidiphilus sp. J10
TCCAGATTGGCATTGCCCGCCGCGTTCACCGCCTGCGCCCAAAGTTTGACCCCGTTGTACGCGGCTTCGATCGCATCACTGGTCGGCATTGGCGTTTTCAGGCTTCGTCGCCAGTCACTCACAAAGCGCTGATTGGCCTTGCCCGGCAATTCCTGAAAGTAGCCCCAGGCGGCGTAATGCCGGTCGTGGCCAAATCCAGCCAGCGCCGGCAGGTTGTTGGCATCGACGCTGAACGACATCACCGGTAAATGATTCAGCCCCGCCTGTTGGAGGGCGCGAAAAAAAGCGATGTTGCTGTCGCCGTTGACGGTGTTCAGGATGACGTCTGGCTCAGCAATGCGGATCGCCTCGACCAGGGCAGTGAAATCGTCGTTGCCGAGCGGGCGATAGGCCTCCCCCACCACCTCGCCGGTTTCGATTTGCACCACATCCCGCACGATGCGGTTGGCAATGCGCGGAAAAACGTAATCGGAACCGGCCAGGAACACGCGCTTGCCAAAATTTCTCAACGCCCAGTGGGTGCCGGGAATGATCTGCTGATTCGCCGTGGCGCCGGTGTAGATGATGTTGGGCGACTGTTCCAGACCTTCGTACTGAACCGGATAAAACATCAGGTGCTGATTCGATTCCACCACCGGCTTGACCGCTTTGCGACAGGACGACGTCCAGCAGGCAAACAGGACATCGATTTTTTCCTGCTTGATCAGACGATCGGCTTCCTTTGCGGCATGCACGGCGTCTGAACGGCTATCCGCCACCACGACCTCGATCTTGCGCCCGAGCAGGCCGCCGCCGGCGTTAAGCTGATCCACGGCCATACGCACCGCTGCGACCAGTGGCGCTTCATTGGTCGCCATGGTGCCGCTCAACGCATGCACCACACCCACCCGCAGCGGTGAGGAATCGTGCCGCGCACAGGCGGTTAAAAGCAGCATGAGGAAGAGCGTGGCAAGTCCGCGCAGCCCACTTGATCGAATCATCGTCACCTCGAAATTGATCGGACTCAGCCTACAGGGCCGCCGTGCAAACCCGGTTACGGCCTTCCTGTTTGGCGCGGTAGAGCGCCATGTCGGCGGCCAGGAAGAGGCCGCTGACATCGCCGCCCTGCGCCGGCTTCTGGGTTGCGCAGCCTATGCTGACGGTGACGACCGGCGCGCAACTGGAATGTTCGTGCTGAATCTGCAGTCCTTCGATCACTACGCGGATACGTTCGGCAATGGCGCGCGCGCCCGCCGAATGGCAGCTCGGCAGAATCACCGCAAACTCCTCGCCGCCGTAGCGCGCCACGAAGTCGCCTGGGCGCAACTCGGCGCGTTGCAGCGCCTCGCCGATGAGGCGCAGACAATCATCACCGGCGCCATGGCCATATTGATCGTTGTAGGCCTTGAAGTGATCGACATCGAACATCAACAACGACACCGGCATGATGTTGCGCGCGGCGCGACGCCATTCGGTGCGTAGGGACTCATCGAAACGCCGTCGGTTGGCGATGCCGGTCAGCGCATCGATGGAAGCCTGCGCTTCCAGCAGATCGGTCCGCAATTTGAGGTTCAGGTGAGTCCGCACACGCGCAATGACCAACGGCAATTCGAACGGCTTCGGGATGTAATCCACCGCGCCCAGACTGAAGCCACGCGCCTGGTCGGCCACCTCGTTCTTGGCGGTAATGAAGATGATCGGAATGCCGCGTGTCGTCGGGTTTTCTTTTAGATGGCGGCAGACTTCGTAGCCGTCCATGCCGGGCATCATCACATCGAGCAGGATCAGGTCGGGTTTCTCCGTCTTGGCCAGAAACTCCAGCGCCTTGGCACCGCTGGTGGCGAACTTGATGGTGAAATCAGGCGACAGCGCACCGGCCAGCAGCTCGATATTGGTTGGCGTGTCGTCAATCACATAAATAAAAGGTTGCCGACTTTTGCGCGGCGCAACTGCCGGCGAAATATGCAGCGGTGTCGGCAAGTCCTCGCCGCCAGGGCGCATGGGTTTTTCGCGCAGGTTGTGCTGTCCGGCCGGGTCAAGCACCACGGAACGCTGCAGATCATCGAGATGGCGAAGAACTTTGTCTCGCACATCGAGCAATTCCTTCGCCAGTGCCAGCGCCTGGGTCTGGTTGCCTTCCGCGTGCAAACGCACGATTTCCGGACCCAGTTTATGCACATAGGCGTGGGTTTCTTCCAGCTCGAGGAACGCGGCCAAATGTCCGTAGCGCGCTTTCCCCTGGTGGTAATACCAGTGTCCGAAGCGGCATTTGTGATGATCGGTCAGCTCCCCCTGCTCCAAGCGCAACGGGCTGCCCGAAAGGTTATCAAGGACGCGCCGAACCCAGCCGATGTGATCGTACTTGGCCACCAGCAAAGGGAAATCTTCCATCTCCCAGGGAATATCGGCCCACAACGCCCATTGCGGATCGGCCTGGTATGCAACCGACCACGCCGGCACTTCCGCCGCCGGCATCGGACGCGCAATGCCAAAGCCCTGCGCGATATCGCAGCCCAGTCGCATCAGCATGAGGCCGTGTTCCGCCGTCTCCACGCCCTCCGCCACCACCACGCGACGGAACGCCTTGGCCAGGCTGATAACGCCTTCCACCAGAATCAGGTCGTCGCTGTCATCCAGCAGGTCTTTCACAAAGCTGCGGTCGATTTTCAGCACTTCGGCCGGAATGGCGCGCAGGTAGGTCAGTGAGGAATAACCGGTGCCAAAGTCATCCAGCGAGAAACTGACACCGATTTCGCGGCAGGCTTCCATCACCCGCTGCACATGGTCCGTGTTTTCCAGCGCGGCGGATTCAAGAATTTCGATTTCCAGAAACTCGGCGCACGCATCCGGCTCGTCCGTCAGACATTGCTTCAAGGTATCGACGAAATCGGCGCGTTGCAGGTGGCGGGCCGCGATATTGATGCTGACATTGATCTCCAGATCCAGCCGCTGCCACGCCACGATCTGCGCCAGCGCCTGGCGGATCACCCAGTTGCCGATGTCGACGATGAGATCATCATGCTCGGCTTGCGGCAGGAAAACTCCCGGCAACAGCAAGCCCGATTCCGGGTGCTGCCAGCGCAACAGGGCTTCCACTCCCACCACCTTGCCGGTGCGCATGTTGACCTTGGGCTGGTAATACAGCTCCAGTTCATTGCCCGTCAGCGCTTGCGCCAGCCGCGCAAGCAACGGCGACGGCG
>CAMDHJ010000239.1 GCA_945897865.1 Tepidiphilus sp. J10
TGCGCATACAAGCCGGGGGCGATGAATGCCCAGATCTGATAAAGGATCACCGGCAACGCGCCGAGAAAGGCGGTCATCATCGCCACCTTGATCGGCACGAAGAATGGCGTTACTACTTCGGTCGCGATCATCTGGCCGCCTTGCGGCAATTTGTCCAGCAAGGGCTGCGCCAGAATGGCATAGAGATCGCTGGCCCAGGGAAACAGGCAGACGAACAACACAATCCAGGCAATGACTGCCTTCAACAAGCGATCGCGCAGTTCGATCAAATGCGAAATAAAAGTTTCCGTACCATCCATGCTCATGCGGTTCAGCCAGCGACTTTAGTGTCTGTAAGAGGGGCGGAGGCTTGTGCTTCCGGACGTGCCTGGGTTTCCACGCTTGCGCCTGCTTGAGCAACGCTATCGTTCGCCTTGCTCATCTCGCTACCCAACGCCGGTTGTGCCGAAGCGGCTGCGGCAGCTTCTTCGGCCTTGATCTTGTCCCATTCCTGCATCGACAAGCCACCGTCGGTGGCGCTCATCGCCTGCATGACCCGGCTAATCTGGCCGGTTTCCTGCTCGACGACGGTCTCGATCTCACGTTTGGTATCGCCCGCCAAGATCTCGTAACGCTGCGCAGTATCTTTCATTTCCTGCTGCATCTTGCGCAACTCTTCTAGCTTCATGTCGCGGTCGATGTCCTGCTTGACCTGCGACACATAGCGGTTGAGTTTCCCAATCCACTGGCCGGCGGTGCGCGCGACCTTGGGCAATCGTTCAGGGCCGATGACCACCAGCGCGACGATGCCGATCAGCATCAATTCGGTGAAACCTATATCAAACATATCGGTGCACCGATTTCAGGTTGAAAAACAAGCGTGTCGACGCATGGCATGGCCAATAAAACATCAGTGATGCTGCTTGTCCTTGACCTCGCCCTCGATCGTCGTGCCGCTGGACTCGTTGTCCTGACGCGGCAGTTCCGAAGGCTTGTTCTTTTCTTCAGCCATCGCGTCTTTGAAACCCTTCACCGCACCGCCCAGATCGCTGCCCACGTTGCGCAACTTCTTGGTACCGAAAACCACCAGAACCACAGCCAAAACGATCAGCCAATGCCAGATGCTGAATGAACCCATGACTCAACTCCTCAATAAAAACGGCCGTCCCTGTCGAGACGGACCTGAAAATCACATGGCGCGCTGACTACCGCCGCCAATGATGTGAACATGCAAATGCATGACTTCCTGGCCGCCACCCTTGCCCGTGTTGATGATGGTCCGGAAACCCTCATGCAACCCCTGCTCCTTCGCCAGCACCGGCGCTAACAGCAGAATGCGGCCCAACAGCATTTCATGCCGCGCTTGCGCGTCTGCCAATGAGCCGATGTGTTCCTTCGGCACGATCATGAAATGCACCGGAGCGACCGGATGAATGTCGTGAAACGCAATCAGATCGCTATCTTCATAAATTTTTTTGGCGGGAATCTCGCCCGCCACGATCTTGCAGAAAATACAGTCTTCGCTCATTTCGTTTCCTTGCTGCGACTGGCTTTTTCGACGATGCCGGACAAGCCTTCGCGCCGAGCCAGCTCATTCAGGATTTCATCCGGGTGGATGCCTTGTTGGGCCAACAAAACCATCGAATGAAACCACAGGTCGGCTGTTTCATAGATGATTTTTTCGCGTACGCCATCTTTCGCAGCCATGATGGTTTCCGCTGCTTCCTCGGCGACTTTCTTCAGGATTGCATCCAGCCCCTTGTGGTAGAGCTTCGCAACATAAGAACTCTGCGGATCGGCCTGCTTGCGCGCTTCCAGCGTCTGTGCAAGACGGTCGAGAATGTCGTTGTTCACTGCTGAGCTACTCATTTTTTGTAAATCTCGTGCGGGTCTTTCAAAACCGGATCAACCGCCACCCATTGGCCCTTGTCCAGGCGCTGAAAAAAACAACTGCGCCTACCGGTATGACAGGCAATTCCCCCGACCTGTTCAATTTTCAGCAAGACCACATCTTCATCACAATCCAGGCGAATTTCCTTGACCTTCTGCGTATGGCCGGATTCCTCGCCCTTGTGCCATAACTTCTTGCGCGAACGCGACCAGTAGACCGCCTCGCCCAGCTGTACGGTTTGTTTCAGTGCATCACGATTCATCCAGGCGACCATCAGGATGTCACCGTTTTCCGCATCCTGAGCGATGGCGGGCACCAGCCCATCCTCCGACCAGTTGACCTTGTTCAACCATGCATCATTGCTCACAAGCGCACCTCGAGTCCCTGTTCCTGCATATGCTTTTTAGCTTGTTCGACGGTGTACTCGCCGAAGTGAAAGATGCTCGCCGCCAGCACCGCATCGGCGCCGCCCATTTTCACGCCATCCGCCAGATGCTGCAGAGTGCCGACACCGCCGCTGGCGATGACCGGAATATTCAACGCATCTGAAATCGCGCGCGTCAGATTCAGGTCGAAACCGATCTTGGCGCCGTCGCGGTCCATGCTGGTCAACAGGATTTCGCCTGCCCCCAGATCCTGCATTTTCTTTGCCCACTCGACCGCATCCAGACCAGTCGGCTTACGGCCGCCGTGGGTAAAGATTTCCCATTTCGGCGCCGCGCCCCAGACGGTTTGTTTGGCGTCGATGGCGACCACGATGCACTGCGAGCCGAAACGGTCCGAGCAGTCCTTGACCAGTTGCGGATTGAACACCGCCGCCGTGTTGATCGACACCTTGTCGGCGCCAGCGTGCAACAACCGCCGCACATCTTCCACCGCCCGCACGCCGCCGCCGACGGTCAGCGGAATGAATACCTGCGCCGCCACCGCCTCGATGATGTGCAGGATCAAGTCGCGGTTGTCGGAGGTAGCCGTGATATCGAGAAAAGTCAGTTCGTCGGCGCCCTGTTCGTCATAACGCTTGGCGATCTCAACCGGATCGCCGGCATCGCGCAGGTTGACGAAGTTGACGCCCTTGACGACGCGACCGTTGGTGACATCCAGGCAGGGAATGATGCGTTTGGCGAGCGGCACTGTTTTTTCGGTTACGTTGGTTTGGTTAAGTTGATTTGGCCACGTCGAATCATGCCCCGCTCAACTCATCCGCCAGCGCTTGCGCGGCGGTGAAATCCAGCGTGCCCTCGTAGATCGCGCGGCCGGTGATGGCCCCCATGATGCCCTCGCCTTCGAC
>CAMDHJ010000240.1 GCA_945897865.1 Tepidiphilus sp. J10
GATGTCCATCGTGTTCATGGTTTAACTCCATACATTTCCAGCCAGCGTCGGATGCTTGCCACCGCGCCCTTGTCCGTATCCGGACTGGGATGTGGCCGGTGGAAGACCCGAATTTCGCCGAACAGCACTACACCTACACGGGAGCCTTCCCGTTCGCTGATCTCCGCACCCAGTTCCACAAACACCGCTGTTGCACCACTGGGTGTTTGCCGGCATTCACAACGAATTCCTCCCCCCTCACCCACACGCCCCCACCGCCCCGCACGCCGTACAGAAATCACACCCATCCTTCTTGATTACCGTGGCGTTGCCGCAGTCCTTGCAGACCGCGCCGGTCATGATGACTTTGGCGGGTTCGCCGCTGGCGGAGGGTGGTAGGGCGGGGGTTTGCAGGATGCCCATTTCCTTCACCGGCAGGCCGTCTTCGGTGAGGATGCCGAGCATGGCGTAGCGGTGGATGATCAGGCGGGCGAGGTAGGCGATGGTGGACGGCCAGTTGCTTTGCTTGGCGCTGCCGGGCAGGAAGGCCATGAAGTCACCCAGCGGTTCCGGGTAGTTCAGCAACTTGCGTAGTTTCATACCGATCCAGGCCGGGTCCATCACGCGCATGTCGAGTGACAGCAACTTGCACAGGCCGTCGAGCGAGCGCGGGTATTCGCCGGAGAGCCAGACCGAATACGGCCGGGTGACGCCGTCCGGCAGGGTGATTTCCTTCAGGCCGAGGACGAAGTCGTCGCCGGTGTGTGGGTTGAGCACGTCTACGGTCCAGGACAGCGTGCCGTCGGTGCCGGTTTTCGGTTCCTTGTGCGAGAACAGGGCGTCGAGCACCGGCGTCTCACCGGCACCGTCAAGCGCGTTCAGGTCTTCCAGCCGCCAGCGCAACAATTGCGCGACTGCGGCGACCATGCTGGGCATCTGGCGGGATTCGCCACTCGGCGGGAAGGCGATGGCGCAACTGTCGTCGCCACGCGTTTTCGCCAGCGTGTCGAGCTTCAGCTTCAGCCAGCCGCGATCATTGGCGCGCATGTCCATCGACAGGGTTTTGGCGATGGCGCCGAGTCCGCGCGGTTGTTCGGCACCGTTGACCCAGACTTCGAACGGCCAGGCGTGGCCGTCGCTTTCGCTCGCTTCCGTATGCCCGACGAACAGCGCGAAGCTGCCGCAATCGCTGTCGATCATGTAGCACCAAGCCGGGTTGCCGCCGGACAGTTTCGGGCGGCCAGGCCATTTCAGGCTTTCCAGCACCGGCGCCGGCAGTGCCTTGATTTCGATGCGGCGGTTGACGTCGGAGAGTTCGAAATCCTGCGGTGATTTTGCGTTTGCGGCGGTAGTAGCGGCCTGCGTTTCCGTGCCGGTGGATAGCACGCTGCCCAGCACGGCATTCGGCCGATAGGTCGCCAGGCCTTTCAGCCCCGCTTTCCAGCCGGCGAAATAGAGGCCTTCGAACTCGGTGTAGGGATAGTCGGCTGGTACGTTGACGGTTTTGGAAATGGCCGAATCGACATAGGGCGCGACGGCGGCAACGGCGTTCATGTGCGCGGCGGCGGAGATTTCCAGCGCGGTGACGAAGGACGCCGGCAGTTGCGTGACATCGCCGCCCTGTTCGCGGTACAGCCGCCAGGCATGGTCTTCCACCTGATGTTCCTTCCAGCCGCCATCGGCTTCGCGCTTCTTGCGCGTGTAGGCCCAGGAGAACGGCGGCTCGATGCCGTTGCTGGCGTTGTCGGCAAAGGCCAGCGAGATGGTACCGGTGGGGGCGATGGACAGCAGGTGCGAGTTGCGCATGCCGTGCGCGCGGATGGCATCCTTGATCTGCGCCGGCAAACGGCTGGCGAAGTTGCCTCCGGATAGGTAGAGATCGGCATTGAACAGCGGGAAAGCGCCGCGTTCCTTGGCCAGTTCGACCGACGCCAGATAGGACTGGTCGCGCATGAATTCCGCGATCCGGGTCGAGAAAGCCAGTGCATCCGGGGTGTCGTAACGCAAGCCGAGCATCGCCAGTGCATCGCCCAGGCCGGTGAAACCGAGGCCGACGCGACGCTTGTTGTGCGCCTCGACCCGCTGCTTTTCCAGCGGCCAGGCGGTCAAATCGAGCACGTTGTCCAGCGCCCGCACGCACACCGGCAACATGCGCGCGAGTCCGTCGAAATCGAAATTGGCCTGCTCGGTAAACGCCTGGCGCACGAAGCGGGTCAGGTTGACCGAACCGAGGCAGCAGCAGCCGTAGGGCGGTAATGGCTGCTCTCCGCAGTTCCCTGTAACCAGTCCATTGAAAATAAGGGCGTTATGGTCAGGCTGGGTGGTATCGAATACCGCTTCGCGGCCAATGTGGACGATGCTTGCGATGCGACTGACAAGGTTTTGTTTTCTATTCAGCGGTTTCCCTGCTGCCCATTCCTTGTATTTGGCATTCTTGTAGTCAAGCAGGAAACCAATCTCACGCATGAACTGATCACGTGATTCTGAGCCGATGATCAGTTCGTAATCGGCCTTGCAGGCATAAAACCGCTTTCCACCTTTCCCGTCCGGAATAAGGCGCTCGCAAGCGTCTCGACGCTTCTTCTGGCAAGAATAGATGCCGAAGTTGGCAAGCAAGACCTGAACGTCAGTCAGCAACTCAGGGTAGCTTGAGGCCAGGCGAATGGTGCAATAGTGATTCGGGTCATCCCTTTGAACCGTACCATCGGCTTGAAACAGGGCGCGCAGATAACCCTTTACGCAAGCTTCGCTACCTTGCCAGACAACTTCCGGTACACGTAGCTTGGTGGCGCGCGTAAATCCGATAACGGCCAAAGCGCGCGCCAACAGAACAGATCGAATGACGACATGGTTACGTTCGGCAACAGCTACAGGCGATACGCTGTAAGACCTCGGCCTTTCCGACAACCCGCTGATCATCGCATTGACCGTCTCGGCAACACTGTCTGCCAGCACCCGGTCCTCATTCCACAGATTCACACAGACGGCTTCCTGGCCTTTGCCCCGATTGGTGAAATGACCGTCACCGGCAATCAGGCCAAGCAACACGCCCAAAGCCTCACTGCCCTGCTGGCCGAACTGCCCCTTGCCCGACTGCACCAGGATTTCGTCACCGGGCTGCAATTCCTTCAACTTGAGTTTGCCGCGCGTCGTGTAGAAGTCATGCCA
>CAMDHJ010000241.1 GCA_945897865.1 Tepidiphilus sp. J10
GAAAAGCCGGCAGTCAAGGCGATGGTCAAACCTCCGCACAAGGAGGCTGTATTCGCGGTTGTCGGGGGTATTTCCATCAGCCAGCACGAATACGACAACGCGTTTGCCGCCGCGAAGCGGCAGAAGTTCTATCACGGGCAGGCGCCGGAAGCGGAGGTTGCCGCACTGCAGCGGGAAGTTGGCAACAATCTGGTGAACAGCGTCCTGCTCACCGCAGAGGCCCACAAACGTGGGATCAAGCCGGATACGCAGGCGGTACGCCAAATGATCGAAGGCTACGAGGCACGTTACAACGCAAGCGAACAGTGGCAACGCGAACGGGCGCGGCTGGTGCCGGAACTGACGCGCAAGCTGGAAGACGACAGTCTGATCCGCCAACTCGAATCTAGTGTGCGCAATGTGCCGATGCCGGGCGCCGAGCCCACCCGTGTGTTCTATGAACAGCATGTCGAGAAATTTACCGAGCCGGAACAGGTTCACGTCAGTGTCATTCTGCTGAAAGTCGATCCTTCATCTCCCACCGCGGTGTGGCAGAAGGCGGAGGAAGAGGGCAAGAGCCTGATCAAGCAGCTTAGGTCTGGCGCGAAATTCGCTGATGTGGCCAAGCTGCGTTCTAGCGACGAGTCGGCACAGAAAGGTGGCGACATGGGTTATCTGCACCGGGGTATGTTGCCGGAAGCGGCGCAACAGGCGATCGACAAGCTCAAGCAGGGTGATCTGAGCGAAGTGGTGCGCTTGCTGGAGGGGGTTGCGTTGTTCCGCCTGGAAGCTCGCAAACTGCCCCGCAAGGTGCCGTTTGCCGAAGCGAGAGAGCGTGCGGCCGGATTGTTGCAGCGCGAGTTGTCGGAAAAGTCCTGGCTTGAGCTGATCGCCCGATTGCGCAAGGAAACCCCAGTACGCATGGATGAATCGCGCTTTTCTCCCCTCACCGTGGCCAGCGGCAAGTCTGTCAGTCATCCCTGATGTGCAACTCCGTATTGGCGTGAGGTGGAGATGAGCGGTGATTTATCGGGTAGCGAGACCTCTGCTGATCAGCTTGGCGCTGATATTTGGCGCGACCAAAACTGCCTCGGCGCAGTCGCCTGACGCGGGAGCAGACGCGCCGGAATTGTCCGAACCGGCGTTGTCTGAACCTGATACCCCGGCAACTGAATCAGGTCAGCCGAAACAACGCTGGGTCATTCCGCCGATCCGCTTGTGGGGCAGCGCTTCATACGACATACGGCGCGAGGATGGCAGTGGCGCCGCGTTGGACAGCACCTTGCTGACGACCCAGCTCAGCGCTTCGACTTTTCTCTGGCAGCCCTGGTTTGCCCAGGTGAGCGGAAGTCTCGGCTTGGTCACCAGCGCGCTGGATGCTCAAACCAGCCAGCAAGCGGACACGCTTACCGGCTCGGGTCGCCTGTATTTACTGCCGATGAGCCGCTTTCCGTTTGAAGCCTGGTTTGATCGCAATGACAGCCGGAGCGAGGCGGTTCTGCTCGACAGCCAGTTTGTTTCTACACGCTGGGGTCTGACTCAGCGCTACAGCCCGGCGGCGGGCAATACCCATTACCTGGCCACCTACGAGCATGCCGGCCAGACTCGCGATGATGGCAGCGAGGACGCTTTCGATGCGCTGCAACTCGACGTCAATGGCCAGCATGATACGCACAGCTATCAGGTTAATGGCCGCTTTACCCGCAATGACGGCCGTGGCCTGGATAACAGCTTTGAAGGCTTGCTCGGGCGCCATACCTGGCGTCGGGACGATGCACTTTCAGTTGAGACGTTAGCGAATCTGAACTGGGTAAGTAATGGCAGCGACGGCAGCGACGGCAGTAATGGCAGTAATGGCAGTAGCGGCAGCGGCGGTACTCAGACCGATAGTCGATTTCTGCAGGTGAACAGCTTCGCGATCTTGCGGCCTAACGAGAAATGGCTGATTTCCGGTGGTGGGCGCGTGTTCGATCTGCTGACCGAGAATGGAACCGCGAGCAACCAGGCTCAATCGATCGCGGCTAACGCTGGCGCCAGTTACCAGTGGTCTCGCTTGACTCGTTTCAACGGCATCCTCAGCCTGGCGCAAACCGAAAATGCCGGCAACGCTGGCTTGAGCAGCAGCCAGAGTCTTGGTGTCAGTCATCAACCGGATCCGATCCCGTTCGGGCGCTACAGCTATCAGTGGTTTACCAGCGCCGTGGTGAGCAATCGCACGGGTGATGACGCGAGCCACCACTTGAGCGCCCAGTTGTCGCATAGCCTGGACCGCAGTTTCGCGTGGTCAGCCGCGACATCGATCACGCTCAACCTGCAACAGAGCCTGTCCGCTGATGTCGATAGCGTCGCCAGCAACGCCAACCGAATCGGCCATAACGTGGCGTTGACCTGGAGTCGAGGCAAGGAGGGGGCAACCGCTTATATCCGGGCATCCGGCAGCGATTCCCGCAATCTGGGTGGCGCCGAGGAAGTATTCCAGTTGCTGAATCTGCAAGCCAGTCTGACCCAGGTCAGCGGCAATCGCTCTTCATGGAACGGCAACCTCACCCTGCAAGGCACGCGACAGATCACGCCGGATACACCCGATGGCGGCTTTGATGTAGCAGCCAGCGGCGACCTGAGTTACCTGAATACCCGCTTCTTTGGCATCAATCGTTTGCGCTTCATCTCCCAGTACAAGGTCAACGACACCCGCTTCAGCAATCGCAATAGCGGACAACTGGAAGCCATTTCCCGAAATCAGGAATCCCGATCCTGGGAAAACCGCATGGAGTACGCCATTGGCCGCACCAACCTGTCGCTGGGGCTGCGCCTGGCGGAGGTGGAAGGTGAGGCACGCTATTTGCTACAGCTGAAACTGACCCGCTTTTTTGGCGATTTGTGAGGAGTCATCGTGAGGAGACCAACATGCACGCTTTGAACTGGCGATGGCTGATCGCGCTATGCCTGGGGCTGCTGACGCTGGGGGCGGAATTGGCACAGGCCGAATACGGCGATGTGGTGATCAACAATTATTCGGACAAGGCAGGCATGCGGCCCGCCGTATTTCCGCACTGGTTCCATCGCGTGCGGTTCCGCTGCAACGTATGCCATGCCGATCTGGAGTTCAAATTCAAGGCCGGCGGCAACGA
>CAMDHJ010000242.1 GCA_945897865.1 Tepidiphilus sp. J10
TCGCCATCATCTCGAAGAACTCATCGAGGTGCGCACACGCGACCTGGCCCTGGCCAAGGAGGCGGCCGAAGCGGCCAATCGCGCCAAAAGCACTTTTCTAGCGAACATGAGCCACGAAATCCGCACGCCGATGAATGGCGTGATGGGCATGATCGAACTCGCCAAACGCCGTATGGCCGACCCTAAAGGGCAGGACCAGCTCCACAAGGCCAAACTGTCTGCCGAGCGCCTGCTCGGTGTGCTGAACGACATTCTCGACCTCTCCAAGATCGAAGCCGAGCGCATGGTGCTTGAAGAGGTTCCCGTGCAACTCGCCGAAGTTGTGAGCAACCTCACCGGCGTCCTTGGCCACAAAGCCGCCGAAAAAGGCCTGCGCCTGGCGACCGACCTGCCCGCCGATCTGCAGTACCTGCCCCTCAAGGGCGATCCGCTGCGGCTGGGCCAGATCCTCTTCAACCTGGTCGGCAACGCCATCAAGTTCACTCAGCAAGGCGAAATTTCGCTGCGTGTTCGGCAGGTGGATGATTCATCTCACCTGTCACCGGCGCTTCCCCCTCTCCCCAGCCCTCTCCCGCGAGGGGAGAGGGAGCCAAAGCCAGATGACTCATCTCCCCTCTCCCCTCGCGGGAGAGGGGCCGGGGGAGAGGGGGCGCCGGACGCCACGGTCCTGCTGCGCTTCGAAATCAGCGACACCGGCATCGGCATCGATGGCGAGGCGCAGTCGCGGCTGTTCCAATCCTTTGAACAAGCCGACAACAGCATGACCCGCAAATATGGCGGCACCGGACTCGGGCTGGCGATCAGCAAGCGGCTGGTGCGGTTGATGAATGGCGATATCGGTGTGGACAGCACCCCCGGACAAGGCAGCACCTTCTGGTTCGTCGTTCCGCTGAAGAAACGGGAACAGGAAGCCGACGCGCCAATCCCGACTTTTTCGATCCTCACGGCGGAACAGCGCCTGCAAATCGAGTACGCCGGCACGCGCGTGCTCCTCGCCGAGGACGAGCCGATCGCCCAGGAAGTCTCACGCTGCTTGCTGGAGGATGCGGGACTGGTGGTGGATATTGCCGAGGATGGCCAGCAGGCGCTCGAACTGGCCCGCAAGAACCGTTACGCCCTGATCCTGATGGACATGCAGATGCCGGTGCTGAATGGCATCGATGCCACCCAAGCAATCCGCTCGGACTCATTGAACCGCGACACCCCGATCCTGGCGATGACGGCCAACGCCTTCGACGAAGATCGCCAGGTCTGCCTCGACGCCGACATGAACGAGCACATCGCCAAGCCGGTCGATCCGGAAAGGCTTTACGAGACCCTGTTGATATGGCTGGAGAAAGCAAAATGAAAACCCTGAGCGGTTTCCTCATTCCGCTATTCGCCCTGCTATTCGCCCTGCTATTGGCCGCCTGCGAACCGCCACCCGCCAGTAAGCCCCTGCAATACAGCACGGCGCCGGCTGGCGTGAGTGCGCCGGTATATCGCTTTGCCGTGCATCCCCTGCATAACCCGCAGTTGCTGGCCGACGCCTATCAATCGCTGGTCGACCACCTGAACCTGCAATTGAGCAAGGCGCGCATCGAATCGAAAATCGAACTGGAAGCCTCGCGCGACTACCAAGCCTACGAAGAAAAATTCCGCGCCCGCAGCCCCGACATCCTGTTGCCCAACCCCTGGCAGACGCTGCAGGCGATGCAAGTCGGCTACCGCGTCATCGCCATGGCCGGCGATGCGGAAGACTTCAAGGGCATCTTCATTGTGCGCAAGGACAGCGGCATCAAGACGCCCGCCGACCTGAAGGGCAAGACGGTCAGCTATCCGTCACCGACTGCCCTGGCCGCCTGCATCATGCCGCAGTATTTCCTGCACCAGCGGGGCATCGATGTGAAGCGGGATATCCGGAACGCCTACGTCGGCTCGCAGGAGTCTTCGATCATGAACGCCTACCTCGGCCAGTCGGCGGCCGCCGCCACCTGGCCGCCGCCCTGGCGCCTGTTCCAGCGCGATCATCCGGCCGAGGCCGCGCAACTCGAACTGATCTGGGAAACGCCGCCGCTGATGAACAACTCGGTGATGCTGCGCGACGACATGCCGGCCGCCGTTGGAGAAGTAGTCCGCAAGACTCTGCTCGATCTGGTGCAGACGCCGGCAGGGCGGAAGATTCTCGCCGGCATGTCCACGGCGCGCTTCCATGCCGCCGATGACGCCAGTTACGCCAGCGTGCGCGACTACATCACCACTTTCGAGCGGGAAGTGCGGCCGGTGGAGAAAAAATAATGCTGGCCAGGCTCAAACAGGTACTGCTGGGTTCGCTGCGCCGCCAATTGACGGTCGGCATGACCGTACTGGTGGCCACGATCATGCTGCTGTTCAACCTGGACATGGCCCGGCGCGAGCATCTCCATTTGATGGAGCAACAAACCTTGCAGGCGCAGGCGCTGGCGCAAAGCGTTGCCCGTGCATCGGCCATCTGGGTGGCCGCGCACGACCTGGCTGGCCTGCAGGAGATCGTCGCTGGCCTGCGTGACTACCCTGACCTGAGCCACGCCATCGTGCTCGACCCGCAGGGGTTGGTGCTGGCCCACAGCGATCAAAGCCGGCGCGGCCTGTATCTGCCTGACTTACCGGTGGAAGCGAAGGCGACGATTCTGCAGCGCACGGGAGACATGGTGGATGTCGCCAGCCCGGTCATCCTCGGCGGCAAAACGGTCGGGTGGGTCCGCATAGTCGGCTGGGCACGCATTGGTTTGGGCGGCAAAACGCTGACCGCCGAGATCTCGACCGTGCGGCGCCAGGGGCTTGGCTATGCGCTTCTGGCCATCGCACTCAGCGCAGTGTTCGCCGCCTTTGCCGGCCGGGTTCTGTCGCGTCGCTTGAATGCCATCCAGCAGGTGGCGGACGCTGTCCAGGCCGGCGATACCAGCCAGCGTGTGCGCCTGCAGGGCGATGACGAAGCGGCTCGACTGGGACTGCAGTTCAACGCCATGCTGGACAGCCTGGTTCGCCAACAAGATGAACTGCAGCATTACCAGCAGCATCTGGAAGCACAAGTCGCCAGCCGTACCGCCGAACTCGCCGCCGCGAAAGATGCCGCCGAAGCCGCCAA
>CAMDHJ010000243.1 GCA_945897865.1 Tepidiphilus sp. J10
ATTGCAGCTGTTTCAGCGAATAAGTTGGCATGGAAGTTGCAATGTCATTTTATGATGTATCCTATTGATTAATAACAACATTACGGGAAATATTTTATCACGGCTGGGGGTTTTTGGCTTAACTTAACGGCATTGGGTCTGTCCCCAATTGCTTACACTCAATTACTCAGTTACAATGCCCTTATTCCTTGGCGCCACTTGCTTTCAATAATATGATCATTTGTTTTGATTCTGCTAAATCTAGCGGCGTCTTTCCGGCATTATTCTTTGGCATTATTTTAGCCCCTTCTTTGACTAATGTCTTGGCGGCTTCTATATGGTCCATTTTCGATGCAATATGAAGCGGTGTGTTTCCATTCGCATCGACACTTGAAACTTTAGCCCCGTTGGCTAGTAGGATTTTGACAATATCATTTGCAATATAAGCTCGTTTGCTGTTTTTTTGTTTTTTTGCGGGATAGCTTCCTAAGCGTATTGCAAGATTCAATGGCAACTCACCATCAATTCCTTTTGAAATCTTGTTAGGGTCTGCCTTGTTTTTTAGCAACCATTCAATGGCTAAAAATTGCTTACCGTCAAGTTCGGGCGATTTCAATGCGGCCGCCAGTGGGTTCTCGCCGTTTGAAGTTATTCCGTTTATGTCCGCCCCCGCGGATAACTGCATTTTCATGGCATCAATATTAAACATACTTGCCGCATGATTCAGCCTAAGAATGGCCGCCGATGTAGCGGAAACAGGAACTGCACCTTCTTTAATTAGGAGATGGTAGACATCATCGTGCGAATGTTGAATTGCAATTTCAGGAAGCGTTAAACCATCAACTCTAGAGGATACGTTAGCTCCATTTTTAATAAAGTAATCAACCATATGAACACTTCCATACGCGACAGGTAAATATAACAACTCCTTGTCGCTCTTGAGAGCGCCCGCACGAACAAGTATCTTGATGATGGTTATAGCATCTTTGGTTTCTGATTCGGTATCTGCACTAAATAAGGACCACAAAGCCGCTTCAAGAACGTGATATTTTCCATTTTCCTCGGCATAGGACGGATTGGCACCAGATGTAAGCGCATGCTGCACATTTTTTACACCCCTATCTTGGACAGCCTTCATTAGCCAAGCGTCATCTTTTTCTCCTGAAAACGCATGGTTAACTAGAGTGAAGGATAATAGCGAAACAACAAATAATAACCTGCTGCAATATTTACTCAATTTCATTTGTGCATCCCTTTATTTTGCCATTATTGGATTGAACAATTGGGGGCAGGCCGCGGAATTCATGCAATTTCTAGCTCCACGAATAACCTGCAATTAAATTGGTCAAACTCACAATATTCACTTCGCTAACGCCACCGGCACATAAGGGCTGGCGGGATTGACGGTCAGCGTTTGCGTTGCCGGGTGCAGAACCAGATCCATCATTTCCATGGGCACCGCGCCGAACAAGGGTTCATCACCCATGACCAAGGCAGAGAGGTCGCAATAGCGGTCGGCGAAGTGAATCCGCAGCGGACCGATCATCGGGACAGCTTTACGCGTGCCATCGGCCAGAATGATTTCGCGCGTGCTCACTTCCGTAGTATCAAAACCAAGCTGTAACGCCAGGTGTTCCGGCAACGTAAAGAAGACCGAGCCGGAATCGACCAGCGATTTGACTGCTAGTCGTCTCTTGTTGAAGAGATTCTCGACGCTGATGTCCGCGTAAGTAATGCCCATGTCGTTACCTCATTTGTTGTGTGGGTTGCGCTTGGGTTTCTGGATCAGAGGGGAAATTCAAAGTTGAGTTGGACTGGTAGAACTTGCTGCGCACCGCGCCGGTGAAGTCGATTTCAAAGGGCAGGCCGTCGTGGTCCATTTCAGATTCGCTCATCGTGTCACCTGTCTTGGGCTTGCTTCCAATTATTGGCATTCGTAGCTCTCAAGCCGCTTTCAACAACGGCAGTCGCACGTCGATTTCATCCCACGGTACGAATACCCGGCCTTGTTCATCCTTTTCCAGCACCATCCATTCGGTCAGCGCGGTCACGTCTTTGTGGACGTTGCGGTAATGGCGGCGCAGGTTCTTGGCGAGGGCGTAGATGCTGGAGGGGCCGGTCTGCTTGAGGGCGGCGATCAGTTCCCAACGCTTCGGCGTGAAGATTTCTATGAACTGGGGCAGGCTTTCAAAGCCGATGCCGGCGTAAGGCTGGACAGGCTGGTTTGCTTCGAGTTGCGTGAGCGTTTCACCAAATCGCGCCAAGGCGGTTTGGGCGGGTTGTATTTCGATGCGCAGAATGTTGTCGCTCATAACTTGTTCGCCTCCACGTCGATCATGAAATCCGCCAGCAGTTGTTTGACGCCAGAAAACGCATAGTTCAGTTCCTTGTCGCCAATGTGTTTGTGGTCGCCTTTTCCGCGCTCGTTGTCGTAGCCCACAATGCGTTTTCCATCGACCACATAGACCAACCTGTATTTGTACGGATGCTCGCTGGGCGGGACCGGCTCAGGCACCCGCCAGACCACGCCTTCGATACGGCCAGCCCCGAAGGCCTGTTTGAAGATGTGAATCCGTTGGGCACGCTCAGTCGGCATGATGGTGAGTTATATGGGGCGTGTAAAGCCCCATATAGAGACGCTCGTTGGAAGCAAGAGCCAGGTCACGGCGAATACGCTTTACTGACAAGCCTCACATTCCTCGAACCCCGCATCGCCCGGCCGCAGGGTGCAGGCTTTGCCGACGATTTCCGGTTCCGGCAGGTTGGGGGAAGCCACATAACCTCCGCCCGCACCATGCGCCGACACCGCATTCAGTTCGCCGCCTTTGCCGGTCGATTTCTCGGCGGCGGTCGCGCCCATCGAGCGCAGGTAGTAGGTGGTTTTCAGGCCACGGATCCATGCCAGTTTGTAGGTTTCGTCGAGCTTCTTGCCGCTGGCGCCGTGGAAATAGAGGTTGAGGCTTTGCGCCTGGTCGATCCACTTCTGGCGGCGGGCGCCGGCTTCGATCAGCCAGACCGGGTCGACTTCGAAGGCGGTGGCGTAGAGCTGGCGCAGGTCGGCCGGGATGCGGTCGATCTTGGACAGGCTGCCGTCGAAGTA
>CAMDHJ010000244.1 GCA_945897865.1 Tepidiphilus sp. J10
AGCACGATGGACGAAGTGGTCAACGCCGTGAAGCGGGTGACCGACATCATGGGCGAGATCAGCGCCGCCAGCACGGAACAGAGCCAGGGCATAGAACAAGTGAACCGGGCGATCACCCAGATGGACGAAACGACGCAGCAGAACGCAGCCCTGGTGGAACAAGCTGCGGCGGCGGCGGAATCGTTGCAGGACCAGGTTGCCAGCTTGAGCCAGTCTGTTTCCGTGTTCAAAACCGGTGGCAGCCAGTTGGTCATGCAACCGCCGCGCACGCACGCACGCCCCGGACAGCTCCCGGCCCCGGTCCGGGCGGCGCAACGCCTGAGCCGGAATGCGAACGTCAGAGAAGGCAATGAAGATGAATGGGAAGAGTTTTGAGCATGAATTTATTCGTCAGCATCAAGCCCGGGCTTGTTTGATCAATCAGATGGCTTCCACCATGACGATATACCCCCTGAATAGCGCGATGCGTCGCCACAGGAGTTGAAAATGGCGTTTACTGAATCCATGGGAGTTGCTGCTTCAGGTGAATATCTCACCTTCACGCTGGGTGCCGAGGAATATGGCATCGATATCCTGAAGGTGCAGGAGATTCGTGGCTATGACGTGGTGACCAAAATTGCCAATGCGCCACCGTTCATCAAGGGCGTGATCAATTTGCGTGGCGTCATCGTTCCCATTGTCGATCTGCGCATCAAGTTCAACCTGGGCAGCGAGACGTATGACCAGTTCACTGTGGTGATCATCCTAAACATTGGCAAACGGGTGATGGGGGTTGTCGTTGATGGCGTCTCTGACGTGATCCAGCTCAGTTCAAGTATTTTGCAGCCGGCGCCTGAATTCGGTTCCGTGCTCGATACCCGCTACATCCTGGGTTTGGGCACGGTGGAAGAACGGATGATCATCGTGGTCGACATCGAGCGCCTGATGACCGGCCAGGAGATGGCCTTGATGGACGAGGCGGCCTAGCTGAGCTGCCTGACTGCATAGTGCAAAAAGCACGCCAAAAAAGGCACGCTCACAATTCAATGAGGAAACCACCAGTGAACAACAACCAATCTATCCGAACCCGCTTGATCAGTGTGATTGCCCTTCTTTCCGGGCTGCTCCTGCTGATTGGCAGCATAGGCCTGTTCAATATGCATCGGAGCAACGAAGCGCTGCGCTCGGTGTATCAGGAGCGTACTTTGGGCATCAGCCAGATATCCCAGATCGACCGCCTTATTTTGCGCAATCGGCTGTTGTTGGAAGAATCCATCATCGACCCGACACCCGAGCTGGTTCAGAAGAAGGTTACCGAGGCGGAGTCGAATATCGCGGAAATCAGCCAAATCTGGGAAACCTTTGAAAAGAATCGCCTGAGCCCGGAAGAAGCTGTGCTGGCCGAACAATTTGCTGAGGCGCGCCAGAAGTTCGTCAAGCAGGGGTTGGCGGTGGCGCTGGCGCATCTGAAAAGGGATGAAGCGCATATCGCGATGCAAGTCGATACGGATCAGGTGCAACGCCTTTACCCGGCAGTCAAACAAAGTATCGACAACCTGAACAAAGTGTTTGTCGATCAGGCGGAGCAGGCGTATCAAGCTTCGCAGAGCCGCTACAACACCTTGTTGCCGATATTCATCCTGATGATTCTGGTTGGTATCGTAGTTGCTGCGTGGCTAGGCCGAACTTTGATCAGCGCTATCGTCAGGCCGCTGGATCGTTGTGTCGCAGTGTTTGATCGGATTTCCGTGGGCGATTTTGATAACGAGATTCGGGTTGAGCAGAGCAACGAGATTGGCAAAGTCTTGACCGGACTGAACACGATGCAGGTCCGTCTCAAGGAAGCTGCCGCCGAGGCACGCCGGATGACTGATGATGGGACGTTGATCAAGACCGCATTGGACAGTTCGACCATTGGTATCACGGTTTCTGATTCGAATGTCCGGCTGATCCACATGACACCCAGCGCTCGCAAGCTGCTACAAAGCCTGGGTGGCCCCGGCATGAAGGTTGAAAGTTTAATGGGCGGCAAAGTGTCCAGCGTTTTTGCGGATGCAACCGCTGCCGTTCGCTTCGATCAGGCGATCGCGTCAGGGGCACAAATGGACATGGAATTTGGTGCATATCAGCTCCGCTTGGTTGCACGTCCGATAGTCGATGTGAGTGGCAAGCTGTTGGGGCGCGTCACGCAATGGCAAGATCGCACAGCGGAAGTGGCTGTCGAGCGGGAAGTCGCTGACCTGGTCAGTGCGGCAGCGGCGGGCGATTTCAGCCACCGACTGAACCCGGCGGGGAAAACCGGCTTTTTTCTGCAACTGGCGGACGGCATCAACAAACTGATGGAGACCAGCGAACGCGGCTTGAACGACGTCGCTCGGGTGCTCAACGCACTTTCGCAAGGCGATCTGACGCAACGGATAGAAGGCCAACCCGGCGGTGCTTACGAAGGCCTGTTCGGCGAACTGCAGAACGACACCAACGCCACCAGCGAACGGCTGACCGAAATCGTCAGCCAGATCCGCGAAGCCACCGACGCCATCAACACGGCAGCAAGGGAAATCGCCAGCGGCAACACCGACCTGTCCAGCCGCACCGAAAACCAGGCCGCCAGCCTGGAAGAGACGGCCAGCTCAATGGACGAATTCACCAGCACGGTGAAACAGAACGCCGACAACGCCCGGCAAGCCAACCAACTGGCCAAAGGCGCCTCCGAGATCGCGGTGAAAGGCGGCGCAGTGGTCGGCCACGTCGTGCATACCATGGGCGCCATCGCCGACAGCAGCAAAAAGATTGCCGACATCATCAGCGTCATCGACGGCATCGCCTTCCAGACCAACATCCTCGCGCTGAATGCCGCCGTTGAAGCCGCACGTGCCGGCGAACAAGGCCGCGGTTTCGCCGTGGTGGCCGGCGAAGTGAGAAGCCTCGCGCAAAGAAGTGCGGCCGCGGCAAAGGAAATCAAAGGCCTGATCAGCGACTCCAGCGACAAGGTGACCGAGGGCTACAAACTGGTCGAACAGGCCGGCAGCACGATGGACGAAGTGGTCAACGCCGTGAAGCGGGTGACCGACATCATGGGCGAGATCAGCGC
>CAMDHJ010000245.1 GCA_945897865.1 Tepidiphilus sp. J10
GTGGTATTGCCGGCGTAATCGCCAAACCGGCACTGGTCGATCAGCGATTGCGGATGCTCGATGCGGAAACCGACCGAAAACGGCTTCGGTTCGATGTAGACGCCGCGTTGATGCAGCATGCGGAAGGTATCGCGAGCGCTGTGGCCCAATGCCAGTACGACATGATCGGCGGCGATCCGCGTGCCATCGGCCAACGTGACACCCTTGATCTGACCGGCCTCGATGTCGAGATCGACCACCCGGCTCTGGAAGCGAATCTCGCCGCCGAGTTGAGTGATCGTTTCGCGCATGTGCTCGACCATCGTCACCAGTTTGAAGGTGCCAATATGCGGCTTGCTGACATAGAGAATTTCCGGCGGCGCGCCGGCCTTGACGAATTCCTCCAGCACTTTGCGGCCGTGGTGCTGAGGATCCTTGATCTGGCTGTACAGCTTGCCATCTGAAAAAGTGCCGGCACCGCCTTCGCCAAACTGCACATTCGATTCCGGATTCAGCTCGCCCTTGCGCCATAGCGCCCAGGTGTCTTTGGTACGTTCACGCACCACCTTGCCGCGCTCCAGCACAATCGGCTTGAATCCCGTCTGGGCCAGGATCAGCGCGGCAAGTAAACCACACGGACCGGCACCGATTACCAGCGGTCGTGAACCGAGTGACTCCGGTGCGCGCGCAACGAAACGGTAAGCCATATCCGGTGTCGGCATGACATGTTTGTCGGCGCGCAAACGCTTCAGCACGGCGGCTTCATTGGTCACCTCGATATCCAGCGTATAGATCAGCGTGATCTCGCCGCGCTTGCGGGCATCCACGCCACGACGATGAATATCGAAGCGAACCAGTTGCCCAGCGGGCAGCGACAATTTCTTCAGAATGGCGGTTTCAATAGCGCCGGCTGGATGGTCGAGTGGGAGTTTGACTTCTGTAAGCCGCAACATGATGGAGCGCGCTTGGCATACGGCCAAAGGCGTGGGTGATCTGCAAGGCTGCGGATTTTAACTTGGCCCGGCTTAGAATCCGCCTGCTTCAACCCAGGAAGAACGTCATGAATAGCCCCATCGTCGAAAACATCAAGGCCCTGGATCAGATTCAGACCACCGCCATCGACCTCGCCTTCACGTTTGGCCCGAAACTCGTGGTCGCTTGCTTGATCTTGCTTGCCGGCTTTTACGTCGGCAGATGGATGGGGCGTATCACGGAAGGCATGCTGCTGAAAATGGAACTCGACGTGACTTTGCGCATTTTGCTGGTGCGCATCGTGCGGCTTCTTGTGCTTGGCCTGTTCGGCGTTCTTGCACTGCAAAACCTCGGTGTCGAATTGCTGCCTTTGATTGCCGGTCTTGGTGTCGCCGGTGCCGGACTGGCTTTGGCCATGCAGGGCGTGCTGTCGAATCTGGCCGCCGGACTGACCATTATCTTCACGCGGCCGTTCAAAGTGGGTGAATACATTTCGATCGTTGGCGAGGAAGGCCAGATCGAAGAAATCAGCTTGTTCAGCACCATCCTGAGCCACCCCGACTTGTCACGAGTGGTGATTCCGAATCGCAAGATTGCCGGCGAAATTCTGCATAACTATGGCCAGATTCGGCAGGTCAATCTGACTGTCGGCGTTGCATATGACACCGATTTGAATGCCGCGCTGGCACGCATCAACGCTTTGCTTGCCACCAACCCGCAAGTGCTTCAGCAACCGGCACCGCTGATTCAGGTCGCGGCGCTGGGTGATTCATCGATCAATATCGCAATCCGGCCCTGGGTTTCGGTCGAAGCTTTTGCCACCGTTGCCGGGGATATCAACCAGGCGATTCTGGCCAGCTTCCGCGAAGGCGGCATCATGATTCCTTTCCCGCAACGCGAAATCCATCTTCTCCGTCATCGCTGAACCATGTCTCCAGATCTGATCGGCTATGGTGCGGCCATTCTCACCACTGCGGCTTTTGTACCGCAGGCCTTGAAGTCGTGGAGCAGCCGTGATCTTTCCGGCGTTTCGCTCAGCATGTACAGCCTGTTCACGCTGGGCGTGGCCCTTTGGCTGCTGTACGGAATCTTGCTGAAGAGCTGGCCGATCATTCTCGCCAACCTGATCACACTGATCCTGGCCAGCGTGGTGTTAATACTGAAAATCAGCCACTTGCGCAGACAGTAGGCGGCTGAAGCGGCCATTCAAGGCGTAACCACTCGCAGTTGGCGAGTCCGCCACGCGCGGCCGCTTCCATGTCCATTCCAGCCAAGGCGGCTGCAGCCTGTATCGGATTTTCATGCGAAACCGCCAGCACGATCCCTGTGGGATGACACAGCGCAATTTCGTCGAGAAAACCAAGTACCCGCGCCATCTGTTCCAGAAACGACTCGCCATTCGCCGGCTTGATACGAACCGGGTCCGGCCGCACCAACCCGTTAAACGCCTCCACCGGCTGGCCATCCAGGCCGGAGCGACGTTCATTCAGACGGGCATCAATGGTCAGCGGCAAATTGCGTCCCGCTAGGACGATCTCGGCGGTCTGACGGGCGCGCGGGAACTGCGAGGAAAAGGCATGGCTGAAACTGATGCCACTTAAAGCTTGTGCCGCCGTTGCCGCCTGTTCACGCCCCTTGGTGGTGAGAAAAACCGTTTTCTCAGGAACGTCGTTGATGTATCCACCCACATTGGCTTCGCTTTCACCGTGGCGGAGGAGGTAAAGCAGCATAGAAGGTCAGTGGCTTGCCGTTGCTCAGCTTTCTTCGAAGTAGTCAGAGTCAATTCGCTTCACAACATATGAAGCTGAAATTGAAACTCCGACGTCGAAGTCAATCATCAGGCCTGCCAACTGCTTTCCATCGATCAGGACAACTTTGGTGTCAATGCGCGACGCATAATCAACTGCCTCGGTGGTGTACATGGACGTTGTGATGAAAACACCTTTCTTTGCACGTTGCCCCTGCAATGCACCAACAAATTTCTGGATTTCAGGGCGACCCACAGACCCTTGCCAGCGCTTCGCCTGTATGAAGATGGTGTCCAGACCAAGACGGTCTTCCTTGATGATTCCGTCGATTCCACCGTCTCCAGTTTGACCTATTCGTTCGCCGGCAT
>CAMDHJ010000246.1 GCA_945897865.1 Tepidiphilus sp. J10
TTGTTCAACAACATACGGCGATCAAGTTCCAGCTGGCTTTCACCGGGACCGCCCCGCATGCCAATCCCGCCCTTCTGCCGTTCCAGGTGCGACCAACCGCGCACCAGTCGCGTCGCGTAATGCCGCAATTGCGCTAGTTCAACCTGCAACTTGCCTTCATTGCTGCGCGCACGTAAAGCAAAGATGTCAAGAATCAGCGCGGTACGATCAAGCACACGGCATTCCAGCAAACGTTCGAGATTACGCTCCTGCACCGGCGATAGTTCGTGATTGAAGATCACCAAGGTCGCGCCCGCATCGCGCACGACATGGCCGATTTCTTCCGCCTTGCCGGAGCCGGCAAACAGTCGCGCATCCGGTTTGGCGCGCTTGCCCTCGACCAAGCCGACAACCTGCAAGCCAGCGCTACCAGCCAACAGGTTCAGCTCATTCAAACCTTCGGCATAGTCTGGCAGGCCAAAATCGAGTGAGACTAGAACGACCGCCGCGCCACGGTCCGGGCGATCAAACATGTATCAGCGCAGACAAACAACCGGCAATCAAATGTTAATCACCACTGCCGTGTTGGACCATCACCGGGCGAGCCGGAACGATGGTAGAGATGGCGTGCTTGTAAACCATCTGGGTGACGGCGTTCTTGAGCAATACAACATACTGATCGAAGCTTTCAATATGGCCCTGCAGCTTGATGCCATTGACCAAGTAAACAGAAACCTGAACTTGCTCTTGGCGCAGCACGTTGAGGAACGGGTCTTGTAGCAACTGCCCTTTGCTCATGATTTATCCTTTTAAAACTTTATTTGGAAAGAAGGGGGCAAAGTTTAACCGGGTTACCCGGGGAAATTGCCGACCGCAGTTGTTGAAGATCAAATAATCAGCGCATTTCATCAATTTCGGGACGGCCAAAATGCCAGCCCTGACCAAGATTGACGCCCATCTCCGCCAATATACGGGCGGTATCGGCATCTTCAATATGCTCCGCCACCGTGACGATCCCTTCTCGTCTGCCAAACGAGGCCAAGCTCTCAACGATGGCTGCCACCTTGCGTTCCTTGCGAATATTTCTGATCAGCCAGCCTTCGATCTTGAGAAAACTGATTGGCAATCGCGCCAGGTACAGAAACGACGAATACCCGCTGCCAAAATCATCCAGCGCCAGGCGAAAACCAAAGTCGAGCAGCGGTTTCAGATCAGCTTCCAGCGTATCCAGATTGCGCAAAAACTGACGTTCGGTGATTTCGAACACGATCGGCTTGACCGGACCGAAAGTGACGCCGCAGGTCTGGCAGTAAGACATCGCATTCGCCAGCATTTTCTCAACCAAGTCACGTCGGGCCAGAAATTGCGGCGACAAATTGATGAAATGTGAAAACTCCTGAGCCGCCTCGCCGCCACTCAACTTGAGGGCACAACGCTGCATCACCTGCTGGGTCACCGCGCGATCAATCTGCGCCATCAGGCCAAGCCCTTCAGCGGCTTCGATAAATTCGGCCGCCGCCAAATACTTGCCATCCGGCAGCCGGATTCGGGCCAGCGCCTCATCCGCGACGGCCTTACCGGTTTCCAGATCGACAATGATCTGATTCGCGATACAGAGTTGCTCATCTCGCAAGGCCTGCTTGATCCGTTGCGCCGGCCACAAAATCCGTGCGCCTCCATACGCTTCAACCCGATCACGGCCATTCGCCTTGGCCTGGTAAAGACAGGAATCAGCGGTTTCGACCGCATGCAAAAAGCTCACATCCTCCTTGACTGGAAGCCCAATCCCAGCGGACAGCGTCATCTTGATCTCGCCAGCACTGGTCGGAATCGGCATCGATTTAACTGCCGCGACAAGTCGTTCCGTGACAAAAACCGCTTCAAGTACATCGGCATTCCGCAAAAAGACCAGAAACTCCTCGCCGCCCCAGCGCGCTACCCAATCATCCTCGCGCAAACCGGCCAGAATCCTTGCCGCGACCGTCTGCAGCACTTCATCGCCCACCGCATGTCCATAGCGGTCATTAACCGCCTTGAAGTAATCCAGATCGAGCAGAGCGACTGCAAAGCCATCACCATGCCGCTTTGCTCGCGCCAACTCCTCATTCAGCCGCAGTTCCGCCGCACGCCGATTCAGCATGCTGGTGAGCGGATCAGTCATGGCATATTTTTCCAGCAACTCGCGTTGCTGCGTCTGCGACAAGTGATAGCCCAGCCAGCCGGCCACCAACTCCATATAAGCGATATCCGCCTCATCGAAGCCGCCTTCGACCGGTGTTCGGCGCATGAATGCCAGCACAGCCTGCACATCCTCGCCAGCCCAGACCGGAATACCGGCATACACATTGAGGCCAACCTGGGTAACCAGATAATGCGTCTGGAACAACGGATGCTGGCGGAGATCACTGACAAACAGCGGCTCGCGACTATTGAAGACATGCTGACAAAGCGTGTCCTGGATCGACAGCACCGTGCCCTCTGGCAACAGGTTCAGGCTGTCGTGTACATAGCGCACGGTATAGCACGACGAAAATTCGCCCAGCGCCGCCAGATCCATATTCAACGCTTGCCCAGCAAGACTCAAAATGGCTCGAAAGCGATCCTCTTCGCACAAATCACGCTGCGTCACCAGCTTCCAGAGAGTTTTCAAGCGTTCAGCGTGCTGCTGTGAATCGTTCACAGCATTGAGCGGAACCTCCGGCAAGAATGTCATGCCCCCTCCTGGAATTCTGATTTACCAAGCACCCTTACGAAGCACCCCTTACGAAGCACCCCAATGCGGTGTGTGAATGCCGGTGCCCAGATCATCCTCGATCAGGCGCCGCCTGACTTCCAGCAATTTCTCGATCAGCGCCGGTTCAGCGCGGCCATAGGCATCCGCATCCGGCGTGCGTTTGACCACCACGCCGAGGAGTTCGGTGATGGCGTTGCCAATCGAATTCTGGCTGATGGTGACAATCAGCTTGCCGGCATCGTTGCGATAGATCAGTTGCTTGAACGCCGGCTGCCAGCGAATCGAATTGGCGTACTTGGCATCCTTGATGCAACGATC
>CAMDHJ010000247.1 GCA_945897865.1 Tepidiphilus sp. J10
GCACCCCAGGAGAGCGCCGAACTGGCCGAGAAACTGATCGCCGACAGCGTGGCCAAGCAGGCCATCATGCCGGGCACGCTGACCCTGCACGCCGACCGTGGCAGCAGCATGCGCTCGAAACCGGTGGCGGCCTTGCTGGTCGATCTCGAAGTCGCCAAGAGCCACAGCCGACCTTATGTGTCAGATGACAATCCGTTCTCCGAGGCGCAGTTCAAAACCTTGAAATACCGCCCCGAGTTTCCCGCGCGATTCGGCTGTATCGAGGATGCAAGAACCCACTGCCAGCAGTTCTTCGCTTGGTACAACGGTGAACATCGCCATTCCGGCATTGGCTTCATGACGCCCGAGGCGGTCCACTACGGCCAGGCAAAAGCCTTGCTGCGCCAACGCGCTGAGACCTTGAATGCCGCTTTCCTGGCCAACCCGAAACGATTCAAGGGTATTGCACCGCAACCGCCCAAGCTGCCTGATGCCGCTTGGATCAATCCACCCAAAAAGGAAAACGTCGCCGGAAACACCGATCATTCATCGACACTAAATTAATTCCGCTGGTGTCTCAAAGTCATTGACACGTTCCGCCCGAAGCGGAATTCCTGAAACAGCAACTTTGATTTGAGTGGTGGCCCATTTTTACGGCTCCAGCTTGCGTCTGGTTCAGTCGCGATATCGAAGTTCATTCGCTTAAACGGATTAACAAGCTCAGATCGATCGATGCCATCCAGAAAACTGTGCGCCGCCTCATTTGCCATCAACTCGCACAGAAAATGATTGTTCTCGAAACAATCGTTGCCGGGTTTCTGGGCGATAACCGTCTTCGCCAGTAGCAAGCCCAACTCATAGCGTCCCGTATCGAAAAAGCACTGGATCAGGAAATTACATGCCTCGTAGTCCGATGCATCACGTTGAAGATGGTCGTTCAGCATTGAAATGGCTTGCGGGTAACTGCCGGCTTCAAGCGCCATCCATCCCAATTCCTTTTGCAATGGCACACGCGGATTGATCCGTATGGCCTTGCTGAAGTGTTCCTTGGCATGCGACACCCGTTTCAGCATCAGTTCGAGACGTCCAGCATAAACATGTGCAGCAATGCAATCCGGGTTCATGTGCAGGGCGCGGTCCAGATATTTCCTGGCACTCACCCACCGGTTTCGGCTCAGCTGTCGCGCTGCCTTCTCTGCCCAGGCGTGCGCCTTCATCTTTACGCCATCAATCACGAAAGGAACATGGCGTGAATAAATCGCTTCCGCAAAATCGTTCATCGTTTGAAAGCGTTGCTCGGGTGTTGGGTGCGTGGCCTTGAGTAAAATCGCCTCAACCCATGCGCCCAAAGTGCTAGGAATGAAGTCATGCTGGATTTTTGATCGCAGTATTTCCTTGCGGCTCATGTCGTGAAAGGGAGATTGCCCGAGCAGCAATTCCAACAGGGTAATCCCCAAGGAATAGACGTCGAATCGGGCATCGATACCAGCAGCCTCACCCAGAAGAAACTCCGGCGGAATATAGCGGGTTGTCCCGATGTCGCGATTTGCCCCGCCGAAATCGGCAACTTTCAGAGTTCCATCGGCGTCGATCAAAATGTTCTGTGGCTTGATGTCGTGATGAACAATTCCATTGCGATGTGCCTCCGCCAATGCCCTTGCCAGCGTATATCCCCATGAAAACACCTTGTCATACGAGATAGGCTTACCCTGCACATGGGCATCCAAACTACCGCCAGCGCAATATTCCATGACCAGATAGAGGGTCTGAACATCCTGGGTGTGGTGGAGAAACTTGACAATATTGGGATGGTCGAGCTTGGATAAATGGCGCATCTCATCGAGCAATATCGATGTATCCACGACATCATTCCTCAGTCGTTTTACCGCTACATATCGATCCTCAATCAACACATCCTCAGCCAGCCAAACATCGCCAAATCCGCCGCCGCCCAGCTTGCGAATTAGACGGTACTGCTTATCAAGCGGGAACTGCGGCAGTTGGTCAGTCATGGGCACTTGGCGCTAAGGGCGGTAGTTTGCGGAAATCTTGTCACAGACAAAATCGCCCACTGCTTCCTTGTTGTCTCCGGGGGAGATTTTCAGGGATGCGTCTTTCAATGTGCCGCAGCCCGCCGTAAAGAATAAAGTGACCAAAACAAGTTTGTTCATAGGGTTACTCCAGTTCATTCCTGCACGTTATGCCAGCCATCTGAGTCGAATCGTTCTACGGTTCCGGTGAAGCGATCTACGCGGATTAAGTTTGTGCTCAGGTATTCGTAGCGAAACATCCAGGCGAAAAATATCAGCACGATCAGCGCGGCAATGGTGAGCCTGTACTTTTTGGCAACCCTGGCGAGCGAGTCGTATTTGTTCCGTACTTCCCCAGCGATGGATTGGATCTTTGGCGCAGCTCTGAGCGCGAGCCACCACATGGCGGCAATGAGACCGATTGCTGCCGCGATCAGCGCAATGCCGAGGATGGCAATGGCGGCTGTGTCATTGCCATCAAGCCAGGATGGCTTCGAGTATTCATCGAACTCGCGGCGCGCTTTGCCGATATCTTCGGCAGGCACATGTGGTGACACGCATTCATCGAAGTACAGGTTTCTGGAGGCTTCCTGATTTTCCTTGCTCAGCGCTTTGAAGGCCGCTGATTCCTTGAATGATGCCCACTTCACGCAGTGCCCAGAAGTTGGTTTCCCAGTGGCTATGGCGTCCCAGTCTATGGGCTGGTCTGCTTGTGGTGGCGCTTCTTTGACAAGCACGGCGGAAGGTAGCAATTCGCGGTGGCCATTTGTGGTTTCCTGGTTGGCCGACCAGATCCATGTGGCAGATGCAATAACAACCGCGATCAACAGCGCTTTCCAGGCCATGTTCATGTCATATCCGTTCGCTCTGTTTGTAAATTGTCAATGCCGATTCAAAATTGACACACTTTCCCACCATATTGCCGATTTAAAACTGATACACCCCCATTGCCTGAAGTGATGCGTGGAGTGTTCGTCCCGAAGTGGAGGCCGAAGGCCGGAACGTAG